>NZ_FNVI01000020.1:0-119822 GCF_900107945.1 Methylobacterium sp. 190mf | reverse complement strand
CCCGCGCCGACCCGCCTCTGGGCCGACCCTGAGCGACCTGCGGACCCGCCCACTACGAGGCGGGGGACGGCTGGAAGGCCACGGCGCCGATGCGGGTTCCGGAGGTGCGGGCACGGCGTGCGAGTACGGCGTGCACGCACCTCGACAGAGACCGCTAACGGGGAGTCGCAGGACCGGGACGTCGGAGACGCCGCGACGAGACAGACGGCACCGGCCGGGGACCATGCCCGGCCGATGCCGCGGGGCGCCGCGGGGATCGGATCCCGCGCGTACTTGGCCGACACCTGGGTTCCCGCGGCGTCCCGCGTCCCTCGTGCTCGCCTCCCGGGCCATGCCCCCGGCGCCACGCGCGCGCGGGGACGATCGCGCGCACCCGAACGGCGGACGAAGGGCAGGGATGCGTGAAGTTGCGCCGCACCGTTGTTCCCTCGCCCGAGAAATCGGTCTACACGGCCGCTCCCTCGAAACCGCTTACCTGCCCCGTATGCAGGACTGAGCCCGGAGACGCTCGTACCATGCCGATTCTCACCTTCCCCGACGGCAACACGCGGGAGATCGCCGCCGGCACGACCGGCCGGGCCGTGGTCGAGGGCATCGCCAAGTCGCTGGCCAAGCGCACCGTCGCCATGGCGCTCGACGGCACGGTCGCCGACCTCGACGACCCGATCGACCGCGATGCCCGCATCGAGTTCCTGGACCGCACCGACCCGCGCAGCCTGGAGCTGATCCGGCACGACTGCGCGCACGTACTCGCCGAGGCCGTGCAGGCGCTCTGGCCGGAGACGCAGGTCACGATCGGCCCGGTGATCGAGAACGGCTTCTACTACGACTTCCATCGCGAGACCCCGTTCACGCCCGAGGACTTTCCGAAGATCGAGGCGAAGATGCGCGAGATCATCGCGCGCGACGCGCCCTTCACGAAGGAAGTCTGGACGCGCGAGGACGTGCGGGCGCTGTTCGCCGGCAAGGGCGAGGGCTTCAAGGTCGAGCTGGTCGACGCGATCCCGCCGGGCGAGGACCTGAAGATCTACCGCCAGGGCGACTGGTTCGACCTCTGCCGCGGCCCGCACATGACCTCGACGGCCAAGGTCGGCACCGCCTTCAAGCTGATGAAGGTCGCGGGGGCCTACTGGCGCGGCGACTCGAACAACCCGATGCTGACCCGCATCTACGGAACGGCCTGGGCGAACCAGGCCGATCTCGACGATTACCTGCACCGGCTGGAGGAGGCCGAGCGCCGCGACCACCGACGGCTCGGCCGCGAGATGGACCTGTTCCACTTCCAGGAGGAGGGGCCGGGCGTCGTCTTCTGGCACGCCAAGGGCTGGACGATCTTCCAGGAGCTGATCGCCTACATGCGCCGGCGCCTGCGTGGCGACTACGCCGAGGTGAACGCCCCGCAGATCCTCGACAAGGCCCTGTGGGAGACCTCCGGCCACTGGGGCTGGTACCGGGAGAACATGTTCGCCGCGCAGTCCGCGGGCGAGGAGGCCGAGGACAAGCGCTGGTTCGCCCTCAAGCCGATGAACTGCCCGGGCCACGTGCAGATCTTCAAGCACGGCTTGAAATCCTACCGCGACCTGCCCCTGCGCATGGCCGAGTTCGGGATCGTCCACCGCTACGAGCCGTCCGGCGCCATGCACGGGCTGATGCGCGTGCGCGGCTTCACGCAGGACGACGCCCACGTCTTCTGCACCGAGGACCAGCTCGCCGACGAGTGCCTGAAGATCAACGACCTGATCCTCTCGACCTACGCGGATTTCGGCTTCGACCAGATCGTCGTGAAGCTCTCGACCCGGCCCGAGAAGCGCGTCGGCTCCGACGCCCTCTGGGACCACGCCGAGGACGTGATGACCCGCGTGCTGGCGCAGATCGAGGAGCAGTCGGCCGGCCGGATCCGGACCGCGGTCAACCCGGGGGAGGGCGCGTTCTACGGGCCCAAATTCGAGTACGTGCTGCGCGACGCCATCGGCCGCGACTGGCAGTGCGGGACCACGCAGGTGGACTTCAACCTGCCCGAGCGGTTCGGCGCCTTCTACATCGACGCCGACGGCGCCCGGAAGCCGCCCGTGATGGTCCACCGGGCGATCTGCGGCTCGATGGAGCGCTTCACCGGCATCCTGATCGAGCACTTCGCCGGGCACTTCCCGCTGTGGCTGGCGCCGGTCCAGGTGGTGGTGGCGACGATCACCGGCGAGGCCGATCCCTACGCCCGGGACGTCATCCGCACCCTGGAGCGCGCCGGCCTGCGGGTCGAGGCGGATCTGCGCAACGAGAAGATCAACTACAAGGTCCGCGAGCACTCGCTCGCCAAGGTGCCGGTGCTGCTGGCGCTCGGTCGCCGCGAGGCGGAGGAGCGCACGGTCTCGATCCGACGGCTCGGCAGCCAGCAGACCCGCACGCTGCCGCTGAGCGAGGCCGTGGCGGCCTTCGTGGAGGAGGCGACCGCGCCCGACATCCGCCGCGCCGAGGCCGTCGCCGCGACGGTCCCGACCAGCGACACGGTGCTCGACGGCCATCACGGCCCGCACGACGCGCCCTGACGCGCCGCCGATAGACGTCGTCCCGGGGGCCGCGCGGCGCCCCCCGGGACGTCGGCGCGGCCCGACCGCGCGGACCCGTCGACCGACAGAGTTCGCGCGCCGCGATCACCACCTCAACTTGAGGATGGTCAATCTCCGCGAAGATCGCTCAACGCGCACGACTTTCGTCAAGGTTGGCGAAAGGAATCCCATTCTATGAAGACCGGAGACTAATTTCCGAGCCGGCACGTTCCGGCGATCGCCCGACGACGCTGTCGGGCGTTTCGGGGGACCGGCCATGGCGGCGGAGGCGGGCAGGGCGGCGACGAGGCTGGCGCGGCGCCACCGGCAGGCGGCCTGCGCCCGGCGCCAGGACGGGCTCGGCCGCGGGCGCAAGCTCGGACCCGGCATCGTCCAGGCGCTGGACTCGCTGCCGCACGGCCTGTGCCTGTTCGATTCCGCCGACCGGCTGCTGTTCGTGAGCGACGGGTTCCGGCGCCTGTTCGGGCCGCCCGCGAACCGGATCCGGCCCGGCATGCATGCCCGGGCGGTGGGCGCGGCGAGCGCCGCGGGGGCGGTCCCGGCCGACCGGGATCCCTGCGGCCTCTGGGCGGCGCGGCGGCGGCTCCTCGCCCGGGGCGCGACCGACGCCGTGGTCCAGACGCTCGCGGACGGGCGCCAGGTCGCGATCACGCTGCACCCGCAGGCCGGCGGCGGCTGGACCGCCCTGTGGGAGGACGTGACCGAGCGCCGCCGGGCGGAGTCGCTCCTGCGCTACATGGCCCACCACGACCCGCTGACCGGCCTGCCGAACCGCCACCTGTTCGCGGCCCGGCTCGACCGGACCCTGGCCGACCTCGACGGCGCGCCCTGCGCGCTGCTGTGCCTCGACCTCGACGGCTTCAAGCCGGTGAACGACCGCCACGGGCACGCGGTGGGCGACGCGCTCCTGCGACACCTGGCCGAGCGCCTGCGGGCGGCGCTCGGCGCGGGGGATTGCGCCGCGCGGCTCGGGGGCGACGAGTTCACCATCCTGCTCGGCGACGCGGCGCCGGCGCCGGCCCTCGGCTTCGCCCTGCGCCTCCAGGCGCGCCTCGCCGAGCCGTACGATCTCGGGACCGGATCGCCGATCCGCATCGGCGCGGCGATCGGCGTGGCCTGCGCGCCCCTGCACGCCACCCGGCCTGAGGCCCTGGTGGAGCGGGCGGACGCGGCGATGTACGCGGCCAAGCGCCTCGGCCACCCCTACCTGTGGGACGACGCGCTGGATCTCGGGCCGGTCGGTCCGGGCGGCGCGGTTCCGGCCTGAGGCGGCCGGGACGGTCTCAGCGCACCTTCTCGTGCTCCGCGAGGCCCACGGCCCTGTAATCGTAGGTCGGGAAGAACTCGGTCCGGTACGCGCCCCAGGCGGTGTCCTCCAGGACGCGGTTGACCTCGCGCAGGCGGGAGGCGGGCAGCCGCAGGACGATGATCTGCCCGATCCCCATGACGACGTTCCACGAGACGACCTCGATGCCCGGCGGCGGGAAGGCCTTGTAGAAGCCCTGCTTGGCGAGTTGCGCGTTCAGCTCCGCCAGCGGGCGGGACTGGTCGTGGCGCAGGAAGACCGTCAGCAGCACGGCGTTGTCGGCCGTCGCCGCGGCGGATCCCGTGGGCGGGGGCGGCGCGGTCTGCGCCCCTGCCGGCCCGGCGGCGACGAGCAGCAGGAGCGCCGCCACGAGCGGGCCGGTCAGACCTGTTGAGCGTCGCATGCGATCTCCCGCTTTCCCGACCCGCGCGCGGCCGGGCCGTCAGCCGCCCTCGACATCGTAGGAGAGCCGCAGGCGCAGGCGGACCGCGCCCTGCTCGTCGCGCACGGCGAGCACGTAATCCTGCCGCTCCATCGGATCGGTCAAGCCCTGCGCGAGCCGCGTCAGGATGCGCACCGCCTGCGCCCGCGCCGCGGCGAGATCCGGAAGATCGAAGCCGTCGCGGTCGCGAACCAAGTTGGCGCCGTCGTGGAGGTCGATGAAATAGCGGGGCACGGATGCGAGCTCGGCGAGCGCCGGAGCTCGCAAGGATCTGTCTCCGCTGTTTCTACGTAGTTTCCGGAGGGCCGCAATCGGAGGTCGCCCGTGTCGCACCCCCAGACGCAGCCGGATGTAAGCCGGGACCCGCGGGCCGCCTCAGCCCCCCAGCAGGCTCTCGGCGAAATCGTCCGGGACGGTCCCGAACTGGCCGAGGATCGTGACGCCCTCGAGCTCCCCGGTCTCGTCGTCGGCCACGACCCTGAGCGCCGCCGCGCCCGGCATGCGGGCGGCCAGCGCCTCCGCCTTCTTGAGGGCGCCGAACTCGCTCTGCGCGGGCTCCTGACGGGCCGGCCGCAGGCGATTCCGGTGCAGCTCGAACGGCTGCACGAGGTAGGTGGTCTTCAGGGCCATTCCGGCCTCCTCGGCGCGGCGCGCGGTGGCGAACGGACCGCGGCGCGGTCCACTACAGGCTGCGGGTGGTCACCCCGAGGGCGAGCAGGGCGTAGGCGCCGATGAAGAACCATTGCCGGTGCGCCACGACGGTTTTTCCGACCATCGGGATGCGCGTGTAGAGGCTGGCGACGGCGAGGCCGATCAGCACGGCCGACACCAGGAACGTGAGCAGGCGCGGGGCGGAGAGCGTGGGCATACCCCATGCTCCGCCGGTACGCTTACCGAACCGTTACCGGTCGAGCCCGGGCACGAGGGGGCGGTACGCCGTCAACGGGCCCTGCGTTCCGGGAAGCAGGCCGACCTCGGCGAGCCACAGGACCATGATCGCTCCGGCCAGGAGCGTCGCGAGCGAGGCCAGCCGCCCGGTCCACCGCCGCAGCACGAACATGGCGACCACGACGGCCAGCAGGGCGATGAGGAGGGCGAGCATCAGCATGGCCGCGCCATGCCACGACCGGGGCGCCGCGTCACCGCGGATGACGGCGGAAACACCCATCGGCCGGCCCGGGCCGACTTCAAGTCCGCCAGATGCACGTTCTGGTCGTTCTGCAGAGCGGAAACTCTACCGCAGTCGATAGGCCGACTCGGACGGCGCCCGGAAATACTCCGCCGAAAATCGCCAGAAATGGTCGGCCGATCTCCGCGGCGAGCACCCCGATCATGCACCGGAAGCGGCCCGCCAACGGTTTTGTAACTTGCATTCAGTGCTCAAAAGTAGCAGATCCCGGGCGAGGGGCACACCAGGAATCTTACAGTGTCAGAAGAAACCACAGGGCCCAACTCCAACTTCATCGAGCTGGCGGGCGATATCGTCGCCGCCTACGTGTCGAACAATCCGGTGCCGGCCGCGGAGCTTCCGGCCCTGATCGCGCGCGTGCATGGCGCGATCAGCGGGCTCGTCACCGGGACTCTGACGGCGGAGATCGGGGCGGTTCCGCAGGCCGAGGTCGAGAAGCCGAGCGCGGCCCAGATCCGCAAGTCGGTCCGGCACGACGGGATCGTCAGCTTCATCGACGGCAAGACCTACAAGACGCTGAAGCGCCACCTGACCAGCCACGGCCTGGATCCGCGCAGCTACCGCGACCGCTACGGCCTGCCGGCGGACTATCCGATGGTCGCGCCGAGCTACGCCGAGCAGCGCTCCGCCCTCGCCAAGGCGATCGGCCTGGGCCAGCCCGGCGCCATGGCCGAGCGCGAGCGCAAGGGCCGCAAGGCCGCCTGAGGATGACGACCTCCGGGGGCGCCCCGCTCGGCGGGGCCCCCTCGTAACGAAGCGCCGCGGAGCCCGGCGCCTCGTGCCGCCGCGCGGTCCGGAGCCGCGCCGAGACCGTTGCATCGTCGCCACACACGTCCAGGACATCGCGGGACACGGACAAGCTGCCACACTCTGCACAAAGCTGATGCGCACGCCGGGGCCCGAGGATGCTACCGAAGGGATCGGCGAGATGAAGCGAGAGCAGACGATGACGAGTTCGGTCGTGCCGTTCCCGGCGCATATCGCGCCCGCGGTCGTGGACGAGGACACCGCGTCGATCATCGCCGTGCTGCAGGATCAGCTGGCCCTGGCCCGCGAGGGTCGCCTGCGCTCGGTGGCGGTCGTCTCCGTCTCGGCCGATGGCGAGGCGGTCGGCACGCAATGGTCGTGCAAGGGCTCCGATATCAGCAACCTGATCGGCAAGCTGACCGTCCTGACTCACGACCTGATGGCCGCCCGGAAGTGACCGGCCGGATCTGACGGGGCGGGCGCGGCCCGCCCGGTGCGGCGTTCCGGAGACGGCTCCGGCATCGGCCAGAAGGAATGCCCCGGATGACTCGCGCCCTGCTGTTCGCCGCCCTCCTGGGAACGGCGGTCGTGCCGGGCACCGCCCGGGCTGCCGAGGAGGCAGACGACACCAAGCGCGCGGAGACGATCCGGGGTCTCGTGCGGATCGTCGGCGCGCAGGCCGGCATCGTCCTGCACTGCCGCAAGCTCTACACCATCGACGACACGGTGTCCGAGGGCCTGTCCCGCACGGTCCGCCGAGCCCTCGACGCCGGCCTCGGCCACCAGCGTGCCCGGAACGCCATCGCCGAGGAGGGCCGGCGGGTCGCGGACGAGATCGCCGCGGTCGGACCGGAGCAATGGTGCGCCGACCAGCGCGACCTGCTCAACACGGACGGCGTCCGCGTCTTCATCGACTGACCGCGCCGGATCCCGTCCCGGCGGGGCACTCCCCGCGGCCGGCCGGTCGATGCCCCTCGTGAAGGGCAGCCCTGGCCGCGCGCGACTTCAGTCCTGTGCGGATCAGATGAGAGCGCCATTCCGGCCGCTGTTCCGCAGTGCAGAACAGATGAACACCTTGTTCACCGCGCTCTCGTCTGTCATGTTTCGACGACGGACGAGACTGAACAGATCAAGCCGGTCGCACTCGTCCGTTTACAAGAGCCCTCAAGGGCCGCGAGACCGGCGCATAGGGAAACGCCATGTCTCGATCGATCCTGCTGGCCCTCGCTCTCGTCGTCTGCGGGGCCGCCGTGACGCTGTTCGCCTTCCTGCGCGCGCCCCAGTCGAGGGAGTTCGCCGGGTGGGATGCGGCCTTCATGGGCGGCATCGGGGCCGTCGCGCTGGGTTTTCTCACCACCCTCGTCGAGGTCGTGACCGAGTAGGTCGATCCTGAGGCCGGTCACACGCGCCGAGCGGTCCGACCGAGGCCGTCTCCGTCCCTGCGGCTCCGTCGCCCCGGTCGCTCGGCGGGCGGCGGTGCTCCGCGCATCCGGCCTCCGGCCGAGCGCGCATGAAGAGCGCAGAATTCACAGGGACGGCAGCTTCCCGACAATTCGAGGCATTTCGCAAACCGCCCTTGAACCCGGGTGACCGATCCTGTCGGGCAGAGGTTCTCGAGGCGGTGATGTTCGAACGACGCAGCGCTCCACGCACGCTTCTCAACGAGACCGGCAGCATCTCGGTCGACGAGCATCGAAGCTTGCCGTGCATCGTCTACGACCGGTCGGCCGGCGGCGTGCGGGTCGCGCTCCCGGATGCCGAGATCGTTCCGGACAGCTTCATCCTCAGCATCGATGCGAGCAGCGAGATCCTCGTCTGCCGCGCCATCTGGCGCAAGGCGGAGGAGATCGGCGCCACGACCGACATCCCCGAGACGGCGCGGTCGGGCCGCGCGAACCTCTGGCGCGAACTCGAGGCGACCTGACAGGCGCCTGCCTCGGGTCGACCGGCGCTCGGCGCGGCCAGAGTGTCGTCGGCAGGGTCGGGGGCGGCGGGGCTGCCGACGCGCGTCACTCCCAGTCGATGTTGAGCGAGCGCTCGAAGGCGGCCGCGGAGAGTTCCTTGCCCTTCGGATCGGCGACCGTGATCTCGCGGAAGCCGCGCCGGGCCAGCTCCCAGGTCTTCTCCATCGCCTGCTCGTCCGTCCCGCAGGCGAACGTCATGACGCGCCCGGACGGATCAATCCCCTTGACGGTGAACACACCACTCTCCCTGCTCGCACCTCCCATATAGAGCCGCGATCCGCGTCGCGCCTCCCGCCATCGTGACGGAGCCCCGGGACCCGCACACGCCCCGTCGCGTTGGCTGCAGGCAGGGAGAGACCGCATGACGCGCGAGACCGCAGACCCGACGAGCCGCGGCCCGGACGCGCGCGAGGCGGACGAGCCTCCGGCGGAGCGCGTCAAGGCGGCGCCGGCCACGATCCCGACCGAGGATCCCGAGGTCGGCCTCGCGCAGAAGGGCAGCGGGGAAGAGGCGATCGTCCGGCGCGAGACGGAGATCTGACCGGTCGCGCCGACGCGCGGGCGATCCCTGGACGCCGGTCCATGTGCGATGCACAAACGGGCCGGCCGCACCCGGATGGCGGCCGACAGGAGACCACGCATGGCACAGTGCATGGCACAGTCGTCGGGCCACGAGGTCCCGACCCAGATCCGCGACGTCGCCGGGACCGGTCTCGCACAGGCCCGGACGGCCTTCGGAAGCGTCGTCGGAGCGGCGCGCCGCGCCCCCGACACGGTCCGCACGAAAGTGGTGCGAGGGCAGGATGCGGCCCGGGAAGCGGCGGCCGCCGCTCGCGACGCTGCCGGGGCGGCGTCGCACTGAGCGGGAGAGCCGAGCGGCCTCTGGGCGGGTGGCCGGCGGCCCTTCGCGGCGCTGCCGGCCGTGTTCGGACGCGGAGTTGGAGATGATGTACGGGGAGGTTGGTCGCCTGGCGGATGAGAGCCTGCGGCTGGGCCTGAGACAGGCCGAGAACGCCGTCCTGCTCGCGATGGCGGCGCAGTATGCGTGGGCGGATCTGTGGTTCGAGGGGTACCGCGCGGCGGGGACTGCCCTCAGCACCGCGCGCGATCAGCGGGCGCGGACGCGGCGCCTGATCCGTCGCGGCGTGGAACCGTCGGTGGCCGCGCAGGAATTGCACATCGTCTGAGCGTCGGCCGGAGACGGAGCCGCCCGGGGCGCTCCGTCTCCGGCAGCCGGCTCAGCGGCTCGCCTCGACGGCGGCCTGGACGATCGGCCGGCCGAGGGACGAGACCGTCCGATTGACGGTCGCCGGCGCGGCGACGGGCTGGGGCGTGGTGGTCAGATCGTGGATCGTGCGGATCTGCTGGGCGGGCCGGGCCTGATCGCGATAGAGCGGCGGCGTCAGGTGCAGGCGGTCGTCGGCGGCGGCGAGGCCCGTGAAGGCCGCCGAGGTGAGCGCGGCCGACGCGAGGATGAGGATCGTGCGCATGGTGCGTCTCCGGTTCGATCGCGGTGTCGACCGCGGGATGCGATCGACCAGCGCATGAGACCACGGATTTGTGCGTCGCGGCATGCGTTTTTCGCATTGCACCATATCGCCAGGACGGCACGGTACTGCAGTGTTCCCCGGGAATTCTCAGCCGTGAATTCAGGCACCGATCCCGCGCGCCATGCATTCGATGCAAATGAACTAAACTTCCACCGGCACGTTCTCAAATCAAACTTGAGGAGCGGGTGATTTGTTTTTCGCGCGCGCCCCCGAACCGATCGAAACCGCCGGGCGAGCGCGCGCGTTGCTGGCGTCGCGGCCCGTGGCACGAATCGGAAACCGCGGCGCCAGATCCGCGTCACACGGGCACGGTAGAACGCCCACATCCCGCCGAAGCACCCTGCGAAGCACCTCGAGAGCGCCGATGACGCCCTCCGACCTCGACAGACGAGCCGAACTGACCATCTGGCCCAAGGGCAGACCGGCCCGCGCCGCGGAGGGGCGGCCGTTCGCGACCCTGCGCGAGGCCCTCGCCGTCGCGATCGCGGCGATGGAATCCGGCGAGGCCCAACCCTGGATCATCACCGAGGCCGGCGACATCCTCTCGCCGCGCTGGATCCAGGCGAATTCCCGAGCGCGGGCGCCGCACTAGCCGGCGCCGCGCCGGAGGCGGATCGGATCAGCAGCCGATGCAGATGTCGCGGACCACGTGCTGGTGACGCTGGCCGGTGCGCTGGTTCGGGAGCTGCCCGTCGATCGACGAGAGCCCGCTGCCCAGGCCCCGGAACCGGCGCTCGACCGCCGGAACGGAGGCCGCCCTGACCGGAGCGGGCGGCTCCGCGGCCGCGGCGGGGGCCGGTGCCGCCGTCGGAGCGGGCGCGGGCGCCCCGTTGGCCATGCCGGGATCGGGCAGGGTCAGGGCCATGCCCGGCACCGGCGGGACCTGCGCGAACTCGCCCGCGCGCCCCGGCAGGGGCGCGACGACCAGAAGCGCGACGGCCGGGACCGCGACGACGCGCCGGTTCAGCGGATGCATCACACTCTCCTGCCTCGGGAGCCGGCACGCCACGGACCCCGTGCCTCTGGGCCATCGCCGGATTGGCGCCCGCTCCGATGACGGAACGGGGCCGGCCCCGGTTGTGCGCGGCGGAGCGGGGCGCCGCCACTCATCCATTCGGCGGAGCGTGCGCCGGGCGGCTCAGTAGGCCCGACCGTAGAAGGGCTGCGAGACTGGGCGATAGCGGTCGCTCACCGGCCACGTGTAGGGCTGCTCCTTGCCGGTGCGCAGGTCCGAGCGGAATTTCGGCTCGTTGAAGCCGATCCCGTGCAGGCCGGCCGTGCCCTTGGCGCCGTGAGCCTTCGGCCCGGCATCGCGCGCCAGGGCAGCGCCCGAGACGCCGATCACGAGAGCGGCCGCGAGCGAGACGCGGCCCAGCATGACGTTCATCTCTGTCTCCTGTCCCGGCCGAGGTGCCGGCACAGAAGGAACGGCAGCGGTTCGGCGCGGTTCCGGCCCCTGAGGCCGCTCAGAACCCCTGGCCGAGGCAGGCTTCGGCGAAGGGCCCGCCGCAGAGGTCGCCGGTCCGGACCGGCGCGGCCGCCGCGCCGCCGATGCCGGCACCGCCGATCGCCCCGCCGCCGGTCGGCAGGGTGCGGGCCGCCTGGGCGGGATCGTCCGCGGGCAGCCCGGGCGTCCCGGGGATCCCGGCGCCGCCCGTGCCGGCGCCGCCCGTCCCGGAAACCGTCGCGGCCGTGGCCCCGCTCGCGGCCGTTCCGGTCCCGAGCCCGAACAGTCCGAACAGCCCGAACAGACCGCCGGGGGACAGGGTGGCGCCTGTCGCGCCGATGCCCGACGCGGCCACGCCGCTGCCGAGACCGGCCGACGCGACGCCGGACGAGCCGGTCGCGAGCGAGGAGCCGAGGCTTCCGGCAGCGTTGAGGCCCGTGCCGACACCTACTCCAACGCCTGCGCCGACACCTGCGCCGACACCTGCGCCGACACCTGCGCCGAGGCCGGCTCCCGAGAGTCCGGTGCCCAGGCCGGGGGACAGGCCCGACCCACCCCCGAGACCGCCCGTTCCGAGGGTCGGTGTCAGGAGGCTCCCCGCGGTCGAGCCCAGGCCCGTGCGGGACGCGCCGCTGAGGCCGCTGCGGGCACCGGTGGCGCCGATCGTCCCGCCGGTCCCGAGGGTCGTGCCGGTGACGCCGGCACCGCCGGTCGCGGTGGATCCCAGGCCGCCGAGCTGGCCCGTCGCGCCCGAACCGGCGGTCGTGGCGCCGAGCGTCGTCCCGGCCGAGAGGCCGCCCGACGCGCCGATGCGGCCGCCGCCACCGCCGCCGCCCCCGCCGAAGCTCAGCTGGCCGGCATTCACGAGGCCGCCGGTCTGCGCCGAGACGGTCGGGAACTGCCCGGTGGTGGAACTGCCGCCGAGGCTCAGCTGGCCCGGATTGGCGACAGGGGTGATCGGCTCAAGCGATGCCGACAGGCTCTGGGCCCCGGCCGGGACGGCGATCGCCGGCAGCAGGGCGGCGGCGAGGATGGATCGCATGGCACGCTCCTCAGCGGGGACGGGGTCTGGCTCGGAAACCGGAGGGCGTCCGGCCGGTTCCGGCGGCGCGGGGACGCGGCGCGGCGCTGACCCGTGGGAGAAAGGAGGCCGCCGGCCTTCATGCTGCCGGAAAGACGGTGTGCTCTCGGCACCGGATCCGCCTGCCCCCACGTCCCGACCCGCGCCCGAACCTGCGACCGTGCCGTTGCCCGAAACTCTCGCCCAAGGCCTGCGCGGCGCCGGCTGGCTCGCCGGCCTCCCGGCCCTCGCGCTGATCTGGGCGAGCGCGACCCTCTACGCCGCCCCGCGGATCGCCGACGGCCTCGCGGCGCAGGGCGCGGCGATCGCCGCCGGCACGGCCACAGCCACCGGCGAGCCGTGGCTGCGCGTGGAGGCCGTCGGGCGCGACCTCGTGGCCGCCGGCGAGGCGCCGGACGTCGCCGAGCGCGCCACCGTGCTGTCCCGCCTCGCGGCCCTCGACGGCCCGCGCCGCATCGTCTCCGAACTCGGCATCGTGGAGACCGCCGCGCCCTTCCAGTGGGCGGCGATCCGCACGGGTCAGAACCGGATCGCCCTCGAAGGCAGCCGCCCGGTGGAGATCGGCCGGCGGGCCCTGGAGGCGCGGATCGCCGGCGCCCTCGATCCCGGCACCGGCCTCGACGACACCGCCCGGGCCGCCCGGGGCGCGCCGCCGGATTTCGCCGGCGCGGCCGCGTTCCTCGCGGCCCGGCTCTCCGGCCTCGCCAAGGGCGGGCGGGCGGCGCTCAGCGACACCGTGCTCAGCCTGTCGGGCGAGGCCCTCGACGTGCCGGCCTACGAGGCCCTGCGGGCCGCCCTGTCGGACCCGCCGGAGGGGTTCAGCGTCGGGCGGGTCGAGATCCTGCCCCCGAAGGTGGCCGCGTACCGGTTCGCCGTGGAGAAATCGGGCCGGGGCATCGTCCTCGACGGCTTCGCCCCCTCGGCGGCCGACCGCGAGGCCGCCCTGCGCGCCGCCACCGAGGCCGCCGCGGGCGGCACCGTGGAGGACCGGCTCCTGGCCGCCCGAGGGCTCGACCCGGCGATCGACCCGAAGAGCCTCATCGCCTTCGCGTTCAAGCTCGCCGAGCTGATCCAGTCCGGGCAGGTCGTGTTCCGGGACGGGGCGGTCTCGGTGACCGGCGACGCCATCGACGGGCAGGCGCTCCCCGACGCCGAGGCGCTGATGCGCGACGGCCGGCCCGCCGGCGTGGCGGCCGGGCGGGTGGCGCTCACGGCGCGGCCGCTCTCGCCCTACCGGGTGGCGATCCGCCGGACCGCCGACGCCGTGACCCTCACCGGCCACCTGCCGGACGCCGCGACCCGGGAGCGGGTACTGGCCGCCCTGCGCCCGCGCCTGTTCCGGGAGCCGGTCATCGACCGCACCCGCCTCGCCGACGGCGCCCCGCCGGATCTCGGGGACGCGCTGGCCGCCGCCGCCCCGCTGGTGACGAACCTCGCGGACGGGACCGTCGCGGTCTCGGACCGCGCCGTGACGCTCACCGGCGAGAGCCTCTACCGGGAGGGCGCCGCGCGCACCCCCGACCGGCTCGCCGAGGCGCTGCCCCCCGGCTGGACCGGGCAGGCCAGCGTCACGGCGCGGGACGCGGCGGAGCGGCGCGACCCCGCCACCTGCCGCGCCGACTTCACCGCCGCCCTGGCGGGGGCGGACCTGCACTTCCCCGCGGGCGGCGCCGTGCTGACGCCCGCCTTCTACCCGACCCTCGACGCGCTGGCCGCCCTGGCGAAGACCTGCCCGTCGCTGCGCGTCGCGGTCTCCGGCCCCGCCGACCCGGCGAAGCCGCCCGCGACCCCGGCCGCGACCCCGACCGCCGGACCGGCACCGGGGGAGGGCGCGACCGCCGAGCCGACCCGGGTCGCCGACGCCGCCAAGCCGGCCACAGCCGCGCCGCCGGCCCCGGCGCCCAAGGAAGCCGTGATGCACGCGGCCAAAATCGCGGCCAAGGACGCGGCCAAGGACGCGACGAAGGATCGGAGCAAGGCGGGCGCGGCCAGGAAGGAGCCGGCCGCACCCGGCAAGGCGGCGGCGAAGAAGCCCGCCGAGGCCCCCGACGAGCCGCCGGCCGACCTGCCGCGCCTGCGCGCCCAGGCGGTGGTGGAGTACCTCCTCCAGGCCGGAGCCCGGCCGGAGCAGGTCACGGCCGGGCCGGACGGGCCGGCCGGCCCCGTCGTCTTCGCGCTGCTGCCGTGAGGGAGATCCGCTCCGCCGCGCGCCCGCCAGCCGGGCCGCGCCCATCCGCGCGCCCGGCCGCGCGCCACCATCGCGCCCGCAGGGAGGCCGGACGGCCGTGACGCTGCTGCTCGCCGGATTCTGGCCCGGGCTCGCCGGGGCGGCCGCGCTCGGCCTCGTGGTCGGCGCGCTGGTCGGCTGGCCGGACCGCCTCGCCGCCTCGCTGGGGCTCTGCGTGGTCGCGGGGCTCGTGGCCGCGGCGGCGATCGCCGGGTTCGTGCCGGGCCTGCCCGGCCTGTGGCTCGACGGCGCGGCCCTGATGCTGCCGGTCTACTGCGCGGCCTGCCTGCTCGGGGCGCTGGGACGCCGCCTCGCCGGCCGGACCTGACGGCGCGGGAACCTCTCCGCCCCCCGACGGCGTTTTTCCGGCAGAAAGGGCCCCAGGGCCCGCCCCGAACCCGGAGAGGCCGCGATGCCCAGGACCGTCGACCGTCCCCATCCCGCGCGACGCCGCGCCGTTCGCCTGCCGCGCCCCCGCGCCGGCGCCGCCGCCACCGGCCTGTTCCTGGCCGGACTGATCCTCTCGGCCGCGACGGTGCCGCTGGTCGAGCCCGCCGACGCCACGACCGGTGGCGGCACCGCGCAGGCGGCGCTCGCGACGCCGGCCCGCTGAGCGAGGCAACCCGCGCCCGCCCCGGAATGTTGTTCGCCCGGGCCCGTCCGGCCCGGGCCTACGGGGGGAGACGCGCATGGGACTGCTCGAATCGGCGATCGGCGGCGTGCTCGGTCAGGTGTTCGGCGGGCAGAAGCAGGGGTCCGGGGGCATGTCGCCCCTGGTCAAGGCACTCCTGATGCTCCTGCTGGCCAAGGGCGCCAGCGGCGGCTTCGGCGACATCTTCGGCCGCGGGCGCCAGGGCGAGCCCGGCCCCGAGGCCGACCGCTCCGGCGGCGCCGGACCCTACGGGCGCGATCCCGGCCAGCACCCCGCCGATGCCGGCGGGCGCCGTCCTCCGGAAGAGGGCGGCGACATCGGCGGCTGGGACCAGTACGGCGGCCGCCGCGACGGCGGCCCGGGCGGGCCGTCGGACCCGTCCCTGCCGCCCGGCGACTTCTCGGACCTCTCCGGCATGCTCGACGGCCCCGGCGACGCCCCGCCGCCGAGCCGCGCCACCCCGGACGGGCAGGGGGATCTCGGCGGCCTCGACGGGCTGGTCGACCGGTTCCGCCAGGGCGGCCTCGGCGACGTGATCGAGTCCTGGATCGGCCACGGCACCAACCGCCCGGTGGCCCCGGACCAGCTCGCCCGGGCGCTCGGCCCCGACACGGTGGACACCCTCCAGCAGCAGACCGGGATGGACCGCGAGACGCTGCTGTCGCAGCTCGCCCAGGCCCTGCCGGAGGTGGTGCACGCGCTCACGCCTGAGGGGCGGGTGCCGGGGGAGGCGGAGCGGCGGGGATGGTAGCCGGGCACGGGGTCAGGGGCCGCGCGGCGCGCCCGCCGCGGATCCCGATCACGACGGCATCCTGAAGGGCCCGGGCGCCGCGCGCGCTCGAAGACGCCCGCCGTCGCGGATGCCGCGCGGGAGGTCAGGATCTCGGTGCGCGCGGGCTCTCGCCCGCAGCGCGCACGGATCCGGACCCAGCGACGCGGGTTTCGGGAGCAGCCTCGGCGGGCACGATCGCCCGTTCGGAGGCCGCATTCCGCATGTCGGACGGAAGTCGGAGCGTCGGGACGAGGTGCGGCCGGTGTCGCGGTCGGACGGCGACGCGCCTACGCGACCCGCCGCATCACCAGCGACGCGTTCGTCCCGCCGAACCCGAAGGAGTTCGACAGCACCACGTCGACCTGCTTCCGCTTCGCCTCGAACGGCACGAGGTCGATCTTGGTCTGGACGGAGGGATTGTCGAGGTTGAGCGTCGGCGGGATGACGTTGTCCCGCAGGACGAGGATGGAAAAAATCGCCTCGACCGAGCCGGCGGCGCCCAGCAGGTGGCCGACCGAGCTCTTGGTGGACGACATGGTGGCGTTCGCGGCGGCGTCGCCCAGGAGGCGCTCCACGGCCTTCAGCTCCAGCTCGTCGCCCATGGGCGTCGAGGTGCCGTGGGCGTTGATGTAGCCGATCTCGGACGGCGCGATTCCGGCGCGCTTCACCGCGGCGGTCATGCAGCGGAAGGCGCCGTCGCCGTCCGGGGAGGGGGAGGTGATGTGGTAGGCGTCGCCCGAGAGGCCGTAGCCCACCACCTCGGCGTAGATCTTCGCGCCGCGGGCCTTGGCGTGCTCGTACTCCTCCAGCACCACGATGCCGGCACCCTCGCCCATGAGGAAGCCGTCGCGGTCGCGGTCGTAGGGGCGGGAGGCCTTCTCGGGCGTGTCGTTGAAGCCCGTGGTCAGCGCCCGGCAGGCGGAGAAGCCCGCGATCGAGAGGCGGTTCACCGGCGATTCGGCGCCGCCCGCCACCATCACGTCGGCGTCCCCGAGCGCGATCAGGCGGCTCGCGTCGCCGATGGCGTGGGCACCCGTGGAGCAGGCCGTCACGACCGCGTTGTTCGGGCCCTTCAGGCCGTGGGCGATCGAGACCTGGCCGGAGGCGAGGTTGATGATCCGGCCCGGGATGAAGAACGGCGAGATCCGGCGCGGGCCCTTCTCGTGCAGGGTCACGGAGGCGTCGTAGATGCCGCCGATGCCGCCGATGCCGGAGCCGATCAGCACGCCGGTGGCGCACTGGTCCTCGTGGCTCTTCGGCGCCCAGCCGGCATCCTTCAGCGCCTCGTCGGCCGCCGCCATTGCGTAGACGATGAACGGGTCGACCTTGCGCTGCTCCTTCACCTCCATCACGAGGTCGGGGTTGAAGGTGCCGTCGGTGCCGTCGCCGAACGGGACCTGCGCGGCGATCCGGCAGGGCAGGTCGGCGGATTCGAAGCCGCGGATCGGGCCGGCGCCGCTGTCGCCCGCGATCAGCCGGCTCCAGGTGTGCTCCACCCCGCTGCCCAGCGGCGTGACCATCCCCAGACCCGTGACCACCACCCGCCGCATGTGCCCTGTCCCGTCTTGAGGCGCCGTCCCGCCGGCACCGCCGCGGTCGCGCATCGTCCTAACTCGCTCGGAGGCAGAATCGGTCCCCGCGGGCCCCGTCACGACTCCGAGCCTTGAAACGCATAACGGCGCGGGGGCTGTTTCGCCTCACCCGCGCCGCGTCAAACCCGGTCCCCGGCGCCTCAGGCGGCGGAGTTCTTCTCCAGGAACTTCACGGCGTCGCCGACCGTCTGGATGGTCTCGGCAGCGTCGTCCGGGATCTCGACGTTGAATTCCTCCTCGAAGGCCATGACCAGCTCGACCGTGTCGAGGCTGTCGGCACCGAGGTCGTCGATGAAGTTGGCGCTCTCGACCACCTTCTCGGGCTCCACGCCCAGGTGCTCGACGACGATCTTCTTCACGCGCTCAGCGATATCGCTCATCGGTCTTCCGTCCTCGTCCTTCTGGTCTGTCAGTCTTCTCGGGGTGGTGCCGTGGCCGCGTCGCGCCCCTGCGGGCTTGTTGTGACGGGCCGGTGTCCGATCGCGCGTGCTTCTGAGGTGAACCGGCGCGTGAGCCGGGACGCCCCCGCCGGAGGGCCTTGGACTGAAAACCCGCTGAACCGTCAACCCCCTGTACGGCTGCGGGGCGTGGTAGCACAGGGTTCCAGCCCTGGCGAGGGCCCGTTCAGAAAGCCTTCATGGGTGTGGCACTTGCGTGTCGGCGGGGGTGATTCGCGCGCCGTTCCCGCCGGCCGGGAACCGGTATACGCGCCTTAGTACATGGCCATCCCGCCATTCACGTGCAGCGTGTGGCCGGTGACGTAGCCCGCCTCCGCGGAGGCGAGGTAGAGGCAGGCCGCCGCGACCTCCGACCCCTCGCCGAGCCGCCCGGCGGGCACGCGGGCGAGGATGCCCTCGCGCTGCTTCTCGTTGAGGGCGTCGGTCATGGGCGAGCTGATGAAGCCCGGGGCGATGCAGTTGACGGTGATTCCCCGCGAGGCGACCTCGGCGGCGAGCGCCTTGGTCATGCCCACGAGCCCCGCCTTGGCGGCGGCGTAGTTGCCCTGGCCGGGATTGCCGGTGCTGCCGACCACCGAGCCGATGTTGACGATCCGCCCGGAGCGGCGGCGCATCATGCCCTTCACGGCGGCCCGCGACAGGCGGAAGGCGGCCGTGAGGTTGACGGCGATCACCTGCTCCCACTCCTCGTCCTTCATCCGCATGAAGAGGTTGTCGCGGGTGATGCCGGCATTGTTCACGAGGATGTCCAGCGGGCCGATCGCGGCCTCGGCGGCCGGGACGAGGCCCTCGACCGAGTCCTTGTCGGAGAGGTCGGCCGCGACGGGGCTCGCGCGCTCGCCGAGCTCGGCGGCGAGCGCCTCCAGGGCCGCGGGCCGCGTGCCCGAGAGCGCCACGGTGGCGCCCTGCGCGTGCAGGGCCCGGGCGATCGCCTGGCCGAGGCCGCCGGTCGCGCCGGTGACGAGGGCCTTGCGGCCGGTGAGATCGAACATGCGGGACTCCGTCGGATCAGAGCGCGCGGGTCAGAGCGCGAAGGCGGCGACGTCGGCGGGGGTGCCGATTGCGGCGGCGCTCGCCTGGGGGGCGACGCGCTTGACGAGGCCGGTCAGCACCTTCCCGGCGCCGAGCTCGTAGAACCGGTCGACGCCGGAGGCCGCCATGGCGGCGACGCTCTCGCGCCAGCGCACGGTGCCGGTGACCTGCTCGACCAGGGCCGCGCGGATCGCCTCCGGATCGGTGACCGGGGCGGCCGCGACGTTGGCGTAGAGGGTGACGCGCGGGGCCGCCAGCGCGACGGCGGCGAGCGCCCGGGCCATGGCCTCGGCGGCCGGGGCCATCAGGCGGCAGTGGAACGGCGCCGAGACGTTGAGCATCACGGCGCGCTTGATCCCGCGGCCGGTGGCGATGCCGACGGCGCGCTCCACGGCCGCGCGGTCGCCGGAGAGCACCACCTGGCCGCCGCCGTTGTCGTTGGCGACGTCGCAGACGGCGCCGTCGCCGGCCTCGTCGGCCGCCGCCTCGGCGACGGACCGGGCGGCCTCGAGATCGGTGCCGATCAGCGCCGCCATGGCGCCGGCGCCCGGTGCGACGGCCGCCTGCATGGCCTCGCCGCGCAGGCGCAGCAGCCTGGCGGCGTCTGCGACGGTGAGGCTGCCCGCGGCCGCGAGCGCGGCGTACTCGCCGAGCGAGTGGCCGGCCACGCAGGCGACGTCGCGCCCGAGGTCGAGGCCGCGCTCGGCCTCCAGCACGCGCAGCACCGCGAGGCTCGCCGCCATCAGGGCCGGCTGGGCGTTGGTCGTGAGGGTCAGCGCCTCGACCGGCCCCTCGAACATCAGCCGCGACAGGTTCTCGCCCAGGGCGGCGTCGACCTCGTCGAGCACGGCCCGGGCCTGCGGGAAGGCCTCGGCGAGGTCCCGCGCCATGCCGACCGCCTGGCTGCCCTGGCCCGGAAAGATGAGTGCGCGCATGTTGCGTCCTGGTCGCCGGCGCCGCGCGGCGCGCGAGCGCCGCCCGTGTCGGCCGAAACTCTGGAATGGCGCGCGCACTCGCACCCGCGGCGCTGGGTGTCAACAATGCGCCGCACCATGATGCCGCAGCGACGCGGTCCTCCGGCTCCTCGGCGTTCGGCCCCTCGGCGTCCGGCCCGACCGGACCGGCACGCCCGCCGGACGCGCGCCGGGTTCGCGCCGGACGCGCGCCCCGCGCAACCCGCTGTGCTTGTTGCACAACGGCATCCGGTGTAGAGTGGCGCCATACCCGACATCACCCGTCGCTCAAGCCCAAGGAGCCGCCCCGCATGGCGCGCGTCACCGTCGAAGACTGCATCGAGAAGGTCGAGAACCGCTTCGAGCTGGTGCTGCTGGCGAGCCACCGGGCCCGCCTCCTGGCCGCCGGCGCCCCGCTGACCATCGACCGCGACCGCGACAAGAACCCGGTCGTGGCCCTGCGCGAGATCGGCGACGAGACCATCACGGCCGACGACCTCAAGGAGCAGCTGATCCACTCGATGCAGAAGTACGTCGAGGTGGACGAGCCCGAGGCCGAGACCGTGCCGCTGCTGTCGAGCTCGCCGGCCGCCGCCGCGGTGGCGCCGCAATCCTCCAGCGACGACGCGGCGGTCCAGTTCGACCGCATGAGCGAGGAGGACCTGCTGCGCGGCCTCGAGAACCTCGCCCCGCCGGTCGAGACCGACGACGAGGGCGAGTGAGCCTGGACACGTGGGCCTGGATGGGCGCGACCTGACAGAGACCGGACCCGGCGGAGACGCCGGGTTCTCTCGTTCCGTGGCCGGCCCGCCGGCATCCGGCGCGGCCCCGCCGCCGGGGGCTGGCGCCGTCCCGGCGGTTGCGGAACAATCGCGCGTGATCCAGACCCCGCGCACGACCCCGGACGCGCCGGCCCCGTCCCGGCGGATGATGCGCCAGTACGAGCTCGTCGAGCGGGTCAAGCGCTACAACCCGGCCGCCGACGAGGCGCTGCTCAACCGCGCCTACGTGTACGCCATGCAGGCGCACGGCACGCAGAAGCGCGCCTCGGGCGATCCGTTCTTCGCCCACCCCCTCGAGGTGGCGGCGATCCTCACGGACCTTCACCTCGACGACGCCACCATCGTGGCCGCGGTGCTGCACGACACCGTCGAGGACACCGAGGCGACGCTCGAGGAGATCCGCCGGCTGTTCGGGCCGGAGATCGGCGCCTTGGTCGACGGCCTGACCAAGCTCAAGCGCCTCGACCTCGTCTCCAAGCAGGCCGCGCAGGGCGAGAACTTCCGCAAGCTGCTGCTCGCGGTCGCGGCGGATGTCCGGGTGCTGCTGGTCAAGCTCGCCGACCGCCTGCACAACATGCGCACCCTCCAGCACATGCGGGAGGACAAGCGCCACCGCATCGCGCAGGAGACCCTGGACATCTACGCGCCGCTCGCCGGCCGCATGGGCATGCAGGAGCTGCGCGAGGAGCTGGAGGACCTGGCCTTCCGCAACCTGGAGCCGGAGGTCTACGCCACCATCACCCAGCGCCTGACGCGGCTCTCCGCCAAGTCCGAGAGCGTCGTCGAGACCATCGCGCAGGTGCTGACCGAGAAGCTCGGCGCGCAGGGGATCACCGCCGAGGTCAGCGGCCGGCAGAAGCGCCCGTTCTCGATCTGGTCGAAGATGGAGCGCAAGTCCGTCGCCTTCGAACAGCTCTCCGACATCTTCGGCTTCCGCGTGGTCGTCGACACCGTGCAGGATTGCTACGCGGCGCTCGGCATCGTCCACACCAGCTGGCCGATGGTTCCGGGCCGGTACAAGGACTACGTCTCGACCCCGAAGCAGAACGATTACCGCTCGATCCACACCACGGTGATCGGGCCGAAGAGCCAGCGCGTCGAGTTGCAGATCCGCACCCGCGCCATGGACGACATCGCCGAGTACGGCATCGCCGCGCATGCCCACTACAAGGAGATCGGCACCGAGCTGGTGAAGGACCCGGCCCGCGCCGAGGGCAGCGTGCATCCGCGGCTCGCCGCGGAGAGCGGCGCCTACCAGTGGCTGCGCCGGACCATCGAGCTCCTCGCCGAGGGCGACAGCCCCGAGGAGTTCCTGGAGCACACCAAGCTGGAGCTGTTCCAGGACCAGGTGTTCTGCTTCACCCCGAAGGGCCGGCTGATCGCCCTTCCGCGCGGCGCGACGCCGATCGACTTCGCCTACGCGGTCCACACCGACGTCGGCAACACCGCGGTGGGCGCCAAGATCAACGGCCGGATGGCGCCGCTGCTGCACGAACTCGCCAACGGCGACGAGGTCGAGATCAGCCGCTCCGACGGGGCCTCGCCCCCGGCGGCCTGGGAATCCCTCGTGGTGACCGGCAAGGCCCGCGCGGCGATCCGGCGGGCGACCCGCACCGCCGTGCGGCGGCAATATGCCGGCCTCGGACGGCAGATCCTGGACCGGGCCTTCGAGCGCGCCGCCAAGACCTTCTCGGAGGACAAGCTCCGGGGCGCCCTGCCGCGGCTCGCCCGCGCGACGACCGAGGACGTGTTCGCCGCCGTGGGGCGGGGCGAGATGTTCTCGGGCGACGTCGTCCGCGCCGTCTATCCCGACCACCGCGACGAGCGCCGGCCCTCCGCCGCGCAGGGCGCCGCCAGCGGCGCCGGCCGGCTCGTGCGCTCCTCCGACCAGACCATGCGGCTGACCTTCCCGGGCGCCGAGGGCGGCAAGGAAGGCGGCAAGGAGGGGGAGGGCGCGGATCGCAGCGACGCCATCCCGATCCGCGGCCTCGCGGGCGACCTGCCGGTGACCTTCGCGCCGAACGGCGGCGCGGTCCCGGGCGACCGGATCGTCGGCATCCTGACCCCCGGCGTCGGCGTGACGGTCTACCCGATCCAGTCGGCGGCACTCGCGGCCTTCGACAACGAGCCGGAGCGCTGGCTCGACGTCCGCTGGGACACGGAGGCGCTCGGCGGCGAGCGATTCCCCGCCCGGTTGGCGCTCAAGTCGATCAACGAGCCCGGGGTGTTCGCCCAGATCGCCCAGGTGATCGCCGACCACGACGGCAACATCGACAACATCTCGATGAAGCGGCGAACCCAGGACTTCACCGACATCACCATCGACCTGTCGGTCTGGGATCTCCAGCATCTCAACGCGATCATCGCCGAACTGCGCGGCAAGCGCCCGGTCAACAGCGTCGAGCGCGTGAACGGCTGAGGTCGAGGGGCGGGGCGCGCGGCGCATCTGAGGTTTACAGGATCAACTTACGTAAACCACCATTTTCACGACGAAGCCCTGTCGTGGTCAATTAATCCGCCCCGAGAGTTCAGTTTTTCACGACCGCACAATCCCGTGCTCTGCTTGACACGGACCCGTTTGAAACGAATGGTCCGGCGGACGGGGCGTCGGTGGCGCGGGTCATCGACCGCGCCGGTCCACCCCGGTTTGCAGAGCGCGGCGGCCGCGATCGCGGCGCACCGTCCCGGCCACGCGCCCCGGCCTTTCGCCTCGGGCGAACCCTGACCGATTGTTCAGACGATTTCCTGTCACCCACGATTTTTCGGGACCTGACCTGTTCATGCCAGTCACCCAGCGCAGCGCCATCTTCATCGACGGCGCCAACCTCTACGCCACCACCAAGGCCCTCGGTTTCGACATCGACTACAAGAAGCTGCTCAAGGAATTTCAGTCGCGGGAGAACCTCCTGCGGGCATTCTACTACACGGCCATGATCGAGGATCAGGAATACTCCTCGATCCGGCCGCTGATCGACTGGCTCGACTACAACGGCTACCGCGTCGTGACCAAGCCCGTGAAGGAGTTCACGGACTCGATGGGGCGGCGGAAGTACAAGGGCAACATGGACATCGAGCTGGCGATCGACGCCCTCGAGCTCAGCCCGCACATCGACCACATGATCCTGTTCTCCGGCGACGGCGATTTCCGCTCGCTCGTCGAGGCGATGCAGCGGCGCGGCGTGAAGGTGACGGTGATCTCCACGATCCAGACCCAGCCGGCGATGATCTCCGACGAGTTGCGGCGGCAGGCCGACGAGTTCGTCGACCTCGCGAGCCTCGCGGGCCGGATCGGGCGCGAGCCCGGCGAGCGCCCGGCGCGGGCCTCCGGCGAGGCGCCGACCCGCTACCGCGGGGAGGGAAGGGCCAATCCGGGCCTGGAGAACCGCTACGGCATCCGCCAGCCGGAGGCCGAGGAGGAGTAGCGCCTCAGGCGCTGCCCCCGTCGAGCCAGTCGAGGACCTGCCTGGCGCTCCGGTCCGGCGGGAAGACCGGATAGAACAGCTCGCTCACGACGCCGTCGTCGATCACCAGGGTGAGGCGGCGCAGCAGCACCTGGCCGCCGGCCTCGAAGGTGGGCAGGCGCGCCGCCATCGCGAAGGCCCGGTGCGGATCGGCCAGCAGCGGGAAGGGCAGGCGCAGGCGCTCGGCCGCCTCCCGCTGGTAGGCGCTCGTCTGGGTCGAGAGGCCGAAGACCTGGGCGACGCCTCGGGCCGTCAGCGCGGCGTGGTGATCGCGGAAATCGCAGGCCTGCGGCGTGCAGCCCCGGGCGCCGGGAATGGCGTCCCAGTCGGGCGTCAGGCCCGGCTGGCCCGGCTCGCCGGTGCGCGGGTAGGCGTAGGCCACGGTGCGGCCCGGCAGCCGCGCCAGCGAGACCGTGCGGCCGTTGGTGGCGGTGAGCGCCACGTCGGGCAGGCGCATCCCGCGCAGGTGATCGGCCGCGCCGTCGTCGACGGGGACCGGCAGGTCGTCGGGCAGGGTATCGTGGGTGGAGGGCATGGGTCGCTCCGCAGGATCGCAGGCTCGGGACGCCGCACCGGCTAATCCGGGATCTTGTGACATCGCGCGGTCAGCGCAAGGCGAGCGCATCACGGCCTGCGCGCGCCCCCTGTAGGAACGATCGTCTTTGCGAGCGGAGCGAAGCAATCCAGCGGCACCACGCCCGCGGACGTCGCGCTGCCCTGGGTCGCTTCGCTGCGCTCGCGATGACGGCCCGGCCTCAGCCCCGGTCGCGCAGCAGCCGCGCCCGGTCGCGCTGCCAGTCGCGCTCCTTGACCGCCTCGCGCTTGTCGTGGGCCTGCTTGCCCTTGCCGAGGCCGAGCTCGACCTTCGCCCGCCCTTTGTCGTTGAAGTAGATCTTCAGCGGCACCACCGTGTAGCCCTGGCGCTGGGTCGCGCCGATCAGCTTGTTGATCTGGCGGCGGTGCAGCAGCAGGCGGCGCGGGCGCTTGGTGTCGTGGTTGAAGCGGTTCGCCTCCAGGTATTCCGGGATGTAGGCGTTGAACAGCATCAGGTCGTTGCCGGAGGGTCCGGCATAGGCCTCGCCGATCGTCGCCTTGCCGCCGCGCAGGGATTTCACCTCGGTGCCGGTCAGCGCGATGCCGGCCTCGAGCGTGTCCTCGATCGTGTAGTGATAGCGCGCGGCGCGGTTGTCGGCGACGATGCGCCGACTGGGCTCCGGTTTCGGGGCCATGATGCGTGACTTCCCTCAGTCGACCAGCAGGCCGGCGTGGCGCAGGGCGTCGTCGACGATGCGCTTGGTGGGCTCGGTCACCGGCACCAGCGGCAGGCGCAGCTCGTCGGTCATGTGGCCGAGCCGCGACAGCGCGTACTTCACCGGCGCCGGGTTAGCCTCGGCGAACAGGCCGGTCTGCAGGGGGAACAGCCTGTCCTGGAGGGCCAGCGCCTTGGCGTAGTCGCCCGCGAGCGTCGCTTCCTGTAGGTCGGCGCAGAGGCGCGGGGCGACGTTCGCCACCACCGAGATGCAGCCGTGGCCGCCGTGGGCGTTGTAGCCGAGCGCCGTCGCATCTTCGCCCGAAAGCTGGACGAAGCTCGCGCCCATGGCCTGACGCTGCTGGCTGACGCGGTCGATCTTGGCGGTCGCGTCCTTCACGCCGGCGATGTTCTTCAGCTCGAAGAGCCGGGCCATCGTCTCGACGCTCATGTCGACGACGGAGCGCGGCGGGATGTTGTAGATGATGATCGGGATGCCGACCGCGTCGTTGACGGCCTTGAAGTGGGCGTAGAGGCCCGCCTGCGTCGGCTTGTTGTAGTACGGCGTCACCACCAGGACGGCGTCGGCGCCCGCGCGCTCGGCGTGCTGCGCCCGCTCGACCGCCTCGGCGGTGGAGTTGGAGCCCGCGCCCGCCACGACCGGCACGCGCCCGCCCGCCTCGTCGATGCAGGCCTCGACCACCCGGTCGTGCTCGGAATGGGTCAGGGTCGGGCTCTCGCCGGTGGTGCCGGTGGGCACGAGGCCGTGGCTGCCCTGCTCGATCTGCCAGCGCACGAACTTCCGGAAGGCGGCCTCGTCGAAGGCCCCGTCGCGGAAGGGCGTCACAAGCGCGGTGAGCGAGCCCCGCAGGCGGCTCCCGGTCATCTCGGTCATCTCAGGCGTCCCAAAGGGTCCCAGCTGGGATTTCGGCGGTCTCGGCGCCGCGCGTGGTCCGCATCGTACGGGCACGGACCGGCAGACATAGGCGGTCGCGTCACGGCGCGCAAACAGATCGTGGGGACGGTTAACGCGATCTTAATGGTCACGGACCGATCCTCGACCTTTCCCGCTCCGGTGATCAGTAGGGGGGAATCGTGATCCGACCCGCGGCCTCGCATCCGGCCCCGAAGCGCACGTCCCTCACCGCCGCCGCGCTCGTCGCCACCGTCGGCGTGGCGCTCGCCGGCCCGGCCGGCCAAGCCGGCCAAGCCGGCATCGACGCGCCCACGACGCCGCCGGCCACGCAGCCCGCGCCGCCGGCGAGCGACGCCGCCCTCTCGACCGCCCAGGTCCGGGGCGCGCAGGCCGTGAAGGCGAGCGACCCTGTCGCGGCCGACGCCCTGAAGCTCGATCCGGTCCACGCCTCGAGCGGCGACGACAAGGGCGAGGAGCCCGCCCGGACGCTGCCGGCCGCGGCCTCGGCCTACGCCTCCGCCGACCCCGACGCCCCGGTGGCCTTCCCGCTGCCGGACGCCGCGGTCACCCCGGCGGCCCCGGTGCCCGAGGTGCCGGATCCCGCGCGCCCGAAGATCTCCGGCGACACCGACCCGACGCTGCTGCGCGGCGCCATCGACCTCTACCGCAAGGGCCGCGTCGCCGACGGCGACCGGATGCGCGACGGCTTCACCGACCCGGCCGCGAAGGCGCTGCTCGAATGGGTGGCGATCCGCGCGGGCGCCGGGATCGGCTTCAACCGCACCGTGGCCTTCGTCCGGGCCAATCCGGACTGGCCGGCCGGCCCGCTGCTGCGCCGCCGGGCCGAGGAGGCGCTGCTCTCCGAGAAGAAGGCGCCCGCGACGGTCCGGGCCTACTTCGCCACGGCGAAGCCGGTGAGCGCGCCGGGCAAGTTCGCCTTGGCGCTGGCCCTGCGCGCCGACGGCTGCGACGCCGACGCCGCCGAGATGGTCCGAGACCTCTGGCGCACCGAGAGCTTCGGGCGGAGCCTGGAAGCGAAGGTGCTCGACGCCTTCCCGGACGCGCTGACCCGGGTCGACCACCGCTACCGGATGGAGCGGGCGCTCCTGAAGGACGACTGGGAGAGCGCCGGCCGGGCCGCCGGCTACGCGGGCGGCGCCTATGCCAGCCTCGTGCGCGCCCGCCGGGCCGTGGAGGACAAGTCCTCCGGCGCCGCTTCCGCGCTCGCCGCGGTGCCGCCGTCGCTGCGCAGCGACGCGTCCTACATCTTCTCCCGGGCGCAGTATTTCCGCCGGGCCGACAAGCCCGAAGCCGCCGCCGCCGTGCTCGCGACGGCGCCGAGCAACCCGGACGTGCTGGTCGACGGCGACGAGTGGTGGATCGAGCGCCGGATCGTGGCGCGCAAGCTCCTCGACCTCGGCGATGCCAAGACCGCCTACGCGGTGGCGAGCCAGCCGGCGGCGCGCTCGCCCGAGAAGCGCATCGAGGCCGAGTTCCACGCCGGCTGGATCGCGCTCCGCTTCGCCGGCGATCCCGCCGCCGCCGCGCAGCATTTCGCCCGGGTGGCGGCGATCGCCGAGAGCCCGATCTCGGTGGCGCGGGCCGCCTACTGGCAGGGACGGGCGGCCGAGGCGCTCGGCCAGTCGGAGGAGGCGAAGCGCTTCTACGAGCGCGCCGCCCTGCAGCCGATCGCCTATTACGGCCAGGTGGCCCGGGCCCGGCTCGGCCAGACCAGCCTGCCCCTGCGGGCGCCGGCCGACCTCGAGGGCGCGGAGCGCCAGGCCTTCGACGGGCGGCTCTCCATCCGCGCCCTGCGCCTGCTCGGCGAGGCCGGGATCAAGGAGCTGGCCCTGCCGCTCTACATCGACGCCGCCCGGGACCTCTCGGACCCGCGCGAGCTCCAGGCGCTCGGCGACCTCGCCACCGACATGAAGGACGCCCGCGCCCTGGTGGCGATCGGCAAGCTCGCGGTCCAGCGCGGCCTGCCGCTCGACGCCCACGCCTACCCGACGATCGGGATCCCCACCTACGAGACCTTCACGGCGGTCCCGCAGGTCGAGCGGGCCATGGTCTACGCCATCGCCCGCCAGGAGAGCCAGTTCGACCCGCGCGCCCAGTCGGGCGTCGGCGCCAGGGGGCTGATGCAGATGATGCCGGCCACCGCCCAGCGCACCGCCCGCCGGGTCTCGACCGCCTTCGACGTCGACCGCCTGACCAGCGATCCCGCCTACTGCGCGAGGCTCGGCCAGGCCCATCTCGGCGAGCTGATGGAGGATTGGCGCGGCTCCTACGTGCTCGCCTTCGCCTCCTACAACGCGGGCGGCGGCAACGTGAAGAAGTGGATCGACGCCTACGGCGACCCGCGCAAGGGCGACGTCGACGTGATCGACTGGGTGGAGCGCATCCCCTTCACGGAGACGCGCAACTACGTGCAGCGGGTCATGGAGAACCTGCAGGTCTACCGCTCGCGGCTCGACAGCCGCAGCGCCCTGCTGATCGAGGGCGACCTCCACCGCGGCGCGCGGTAGCGGGCTCCTCACCGTCTTTGCGAGCGGAGCGAAGCAGAGACGAAGTTCTCGATCTGCGGCCTGCCGCCGCGACGTAACCCACACCCCAGCTCCGCCGCGGCATAGCTTTTGGTTGTGCCCTCGCTGCCTCGCTCCCTAGAAGATGGTCCGGTCCGCATTGACCGGCTCCCGAGAGCCCGCGCTGCCGAGAGGTTCCCATGCTGCGTTCGAGATCGGGTTTCGCCCTCCTGCTGAGCACCGCGCTCGCGGCCGCCGCCCCGGCCCTGGCCCAGGAGGCCTCCACCGCCGAGCAGACGATCGACGTGATGAACACGCTGTTCGGCAAGCATCCGGGCGCCCGGGCCAACCACGCCAAGGGCGTGGTCGCCGAGGGCAGCTTCACCCCGTCGCCCGAGGCGGCGAAGATCAGCAAGGCCTCCCTGTTCCAGGGGCCGGCGGTGCCGGTGACGATCCGGTTCTCGGACGCCACCGGCGTCCCGACCATCCCGGACGGCGCGGCCGACGCCAACCCGCACGGCCTCGCCCTCAAGTTCAAGCTGAGCGACGGCTCCGAGATGGACGTCGTCACGAACTCGCTGAAGTACTTCCCGGTCGCCACGGGCGAGGAGTTCCGCGACCTCCTGAAGGCCGCCGCCGAGAGCGGCCCGAACGCGGCCCATCCGACCGCGCTGGAGCGCTTCGCCGCCGCCCACCCGGCCGCCGCCACCGCGGGCGGGACCGCCAGGACCCCGTCGAGCCTCGCACGGCAGACCTACAACGGCGTCAACGCCTTCATCCTGGTGGACGCGGCCGGCAAGCGGCAGCCGTTCCGGTTCCGCTTCGTGCCGGTGGAGGGCGAGGAAATCCTCGCCCCCGAGGAGGCGGCCAAGCGCGATCCGAACTTCCTGATGGCCGAGATCGGCCCGCGGGTCGCCAAGACTCCGGCGAGGTTCCGGATGCTGGCCCAGCTCGCCGAGCCGGGTGACCCCACCAACGACGCCACCAAGCCCTGGCCGGACGACCGGAAGACGGTCGATCTCGGCACCGTGACGGTGAGCAAGGTCGTGCCCGACAGCGCCGAGGCCGAGAAGGCGCTGCTGTTCATGCCGAACAACCTGACCGACGGGATCGAGGTTTCGGACGACCCGCTGATCGACGCCCGCGTCCAGGCCTACGCGGTCTCGTTCAGCCGCCGCTCGCAGTAGCGCGGCCCGGCCGGACGGAGTCTCCGACCCGTCGCCTCATCCCGAGGTGCCGGAGCGGATCAGCGGCCCGTCCCGGCCTTCGGGGCGGAGGGCGGCTTCGCGCCGCCCGGCTGCCCCTTGCTCTCGACCGGGCCCGTGCGGGCGCCGTCCCGGGTGGCGCCGGTGCCGCTGAGGCCGCCCGCGCCCATGCTGGTCGTGCGGGCGCCGGCATCCTGGCCGGCCTTGCCCCGGCCCTCGGCGGCGTGAACGGTCCCCGTCGCGCCGGCGAGGAGGACGGCGAGCAGCGTCGTACGGGTCAGGATCCTCATGGGGCCTCCGCGGGTCCACCGCCGCCCGGGCGGGCTCTCCGGTCCAACCGGGCGCGCCCGGGAGCGTTCCCGTGAGGACGGGGCGTCACCCGGCGGCGCGCAGGCCCGCGGCGGCGCGGCGGCCCCGCCGCTCGGCGGGATCCTGGAACACCCCCGACCACAGGCCGAGGCGGCGCCCCCAGGCCCGGTCCGCCGCGGGCGCGTAGTCCGGCGCGAGGTCCCGGTCGGGCAGGGCGAGGCCCTGCGCCACCATCCAGGCCCCGAGATCCGCCTCGCCGACCCGGCAGAGCGCCGCGCCCGCCTCGCCCCGCGGCTCGCAGGTGACGGCCGCCCCGCCGATCCGGTCGGCGAGCGCCCGGGCGGCGTCGCGGCCGCACGGGTAGGGCCGGTCCCGGGCGTCCGCGCAGGTCGCGTCGGCCTCCGGCGCGGCGATCCCGAACAGGCTCACCGGCCGTCCGCCGACGCGCAGCGTCCCGCCGTCGATCACCTGGGCGGGGCCGCGCAGGATCTCGCCGGCCCGCGCGGGGCCGTGCCAGCCGAGGCCGCCCGCCACGAGCGCGGCGAGGAGCGGCAGGCGCGAGCGGTCGCCCCTGTCGTCCGGGCAGAGGAGGGTGCCGGCGAGGCCGGCCGCGCAGGCGAGGAGGATACCGACGTAGAGCGACATGGTCTCAGGTCTCCGGAAGGGCTATGGCGGCCCTTGTGCCGAAGCCCCGCCCCGCGACCCTGACGCCGGCTGTCAGCGTCCCGTCAGGCGGCGCGGCCTAGCCTGCGCCCGCATGAGCCCGTTCCCGCCCCGCCGCCTCGTTCTCGCCCTCGGCCTGCTGGCCACCCTCGCGGGCGGGCCCCTGCACGCCTCCGAGGATGCCGACCGGGCCCGCCGGGCCCTGGAGAGCGGCGAGATCCGCCCCCTCGACGCGGTGCTGGCGGCGGCCCGGGCGGCGGTGCCGGGGGACGTCGTGTCGGTCGACCTCAAGCACGACGACGGGCACTGGCTGTACAAGCTGCGCATCCTCGGGCCCGACGGGAAGCGCCGGACCGTGAAGGTCGATGCCGGCACGCTCAAGATCCTGGACGAGGACGACGATGATTGAGGAGGCCGGCCCGTGCGCGTCCTGATCGTCGAGGACGAGCCGCGCATCGCGGCGGACATCCGGCAGGGCCTGGAGAGGGCCGGCTACGTCGCCGACGTGGTGGCGGACGGCGAGGCGGCGTGGTTCCGCGCCGAGACCGAGACGTACGACGCCATGGTGCTGGATCTCGGCCTGCCGCGCCTCGACGGGCTCGGCGTGCTGCGCCGCCTGCGCGCCGCCGACATCACCCTGCCTGTCCTGATCCTGACCGCCCGCGACGGCTGGCGCGAGCGCGTCGAGGGCATCGACGCCGGCGCCGACGACTACCTCGCCAAGCCGTTCCGCATGGAGGAGCTGGTCGCGCGGCTGCGGGCGATCCTGCGGCGCACCGCCGGCCACGCCGCGCCGGTGCTGCGCGCCGGCACGGTCGAGCTCGACACCCGCACCCGCGCGGTCAGCGTCGACGGCAGGCCCACGGAGCTGACCGCCCTGGAATACCGGCTGCTGGCCTTCCTGCTGCACCGGCAGGGGCAGGTCGTGCCGGCGGGCGAGCTGCTCGACCACCTTCACGGCGTCGGGACCGAGCGCGAGGCCAACGCCCTGGAGGCGCTCCTGACGCGCCTGCGGCGCAAGATCGGGCCGGGGGTGATCGAGACCCGCCGCGGCCAGGGCTACCTGATTGCCGGACCGGACGGACCGTGAGGCGCGACTCCCTCCGCCTGCGGCTCGGCCTCGCGGCGGCCGCGCTGATCGCGCTGGCGCTGGTGCTCGCCGGGATCGGCCTCACGGTGATCCTCGACCGGGTGCTCGACGCCCGCACCGTCGCGGATCTGGACCGGACCGCCAAGCTCATCGCCGGCCGGGTGGGCCTCGCGCCGGACGGGACGCCGACCCTGTCCCGGGACCTGCCGGACCCGCGCTTCGCCACGCCCTACGGCGGCCTGTACTGGCAGGTCGAGGCGGGATCGCGCGCGCTGCGCTCGCGCTCCCTCTGGGACAGGAGCCTCGATCTGGGACCGGCCGGGGCGGGCGCGCAGGCCCCCGCGACCCTCGACACGACCGGGCCCGACGGCGGCCGGCTCATCGCGGTGGTGCGGCCGCTGCAGATCGGCGCGCCGGGCGCCGAGACCGCGCTGCGGGTCGCGGTGGCGGAGGACCGGCGCGGCCTCGCGGCGAGCCGGACCACGTTCCTGCGCCTGCTCGTCCCGGCGCTCGTCGCCCTGTTCGTCGTCCTGACCCTGGCGATGGGCCTGTTCGTGCACCGGGCGCTCGGCCCGTTCCGGGTGCTGCAGGCGGAGCTCCTGGCGGTCCATGCCGGGCGGCGGGCGCGGCTTCCGGAGCAGTTCCCCGACGAGGTCCGGCCGCTGGTCACCGATCTCAACCGGCTGCTCGACGCGCAGGAGCGCGCCCTGATCCGCGCCCGCGACGCCGCCGCCGACATGGCCCACGGCCTCAAGACGCCGCTGGCGGTGCTGGACGCGCTGGCGCGCCGGACCGGGTCGGCCGACCCGGCGCTGGCGGCCGAGATCGCCGAGCAGGCGCGGGCCATGGGCGGGCAGGTGGAGCGGGCGCTGGCCCGGGCGCGGGTCGCGGCCGGGGGCGACCTGCGGCGGCGGTCCTGCCCGGTCGCCCCGGTGGCGGAACGCCTCGTCGCGACCCTGCGGCGGCTGCCGGAGGGCGGGTCCCTCGACTGGGCCGTGGCGGTGCCCGGGACCCTCGCCTATCCGGGCGAGGAGGGCGAGCTGATGGAGGTGCTGGGCAACCTCCTCGACAATGCCCGGAAGTGGGCGCACCGGCGGGTCCGGATCACCGGGACGGAAGCCGGGACGGACGCCGGCCAGCCGGGCCTCGCCGTCGAGGATGACGGCCCCGGCATGAGCGCCGCGGCCATCGCGGGGATCGGGCGCGGCCAGCGCTGGGACGAGAGCCGGCCGGGCACCGGGTTCGGCATCGCCATCGCCCGCGACGTCGCCGAGGCCGCCGGCGCCCGGCTCGATTTCGGCCGCTCGGCGCTGGGCGGCCTGCGAGCGGAGCTGCGCTGGCCGGGCGGGTAGGGCGAGCCAGGCGCCTCCCAATTCGCGCCCTCATCCTGAGATGCTGGAGCGAAGCGCAGGCCTCGAAGGCGGGCTCCAGGGATCGCGCGGCCGGCTGGACCCCTCCTTCGAGCCCCGCTTCGCGGTCACCTCAGGATGAGGGGATGGCTGGGAGGACCCGGTGTGCGCGTCGGGAACCACACGCTCACCGCCCCCGCTCCGCACCCGCGCCCGCCCGGCTCAGCCGCATCAGCCGCGCGCTCAGGGCGCGGGCGCAGGCCGCGGTGCCGCGGCCCTCGGTGGCGATCGTCAGGTCCGGCCGCTCCGGCGCCTCGTAGGGCGCCGAGATGCCGGTGAAGCCCGGGATGCGGCCGGCGCGGGCCAGCCGGTAGAGGCCCTTCGGGTCCCGGGCCTCGCACAGGCCCAGCGGCGTGTCGACGAACACCTCCAGGAACGGGATGTCGCCGGCGATCCGGCGCGCCAGCGCCCGGTCGGCCCGGTAGGGCGAGATCAGCGAGACGATCACCACCGTCCCCGCCTCGGCCATCAGCCGCGCCACCTCGGCGGTGCGCCGGACGTTCTCGGCGCGGTCCTCCGGCGAGAAGGCGAGGTCGGCGTTGAGCCCGTGGCGCAGGTTGTCGCCGTCGAGGACGGCGCTGTGCCGGCCGCCCGCCACCAGGGTCCGGTCGGCCTCCGCCGCCAGCGTCGACTTCCCGGCCCCCGACAGGCCGGTCAGCCACGCGATCACCGGCACCTGGCCGAGGCGCGCCCAGCGCGCCTCCCGCGCCTGGAGGGGGTGCCAGGTCACGGGGCCCGGAGGGAGGCCGGCCGGAACCGTCTGCGGGATCTTCTGCACGACGCACATATCCACCGCCTGGTCACACGCCTGGGGCGGCGTCCGCGCGGGCGGCCGCCGGTTCTCGGACATCGACACGCGCGGGCCCCTACGGCACGCGCCAGACCGGGTAGCCGACGGCCTCGCCGAGGCGCTCCCGGCACTCCTCCAGGATGTGGGCCGTCCGCCGCCGCCACGCGGGCGGGGACCGGAAGGCGGCCCGCGCCGCCGCCGCCCGCACCAGCGCCTCGACCGCGGCCTCCGTCTCGGGCGCGACCGGCCCGGCGGCGAGCTCGTTCGGCGGGGCGGCGGGCGCGGCCGCGATCACCGCGTCCCAGCTCTGCCCCCAGCAGGCGGCGGCGAAGCGCGCGTTCCCGGCCGCGTAGCGCGCCGCGACGCGGGCCAGCCCCTCCGGGGCGGCGCCGCGGAACCGCTCCGCGTCGAGCCCCCGCGCCCAGGCCCAGTCGTCGAGGACGTGGCCGAGCAGCCGGCGATGCCCGGTCACCTGACGGTGCACGCCGAGCCGGTACAGGCGGCGCGACGCCTCGACCGCGACCGGCCCGGAACTCCGGTTGGTACGGTAGGCGAGGTCGGCCGGGCCGAGGAGCGGCGCGAGGCGCTCGCCCAGCCCGAGCCCGTCGACCAGCCGCGCCAGCAGCGGCGCGTCGGACCGCCGGTCGCGGTACGGCAGGGCGGTGACGCGCCCCGCGGCGGCGCGGCGCCAGGGCTCGAGCCGGTCCGCGTAGTCGTAGCGCCGGGACCCGCCCTCGGAACGCAGGAAGCCGCGGAACGTGCGGCCCTCGGCGACGACCTGCGCCCGCAGGGCGTAGGCCGAGGCCACCTGCTCGGCCTGCGGCTTGACCACGAGCGCCGCCTCCAGGGCGAAGCCGCGGCGCGCGAACAGGTCGGACAGGATCTCGGGAACGCGCCAGAACGGGCGCTGGACGGAGAAGTCCTCGTAGGAGAGCAGGACCGTGTCGGCCGGCGTGGCGGCCAGGATCGCGTCGAGCCGCGCGAGGGCCTCGCGGCGCTCCGCGGCGCCGCGGCGCCGGTCCAGCGCCTGGCCGAGCCGGTAGTGGTTGACGTCGTCGCTGCCGGGGGCGCCCGGCGGGGCGAGGTTCGGGTAGCAGATCCCGGCCGCGGCGAGGCGGGGGCGCAGGCGGGCCAGCACCTCCTGGAACGCGGTGGAGCCGGTTCGGGGCATCCCGATGTGAACGATCGCGCGGCGCACGTGTCCTGTCGACCCTGCTGGAATTCGCGGTTGCGGCAAGTCTTCCGCGCAGCCGGGCACAGTCCACGACCCCTCGTGGACGCGCACGTCTCGGGATGAACGCCGGACGAATCCGTAATCACGGTCCGATCACGGGAACGCGACCAGAAATAGCCAAGCTCCGTTTCTGCTCTATTTCAGACGGATTGCGGAATCGCCGGGCCGGGGCGCCGCGGGTGCGCCCGGGAGAGACAGCGCCGCGCGGCGACCCTCGAGCGCCGGACAACAGCGGCGCGATGCTGGGGCCGCTTCCGATCGTGTTGCAACGGTTGGGAAGGACGACGACCCCGGTCGAGACATCCGCGCCACGCCCCCTCTCCCGCACGGGAGAGGGGACCCGCGCCTCGTCCGGCACGGGCTCGACGCGCCACCGCCTCGCCTTGCTCGGGAGCGGTTCTAGGGCCCGGCATCCTCGCGCCGGAGCAGGAACACGCCCTGCGCGCCGAACAGGTTCCAGACCCACCAGGGCATGGAGAACCGCATCGGCCGGCCGCGGGCGTCCAGCGCCGTGGCGTGCTCGATCCGCGCGCCGATCAGGCGGCACAGGCCGACGAAGTCGCGGATCGTGCAGTGGTGGATGTTGGGCGTCTCCCACCACGCGTCCGGCATGATCTCGGTGACCGGCATCCGCCCGCGGAAGGCCAGCTCGGAGCGCACCCGCCAGTGCCCGAAATTCGGGAACGAGATGATCACCTGCCGGCCGATGCGCAGCAGGTGCTCCAGCACCACCCGGGGATTGCGGGTCGCCTGGATGGTCTGGGACAGGACCACGACGTCGAAGGCCCCGTCCGGGTAGTTGGCGAGGTCGGTGTCGGCGTCGCCCTGGATCACCGACAGGCCCCGGGCGAGGCAGGCGTTCACGCCCTCGCGGGACAGCTCGATCCCGCGCCCGTCGATGGCGCGGCGGTCGCGCAGCAGCGCCAGCAGCGAGCCGTCGCCGCAGCCGATGTCGAGCACCCGGGCGCCGGCCGGGACGAGGCCGAGCACGACGAGGTGGTCGACGCGGGCGCCGCCGCCCTCGGCCGCGTGGGGCAGGGCGTCCGCGCCCTCCCAGGGGGCGCCGTGGCGGACCTTGCCCAAGGAGATCTTGCCCAGGGGCAGCTTGCCGAAGGTCATCTTGCCGGGCCCGCCGCTCGCCATCCGCGTCACAGCCCGCGCGCCCGGGCGGCGGCGTCGATGAAGCCGCGGGCCGCGGAGAACATCGCCGGCTCGTCGAGCAGGAAGGCGTCGTGGCCCTTGTCGCTCTCGACCTCCACGAAGGCCACCGGCGCCGCAGCGGCGTTGAGCGCGTGGACGATCGCCCGGGAGTCGCGGGTCGGGAACAGCCAGTCCGAGGTGAACGAGATCACGCAGAAGCGGGTCTTGGTGCCCCGGAAGGCGTTGGCGAGCACGCCGCCGTGGTCCTCGGCGAGGTCGAAATAGTCCATCGCCCGGGTCAGGTAGAGGTAAGCGTTGGCGTCGAACCGCTCGACGAAGCTCAGGCCCTGGTGGCGCAGGTAGCTCTCGATCTGGAAATCGGCGTTGAACGAGAAGGTCGGCGCCGTGCCGCCCTGGAAGCGCCGGCCGAACTTCCGGTGCAGCGCCGGCTCGGACAGGTAGGTGATGTGCGCGCCCATCCGGGCGACGCCGAGCCCCTTGGCGGGCCGGGTGCCCGCCTCGAGGTAGCGCCCGTCCGCCCAGGCGGGGTCGGCCATGATCGCCTGCCGGCCGACCTCGTGGAAGGCGATGTTCTGCGCCGAGTGGCGGGCGCCGGTGGCGATCGGCATCGCGGCGAAGACGCGCTCGGGATAGAGCGCCGCCCATTGCAGCACCTGCATCCCGCCCATCGAGCCGCCGATGCACAGGAACAGGTCCCGGATGCCGAGATGCTCCAGCAGCATTGCCTGGGCCCGGACCATGTCGCGGATCGTCACCAGCGGGAAGTTCAGCCCGTAGGGCCGCCCCGTCGCCGGGTCGATCGAGGCCGGGCCGGTGGAGCCCATGCACGAGCCGATGACGTTCGAGCAGACGACGAAGTAGCGGTCCGTGTCGATCGGCTTGCCGGGGCCGACCAGCGTCTCCCACCAGCCGGGCTTGCCGGTCACCGGGTGGGTGTGGGCGAAGTACTGGTCGCCGGTCAGCGCGTGGCAGATCAGGACCGCGTTCGAGCGCGCGGCGTTGAGCGTGCCGGCGGTCTGGTAGGCGATCTGGAAGGGCGCGAGCTCGACGCCCGCGTCGGTGAGCAGGGGCGTGTCGGCGGCGAAGCGCGCCACCGGGCTCCTCGGGTCGAGCGCCTGCGAGCGCTCGGACGCGCGCCGCGCCGGCTCGTCGATCGGGTCCGGCCTCAGGGCCGTGTCCGTTTGGGTGTCCATGGCGGGTCTTGACGACCGTGTATCGGTTCGGATCCGAACCGGGAGAGCACGGGATCGCCTGACGCGCCGCACTCGCCCGACGCGGCCAGCCCCGCCGAGGTAATGCGCGGGGGGCCGAGCGTCAACGCGGGCGGGCCGGACGGTCAGGCCCGGTCGGGTCGCTCACGCGATCGGGGCGGCCATCACGGCGAGCCCCAGGGCGGGCAGGCCGAGCGCGAGGGCGGCCCGGGCATCCAGACGGTCCGCGCGGACGCCCGCCCGCCAGTGCCGGCTCGCCGCGCTCTCGATCAGCATGCCGGCGAGCACGAGACCGCAGCCGATCAGGGCCTGCATCGAAACCATGGGAACCTCGCCCGGACAGCCGCGCGACCGGGGGCGCCGCGCGTCTCGGCGCGCCCCCGGTTGCCGCTGGGAAAGTCCGTCCGGTGTCTGACGGTTCCTCGCCGACGCCTCAGCCGGCGCCTCAGCGCATGGCGGCCGCGCAGGCCGCGAAGACCAGGGCGGCGCCGGCGGCCGTGATGCAGCCGTTGGCCCAGGGCGCCGCCTCGGCGCGCCGCAGGCGGCAATCCGCGGCGACCGAAACGAGGATCCCGATCAGGAAGAGGCTGCAGGGGATCAGGTCACCGGGCATCGTCGATCCATCCAGGGGTTGCGGGTCGGGGCACGCCCGACGCGCCCCTGTTCTCCCGGTTCAACAGGCCGAAACGTGGCGAGTGCCCCGCGGCATTTGCGCGTCGCCGATTTGCCGCGGCGCCCCGGATGGATCGCGCTGGTTGAAGTCCCGCCGATGAAGTCCCGCCGATCAGGTCCTGGCCGAGGCCGGCCGGGTGTCGAAATCCTCCGGGCCCAGATCGAGGAGGTCGTTGGGGGTCTCGGTGCGGTCGTAGGCCTGGCTCGCCGCGGCCTCGATCACCGGCTGATTGCGGGCGAACAGCTCCAGGGGGGCGAGGTCGGCGCCGCCGAACTGCTGGCGCAGCACGGGAACCGGGACCTCGACCGCGATCACCCGCTGGCCGTTCGTCATGGCGAAGCGGATCAGCGAGTCGTCGGCGGGGAGGATGTGGGCGCCGCCGTCCAGGTAGCGTTCGAGGGGCATGCGGGGATCCTTCGTGTTGGGCGCCTTTCGGCGGAGCGCCGGCATACAGGCACGACTCCGTGGGGCCGGACAAGTCGCCCCGGCAGGGTCGGGCCGCCACCTCCGGAGTCGGCCCCGGGTTCACCGGCCGAGGAAATGCTGTAGACGGGCGCGGAACCGACCGAACCCCGCGCATCCCGAGTCGCACCGCAATGTCCGCCCCCCGACCCGCCCGTCCGGAACCGCGTCCCGGCGTCCTGGCGATCGACACCTACGTGCCCGGCAAGAGCGGGCGGCCCGGGGGCGGCAAGGTCTACAAGCTGTCCTCCAACGAGACGCCCCTCGGCCCGAGCCCGGCGGCGCTGGCCGCCCTCCACGCGGCGACTTCCAAGCTCGAGACCTACCCGGACGGGCGCGCCACGGTGCTGCGCACCGCCATCGCCCGGCGCTACGGGCTCGACCCCGAGCGGATCGTCTGCGGCGCGGGCTCGGACGAGCTCCTGTCGCTGCTGGCCTACGCGTATGGCGGGCCGGGCACCGAGGGGATCTACTCGGAGCACGGATTCCTCGTCTACCGGATCGCCATCCTGGCCTCGGGCGGCGAGCCCGTGGTCGCGCCCGAGCGCGACCTCACCGTCGACGTCGACGCGATCCTGGCCCGGGTCACCGACCGGACCCGGATCGTCTACGTCACGAACCCCAACAACCCGACCGGCACCTACCTGCCCTTCGACGAGATCCGCCGCCTCCACGCCGGCCTGCCGCCGCACGTGCTGCTGGTGATCGACGGCGCCTACGCCGAGTACGTCCGCGCGAACGACTACTCGGCCGGGCTCGAGCTGGCCCTCGAGGCCGAGAACGTCGTGATGACCCGCACCTTCTCGAAGATCCACGGCCTCGCCTCCGTGCGGATCGGCTGGATGGTCGCGCCGGCGCACGTGGCGGACGCGGTCAACCGGATCCGGGGCCCGTTCAACGTCTCGGGCCCGGCGATCGCCGCGGGCTCGGCCGCCATCGCCGACGAGGCGCACATGGCTGCCGCCGCCGCCCACAATGCCGAGTGGCTGCCGAAGCTCACCGAGGGCGCCCGCGCGCTCGGCCTGGAGGTCACGCCGAGCGTCGCGAACTTCCTGCTGATCCACTTCCCCGACGCGCCGGGCCGCTCGGCGGAGGACGCGGACGCGTTCCTGACCGAGCGCGGCCTCATCACCCGGCGGGTCACCGCCTACGGCCTGCCCAACGCCCTGCGGGTGACGGTCGCCGGGGCCGAGGCGAACAAAGCCTTCCTGGCCGCGCTCGGCGACTTCGTGCGGGGCCGGCATGGCTGAGACGTCCGTGGCCGGGGCGCCCGGGACCGAGGCGCCCGCTATCGGCCGCCTCGCCATCGTCGGCCTCGGGCTGATCGGCTCCTCGATCGCCCGGGCGGCGCGCCGCTACGGCCTCGCCCGGACCATCGTGGCGGTGGACCGCGACGCGGCCGTGCGCGCCCGGGTGCGCGAGCTCGGCATCGCCGACGTCGTCACGGGCGACCCGGCGGAGGGCGCCGCCGGCACCGACCTCGTCATCCTGTGCGTGCCGGTGGGCGCGATCGGGGCGGCGGCGGCCGAGATGGCGCCGCATCTCAAGCCCGGCGCGATCGTGTCGGATGTCGGCTCGGTGAAGGGCGCCGTGGTGGCGGCGGTCCGGCCGCACCTGCCCGAGGGCGTCGCGCTGGTCCCCGGGCACCCGATCGCCGGGACCGAGTTCTCGGGGCCGGACGCGGGCTTCGCGACCCTGTTCCAGGGCCGCTGGTGCATCCTGACCCCGCCCGAGGGCACCGATCCGGCGGCGATCGAGACCGTCCGCGCCCTGTGGGCGGGGATGGGCGCCGACGTCGAGACGATGAGCGCCGAGCACCACGACCACGTGCTCGCCATCACCAGCCACCTGCCGCACCTGATCGCCTACAACATCGTCGGCACCGCGGCCGACCTCGAGGCGGCGACGCAGTCCGAGGTGATCAAGTTCTCGGCGAGCGGGTTCCGCGACTTCACCCGCATCGCGGCGTCGGACCCGACCATGTGGCGGGACATCTTCCTCAACAACCGCGAGGCGGTGCTGGAGATGCTCGGCCGGTTCAACGAGGACCTGTCGGCGCTCGCCAAGGCGGTGCGCTGGGGCGACGGCGACGCGCTCCACGCGATGTTCACCCGCACCCGGGCGATCCGGCGCAGCATCGTGGCGCAGGGCCAGGAGACCGCGGCCCCGGATTTCGGCCGGCCGCGTCCGCCGGAGGAATAGGGAAGGCAGCGGACCGACCCTCACACGGACTGGGTCCCTCAGCGCCGTCTTTGCGAGCGCAGCGAAGCAATCCAGGGTGGCTCTACGCTGTGGGGGATGTCGCGCTGCCCTGGGTCGCTTCGCTGCGCTCGCGATGACGGGGAGCGCTCAAGCCGGCGGGCGGTTGACCAGCACCGGCTGCGCGGCCGTCCGCTCCGGGAACAGCTGCTTCAGGGCCTCGAGCTTCGGCGCGTCGTTGGCGGCGATGTACGGGTGGCCGGGGTGCAGGGCCATGAAGTCCTGGTGGTAGCCTTCCGCCGGGTAGAACGCGGCGCCCGGCTCGATCCGGGTGGCGACCGGCCGCGCGTAGGCCTGGGCCGCGTCGAGCTGGGCGATGTAGGCCCCGGCCACCCGCGCCTGGTCGGCGTCCTGCGGGAACAGGGCCGAGCGGTACTGGCGCCCGGCATCGGGTCCCTGGCGATCCACCTGGGTCGGGTCGAGGGCCACCGAGAAGAAGATCCGCAGCAGCTCGTCGTAGCGGATGACCGACGGGTCGTAGGTGACCGACACGGCCTCGGCGTGGCCGGTCCCGCCGCCGCTCACGGTGCGGTAATCGGCCTCCGCGCGGGTGCCGCCGGCGTAGCCCGACACCGCGCCGCTCACCCCGCGCACGTGCTGGAACACCCCCTGCACGCCCCAGAAGCAGCCGCCGGCGAAGACGGCCACGCGCGGCCCCGGCGGCTCGGCGGAGCGGGTCACGGCCTCCGGCAGGCGCCGGGGCGCCTCCTCGGCGAAGGCCGGGAGCCGGGGGAGCAGGACGGCGCCCGCGAGCCCGAGCCCGAGCCCCGCCCCGAGGACCGGGCGGGAGAGGGTGCGGAACGTGTCGCGAAGGGCCATGGTCAACCTCCTGCCGGATGCTGACAGCCCGTTCGCGCCGGCGCCCGATCCGGTTACGCGCGCGGCTGGCCGCATTGCGGTGACGGCGACATGGGTCTAGGCACCCGGCAACAGATCGACACGCGCGCGCAGGATCCGTCCCGTGACCATCGCCCCCGAGCCCAACTCCTTCCGCACCGGCCCCGACGAGCGCGGCCGCTTCGGCATCTTCGGCGGCCGCTTCGTCGCCGAGACGCTGATGCCGCTGATCCTCGAGCTGGAGGCGGCCTACGACGCGGCCAAGCAGGACCCGACCTTCCAGGCCGAGATGGAGAGCTACGGCACCCACTATATCGGCCGGCCGAGCCCGCTCTACTACGCCGAGCGCCTCACCGAGCACCTGCGCGCCAAGGCGCCGGCGGGGCAGGGCGCCAAGGTCTATTTCAAGCGCGAGGAACTGAACCATACCGGCTCCCACAAGGTGAACAACGTGCTGGGCCAGATCCTGCTGGCCCGCCGCATGGGCAAGCCGCGGATCATCGCCGAGACCGGCGCCGGCCAGCACGGCGTCGCCACCGCCACGCTCTGCGCGCGCTTCGGCCTCAAGTGCGTCGTCTACATGGGCGCGGTCGACGTCGCCCGGCAGGCGCCCAACGTCTTCCGCATGAAGATGCTCGGCGCCGAGGTGATCCCGGTGGAATCCGGCACCAAGACCCTCAAGGACGCCATGAACGAGGCGCTGCGCGACTGGGTCACCAACGTCGCCGACACGTTCTACTGCATCGGCACGGTGGCGGGCCCGCACCCGTACCCGGCCATGGTCCGCGACTTCCAGTCGGTGATCGGCCGCGAGACCCGCGAGCAGATGATCGCCCAGGAGGGCCGGATCCCGGATTCCCTCGTCGCCTGCATCGGCGGCGGCTCGAACGCCATGGGGCTGTTCCACCCGTTCCTGGACGACCGCGAGGTCGAGATCTTCGGCGTCGAGGCCGCGGGCCACGGCGTCCAGTCGGGCCTGCACGCGGCCTCGCTCACCGGCGGCAAGCCGGGCGTGCTGCACGGCAACCGCACCTACCTGCTGATGGACGGGGACGGCCAGATCGCCGACGCGCACTCGATCTCGGCGGGCCTCGACTATCCGGGCATCGGCCCCGAGCACGCGTGGCTGCACGAGATGGGCCGGGTCACGTACCTGTCGGCGACCGATTCCGAGACGCTGGAGGCGTTCAAGCTCTGCTCGATGCTGGAGGGGATCATCCCGGCCCTGGAGCCGGCCCACGCCCTGTCCAAGATCCTGGAGCTCGCGCCGCAGCGCCCGGCCGAGCACCTCATGGTGCTCAACATGTCGGGCCGCGGCGACAAGGACATCCCGCAGGTGGCCGAGATCTTCGGCACGAAGATCTGAGGGCGCGCGGCGGCAGTCCTCCGCCCGCCGCGCCCCGCCTGTCCCGCGCGCGGACCGTCGGCCTCAGGCGGTCTCGATGTCCGTGAGCGGGAAGTCGTTGCCCTTGTGGAGCAGCGGGATGCCGTGGGCGCGGGCACAGGCGTAGGCGAAGCAGTCGCCGAAGTTCAGGCCGGCCGGGTGCCGGCCCTTGCCGAAGCGGTCGTAGGCGTCCAGCGCGCCCGCTTCGGCCTCCGGCGGGACGGCCACGATCTCGATGCCGGCGAGGTCGAGATAGGCGTGCACCGCCTCGCGGGCGGCCGGGACCGGGAGATCGAGGTGGCGCGCCAAGGCCACGCCGGTTTCCCAGACCGCCAGGGGCGACGTCACGCGGCGCAGCGCCCGCTGAAGCCGGGCCGCCAGGGCGGCCGCATCCGTCTCGTCGGTGAGGATCGCCGTGAGGGCCGACGCATCCACGAACATCGGGTCCCGCCTCAGGTGCGCTCGTACAGACCGTCGATGAACGCCGCGTCGGCGGGCTTCCGGTCCGGACCGGCACGCTCGTGCAGGGCACGGACGAAGTCGGCCGTCCGCTCGACGAGATCGGGCCGGTTCGTCTGGCGGGCGATCTCGTTCTGAAGCGCGCGGCGCACCGCGTCGGTCTTGCTCGTGCCCAGCAACGCCATGAGCTGGGCCGCGAGGGCGTCGACCTGCGGATCCTTGACGTAGAGCGGCATGCGCGGACCCCTGGGATATCCCGCACAGCGCTAATTTATATCCTCGGACGCCGCAAGGCGGAGCGGGCCGGAGCGGGTCGCCGGGCCGCGGCCGCTCACCGCACGGTCACCGCACGGTCACCGCACAGTCACCTGATCCTTGATCTTCTCGTAGACCGACCGGCTGAGCACGCGCTTCGACAGCAGCTGCTCCACCGACGTGTAGGGCCGCTTGGCGACGATCGCCCGGCCGATGGCGCCGCCGCCGCGCAGGTGATTGAGATCCGCCACCGAGGCGGTGTTGAGATCGAGGATGGCCAGGGCCCGGGGACCGGCGCTGTCCTCCGCCCGGTCGACCTCGGCCTGACCGGCCGCCTCCTGCGCCGACGGATCGGGCTGCGCCTCCCGCGGGAGCGGCTCGGCGGGGAAGGCCGTCGCGTCGGAGGGCATCTGCGTCGGCGCCGGAGCGCCGCCGGGCGGGGCGGGGGCAGGCTCGACCGCCGCCGCGGGCGGGGCGGACGGAGCGGCCGGGGCGGGCGGCGCCGCAGGAGCCGCGGGAGGCGGCTCGACGCGCCGGACCGTGGCCGAGGGCTGGGGGGCCGCCGGTGTTTCCGGAGCGGACGCGGGCGGAATCGCCGGTCCGGGTGCGGGGCTCGGCAGCAGGGCCTGCACCACCGCCGCGAGGATGCCGGCAATGATGAGGAGAACCGAAACTCTGAGGATTGCAGGACCGCTGAGCACGCACCACTCGACGAGGATTAAAACTATATGCATCTACAGTTAATGATATCCTTGCACGTCGTCCAATCCACGCCCCAAACCCGGCGGGTCATCCCCAGGGTATGAGCGGGCCCGTACCGCGGCCGGGGGCGGGACTGCGTCGGCGGCTGGGTGAGCGACTCGGCAAGCGCCTGGGCGCGCGCGTCGGCGCCCTGCGCTACCTGCCGACCCTGTTCCGGGAGATCGCCGCCGCGAGCCCGCGCCTGCTGGCGGCGAGCCTGTCGCTGCGCCTCGTGGCGGCCTGCCTGCCGGTCCTGACCCTCTACCTCGCTAAGCTCATCCTCGACGGGATCGTGGCCGAGCACGCCCGGCCGGCGCCGGAGGCGGGGCTCGCTTCGTGGCTCGCCGATCCCGGCCGGGCGCGGCTCGCCGGCCTCGTCGCCGCCGAGTTCGGCCTCGCCCTGCTCTCGGACCTGACCGGCCGGCTCTCGAGCCTCGTCGAGACCCTGATCGGCGACCTCTACGCCAACGCGGCCTCCCTGCGGCTGATGGCGCACGCCGCCGAGCTCGACCTCGCCCAGTTCGAGGACAGCGCCCAGCAGGACCGGCTGGAGCGGGCCCGCCGGCAGGTCAGCGGCCGCACCGGCCTCATCGGCACGGTGTTCGGCCAGCTGCAGGGCCTCCTGACCCTCGCGACCCTGGCGGTCGGGGTCGCGGCCTTCACGCCCTGGCTCGTCGTGCTGATCGCCGCCGCCCTGGTCCCGGCGGTGCTCAACGAGTGGCACTTCACCAAGGCCGGCTACCGCCTCGCCTGGATCCGCAGCCCCGAGCGGCGGCGGATCGACTACCTGCGCTACCTCGGCGCCAGCGTCGAGACCGCCAAGGAGATCAAGCTCTTCGGCCTCGCGGGCTACGTCACCGGGCTCTACGCCGCGGTGGCGGGGCGGCTGCTCGCCGAGAACCGCGGCCTCGCGGTCGCCCGGGCCGGCTGGGGCTTCGCCTTCGCGAGCCTCGGGACGCTCGCCTACTACGCCGCCTACGCGGTGATCGTCTGGCGCACGGTGGCGGGCGCCTTCTCGGTGGGCGACCTCGCCTTCCTGGCCGGCGCGTTCCAGCGGCTGCGCGGCGGCCTGGAGGGGCTGCTCCTCGGGCTGACCCAGATCACCGGCCAGGCGCAGTATCTCGAGGATTTCTACGCCTTCTTCGCGATCCGGCCGCAGATCCGCTCGCCCGCCCGGCCCGTGCCGGTGCCGAGCCCGATCCGGGAGGGGCTGGTCTTCGAGGATGTCGGCTACCGCTACCCGGGCGCGCAGGGCTGGGCCCTGCGCCACCTCTCCTTCGCGGTCCGGGCCGGGGAGACGGTGGCGCTGGTCGGCGGCAACGGCGCCGGCAAGACCACGATCGTCAAGCTGATGACCCGGCTGTACGAGCCGCACGAGGGCCGCGTGCTCCTCGACGGCGTGCCGCTGCCCGCCTACGACCTCGACGACCTGCGGGCGCGGATCGGGGCGATCTTCCAGGACTTCGTCCGCTTCGACCTCACCGCCGGGGAGAACGTCGCGGTCGGCCGGATCGCGGCCGCCGACGACGCGGACCGCATCGCCGCCGCGGCGGCCCGCGGGCTCGCGGCCCCGGTGATCGAGCGCCTGCCCGCGGGCTACGCCCAGCCGCTGGGCAAGCGCTTCGCCGGCGGCCTCGACCTCTCCGGGGGCGAGTGGCAGAAGGTCGCGCTGTCCCGGGCCTACATGCGCGAGGCCGAGATCCTGATCCTGGACGAGCCGACCGCCGCCCTCGACGCCCGGGCCGAGCACGACGTCTTCGCCCGGTTCCGGGAATTGTCGGCCGGGCGGACGACGGTGCTGATCTCGCACCGCTTCTCCACCGTGCGCATGGCCGACCGCATCCTCGTCCTGGAGGGCGGCCGGGTCTTGGAGGAGGGCAGCCACGCCGCCCTCATGGCGCGGGGCGGCCGCTACGCCGAGCTGTTCGCCCTCCAGGCCGAGGGCTACCGGTAGGCCGGCCGGCGCGTCGCCGGGGCGGCCCAAGCATTGCCCGATTCCCTGAGCCTGCTATCTGCGGCGGACCGAACCGGGGTTGTCCATGCGCCTGCGCCTCTTCCCACTGCTGACGGCCGGTCTTCTCGTCTGCGCCGGGCCCACCCGCGCGGCCCCGCCCGCCGCGCCCGAACCGGAGGCCAAGCCGCCGGCGCCCGAGATCGTGCTCGCCAACCACCGCGCGGTCTACGACCTGTCGCTGGCCGAGGGCGGCGGCACCCGCTCGGTGGAGAGCGCCCGCGGGCGCATCGTCATCGATTTCCGGGGCGACGCCTGCCGCGGCTACACGATGCAGACCCGCCAGGTGACGGAGCTGTCCTCCGGCGAGACCGGCGCGCGCCTGTCCGACATGCGCAGCACCACCTTCGAGGGCGGGCAGGGGCGCGAGTTCCGGTTCAAGACGACGACGCTCACCAACAACAAGCCCGCCGCCCCCGTGGACGGGACCGCCTCCGAGCAGGGCGACGCCCTGACGGTGAAGCTGAAGGGCGGCCCCAAGCCGTTCACCGTGGAGGGGCCGGTCCTGTTCCCGAGCGAGCACATGCGCCGTCTGATCGAGGCAGCGCGGGCCGGCCAGTCGACCCTCGCGGTCAAGGTCTTCGACGGCTCGGACGACGGCCGGAAGGTCTACGACACCTTCGCGGTGATCGGCCACGCCGCGACCGGCCCGGCCCCGGCCTCCGGCTCGACCCGCGACAAGCCCCTGCGCGACGGGTCGCTGGCCACCATGCCGCGCTGGCCGGTCCGCCTCAGCTACTACACCGAGGGCGCCGGGGAGCGGACGCCGATCTACACCCTCGGCTTCGACCTCTACGAGAACGGCGTCAGCGGCGCGCTCAAGCTCGATTACGGCGACTTCGCCATCCTGGGCGACATGACCGCCCTCGACATCGACGCCAAGGCGGGGCGGGCCGACAGGGAGGCGGGCAAGGGCTGCACGCCCTGAGGCCCCGCCTCACGCCCATGCGTCGTCCGGCCGCGGCGAGAGCGCCTGCCAGGCCGCGGCGATCCGCTCCGGCTTGATCCCGAGGCCGTTCGCGCAGGCGACCAGCACGTTCTCGTCGCCCATCACGTGGTCGAGGACGCCGACCAAGAAGGCCGGCTCCCGGGCGCTCGCGCGGAGCGTGTCGGGGCTCAGGCCGCTCGCCGCCAGGAAGGGCAGGAGACGGTCGTCGTCCCCAGCGATCCACAACAGAACGTCCAGGGCGAGCCGTTCGGCCGACTCATGCCCTTGAAGAGGTTTGCCATTCATCAACATGTGAACGCTACAAAGGTGACGGAGGGGCTTCACGGCCCGCTAATCATGATCGGCGCGCACCGGGACAACGGATCATGAAGAAGACGGTGCTGATCGTCGAGGACAACGAGTTGAACATGAAGCTGTTCAACGATCTCCTGGAGGCGAACGGCTACGCGACGCTCAAGACCGCCCACGGCATCGAGGCGATCGAGCTGGCGCGCGCCCATCACCCCGACCTGATCCTCATGGACATCCAGCTCCCCGAGGTCTCCGGCCTCGAGGTGACGAAGTGGCTCAAGGAGGACGACGACCTCAAGAGCATCCCGGTGATCGCCATCACGGCTTTCGCCATGAAGGGCGACGAGGAGCGGATCCGCGAGGGCGGCTGCGAGGCCTACCTGTCGAAGCCGATCTCGGTCGCGAAGTTTTTGGCAACGGTTCGGGCCTATCTTGAACCGCGTTGACGCCGGCGAGGCGTGCCGTTGAACCGGACCCCCGGCCGCGCCGGGCCGGGTGACCGGTTCAACCGTCCGTCCCGTCGTGTCCGCCCCGGCCCCGGCGGCCGACCGGCGGCGCGCCCCCACGGCACACGGCGCCCGGTCCGGGCCGCTCACCCGCGCCCGCACGAGGAACCATGTCGGCCCGTGTCCTGATCGTCGACGATCTGTTCCCGAACGTCAGGCTTCTGGAGACGAAGCTCGGCCTGGAATATTTCGACACGCTCGCGGCCATGAACGGCCGGGACGCGATCGCGATCTGCGAGAAGGGCCTCTGCGACCTCGTCCTGCTCGACGTGATGATGCCCGGCATGGACGGGTTCGAGGTCTGCCGGCATCTCAAGAACAACCCGCTCACGGCCCACATCCCGGTGGTGATGGTCACGGCCCTCGACCAGCCCGCGGACCGCCTGCGCGGCCTCGACGCCGGGGCCGACGACTTCCTGACCAAGCCGGTGGACGACACCGCCCTGTTCACCCGGGTGCGCAGCCTCGTGCGGCTCAAGGCCGTGACGGACGAGCTGCGCCAGCGCGCGCTCGCCTCCCGGGAGTTCGGGATCGGCGATCCCCTGGCGCTCGCCACCGCCGAGACCGGCCTCGACGCCCGGATCCTGCTGATCGAGGACCGGCCCGGCTCGGCCGAGCGCCTCGCCGGGGCCCTGCGCCAGCACCACGTGGTCACGGTCGAGCCCGACCCGCAGGAGGCCCTGCGCCTCGCCGCCGAGGAGTCCTTCGACCTCGCCCTCGTGAGCCTCGACCTCACCGGCTTCGACGGCCTGCGCCTGTGCAGCCAGCTCCGGTCCCTCGACCGGACCCGGGCGATGCCGCTGATCATGCTCGCCGAGGAGTATGACCGCGCCCGGGTGGTCCGCGGGCTCGATTTCGGCGTGCACGACTTCCTGATGCGGCCGGTCGACCGCAACGAGCTGATGGCCCGGGTCCGCACCCAGGTGAAGCGCAAGCGCTTCACCGACGCGCTCCGGGGGGCGATGCAGGCCTCCCTGCAGATGGCCGTGACCGACGCGCTCACCGGCCTGCACAACCGGCGCTACCTCGACAGCCACCTCGGCACCCTGTTCGGCGACGAGGCCGCCCGCCGGGCGAGCCTCGCCGCGCTGATCCTCGACATCGACCACTTCAAGGGGATCAACGACAGCTTCGGCCACGAGGCCGGCGACGAGGTGCTGCGCGGCTTCGCCGAGCGGGTCCGCCATCACACGCGGCCGATCGACATCGTGGCGCGCTACGGCGGCGAGGAGGTGGTGGTGATCCTGCCGGAGGCGGGCCTCGTCGAGGCGCAGGGCATCGCCGAGCGCATCCGCGAGCGCGTCGAGGCGGTGCCGTTCACCGTGCAGGGGGCGACCCGGACCGTGTCGGTGACGGTCTCGATCGGCGTCGCCGTGCGCCGCGGCGAGGATCTCGGCCCCGCCGACATGCTCCGCCGGGCCGACCTCGCCCTCTACCGGGCCAAGGCGGCGGGCCGGAACCGGGTCGAGTCGCAGGCGGCCTGACCGGCGGCCTGACAGGCGTCCCCGCGTCAATACGCGCGCCCGCGCGCGCGGATGAAAAGGCCGGCCTCGCCGTGTTATCGGATTCGGCCGGCCCGTCGAGGCCGGCGGAGCGGCGCGCGGGACCGAACCCATGGACATGCAGGTACCGGCCCGATCCGGCCGCGACGCGAGCGTGCTGAACCACCGCCGCCTGTGCAAGATCGCGTCCTCGCCGCACGCCTACGTCCGCGGCAGCACGGCGCGGTTCTACGAGCTGCTCGCCGGGATGCCGGCCGGCACCCTGCCCGAGGGGCCGCCCGTCTGGATCTGCGGCGACGCGCATCTCGGCAATCTCGGCGCGCTCGCCGGCCCGGACGGCGGGATCGACATCCAGATCCGCGACCTCGACCAGACCGTGGTGGCGAACCCGGCCTTCGACCTCGTCCGGCTCGCGCTCTCCCTGGTCACCGCGGCGCTCAACGCGACCCTGCCGGGCATCGTCACCGCCCGGATGATGGACGCCATGGCGGACGGCTACGCCGACGGGATCGCCGATCCCGAGGGGGCCGAGCGGGGCGTCGACCCGTCCGAGATCGTCGTCACGACGAAGCGGCGGGCGCTCGGCCGGCGCTGGCGCCACCTCTCGCGCGAGCGCCTGAAGGGCAAGGCCGCCCGGCTCCCACGGGGCAGCCGGTTCTTCGACCTCGACGCCGACGAGCAAGACTCGCTGACGGCGCTGATCCGCGATCCGGAGATCCGCCGCCTCGTCCTGGCGCTCGGCAGCGCGGCCGACGACGCCGAGATCCGGCTGCTCGACGCCGCCTACTGGATCAAGGGCTGCAGCTCCCTCGGGCGCCTGCGCTACGCCGCCCTGGTGGAGGTGCTGGGCGGCGACCGTCCGAACCTCGCCCTCCTCGACGTCAAGGAGGCGGTGCCGCACCTCGCGCCGGCCGCCGCCGGGATCGCGGTGCCGTCGGACCACGCCGAACGCGTCGTCGCGGGCGCGCGGGCGCTGTCGCCCAACCTCGGCGACCGGATGGTCGCCGGCCACATCGGCGGCACGCCCGTCACGGTCCGCGAGCTGCTGCCGCAGGATCTCAAGATCGACGCCGAGCAGTTCTCCCGCGGCGAGGCGGTCCGCGTCTCCCGGCACCTCGCCGCCATCCTGGGCCGGGCCCACGGCCGCCAGATGGGCGCGGCCGACCGCCGGGCCTGGATCGACGCCGTGCGGGCGCCGGGCCCGGGCCCCGACGCCCCCGGCTGGCTCTGGTCGGTGGTCACCGACCTGATGGGCGCGCACCAGCGCGGCTACCTAGAGCATTGCCGCCGGATCGCCCGGGAGGCGCTGGACGCGGCCTGACGCGGCCCGGACCGACCCGGACCCGGGGCGCTTCCGCCACGCCGCCGGTTGACACCATCCCCGCCATCGCCAACACCTCCCGCCCGCCGCCTCTCGCGCGGCGGACCCCGGGAAGACCTGTGATACGATGGCGGTGACGCGCACCTACCTCGACTTCGAGAAGCCGGTGGCCGAGCTGGAGGCCAAGCTCGAGGAGCTGCGCGCCGTGAGCGCGCGCGACGGCGCGGTCTCCATCGCCGAGGAGGTCGGCCGGCTCGAGGCCAAGGCCGGCCAGGCGCTCGCCGAGATCTACGCGAATCTGACCCCCTGGCAGAAGACCCAGGTGGCCCGCCACCCGCAGCGGCCGCACTTCGTGGACTACCGCGACGGGCTCATCACCGAGTTCACGCCGCTGGCCGGCGACCGCAGCTTCGGCGAGGACGAGGCGATCCTGGGCGGATTCGGCCGGTTCCGCGGCCGGCCGGTCCTGGTGCTCGGCCAGGAGAAGGGCGCGACGACCGAGGCGCGGCTGCGCCACAATTTCGGGATGGCCCGGCCCGAGGGCTACCGCAAGGCGGTCCGGCTCATGGAGACCGCCGACCGGTTCGGTCTGCCGGTCCTCGCCTTCGTGGACACCGCCGGCGCCTATCCGGGCATCGAGGCGGAGGAGCGCGGCCAGGCCGAGGCCATCGCCCGCTCGACCGAGGCCTGCCTCGCGCTCGGCGTGCCCAACGTCGCCGTGGTGATCGGGGAGGGCGGCTCGGGCGGCGCGATCGCGCTCGCCACCGCCAACCGGGTGCTGATGCTGGAGCACGCGATCTACGGGGTGATCTCGCCGGAGGGCGCCGCCTCGATCCTGTGGCGCGACCAGGGCCGCGCGTCGGACGCCGCGACCGCCATGAAGATCACCGCCCAGGACCTGCTGCGGCTCGGCGTCATCGACGCGATCATCCCGGAGGCCACCGGCGGGGCGCACCGCGACCGCGAGGCGGCGATCCGGGCCGCGGGCGACGCCATCGCCGACGCCCTCGCGCAGTTCGACGGCCTCTCGCCCGTCGAGGTCCGCGACCGGCGCGCCGAGAAGTTCCTGGCGATCGGCCGGACCCTGTGAGCGAGCCCGGGGCGACGGGGGGCCTGTTCGGCGCGCTCGGCCGGCTGCTCGGCCGGCGCGACGCGCGGGAGCCGGGCCGGCACAACCACGCCTCCCTGGGCTGCAATTGCCAGATGGCGCACGTCCTCAAGACGCTCGACCTGCGCCAGTGGTCGGGGCCCCTCGACTGGATCTTCTCCATGCCCGGCATGGCCCGGGACTGCCTCGCCGACGACTTCGCGGCGCTCGTCGACCGGGGCCAGCTGGAGAGCATCCCGGAGGCCGAGCGGCGCGGCCCCGGCATCTGGCGGGGACGCCACCGCCTCTACCGGGAGCGGCACGGCCTCGAGTGCGTGTTCAACCACCACGACCCGGCGACGAGCGAGGCGGACTACGCCTTCCTCACCGAGGGCGTGCGCCGGCTGCGCCGGGCCCTCGACACGCCGGGCACCGACAACCGCCTCTGGATGATGACCCATCTGCACACGCCCCGCGACGTGGTCGAGGCGATCGACGACCTGCTCGGGCAGCGCGCCAGCCGCAACCACCTGACCTTCGTGCAGCTCGAGACCGGGCACCCGCGCATGGCGGTGGTCGAGGCGCTCGACCTCCGGCCCACCCTGCGCTGGCTCACCGTGCAGACGCCCTCGGAGCCGGTCGGCCTGCGGCTCGCCGACCCGGCCGACGACGCGGCGCTGGTGGCGATCATCCGCGCCGAGGCGGCGCGGCGGCCGGCTCTGTTCGCCTGAGCGGGCGCCCGGGGGCGACGTTGCGGGGCGGCGGACGGTCGGCTCCCGGGGCGGCCGTCAATGCGCGGCGCGCGACAGGGCAACGATCGCGCCGACGATGACGATCGTCTGGAAGCCGATCGAGCCGATCACCCATTTCATGATGTCGAACTTCGCTTCGGCCAGATCGGTCTTGGTGACGAGGTTCGTCAGATCGGAATCCCGACTCTCGCGGATCGCCGCGGTGATCGCCTCGGCCTGATCCTCTGACAGGCCGGTCGCCCGCAGGCGACGGACGAGGGCGTGCGTGTCGAGCGAGAGGGCCGTCATGGGCGACGTTCGCGTGTTCGAGCCGTCCGGGTCGATCGGCCGAATCCGGATGGCAGCCTCCGCGAACGTGGCGCCTTCATCCCGCCGAGGCAAGCAGCTCAAAGTTGGGCGCCCGGCGCGGTCGCACGCGTCCGCTCCGCCAGGGAGCCCACCGGTCCGCGCACCGGGCCGGCAGGCCGGACCGCGGGCGGGACCGCGCACGAGCACAGCATGGATCGCCGCGCGGCCCTGCGGCTCGAACGGCGCCGTCCCGCGACCCCGCCGCGGCGCGCTGTGGATAGCGCGCATGCGCGGGCTCTCCACACCCGAGAACAATCCAGTGTTGCAGCCGGGTCCTTGCGGTAAGGAAGGCGCAAGCTTAACGAGCCTATTGGGTTGGGGAGTGGCACCCGACGCGGCCAGCAAGGCCCGCGGGCGCGCGTAAGACGATCGAGGTTCCCCATGACGGCGCGTCTCGCGACCGCGCGACTGCTGGCGGCGGCGTCCCTGCTGGCCCTGTCGCTCGCCGCCTGCCAGGACGGTTCCGGGATCAACGGCCCGAGCGCGCGCAGCCTCGCGCCGATCGCCCCCCAGACCGTCGCGTTGATGCAGTCCAAGGGGATGCAGCCCTCCGACCCGATCCTGATCCGCACCTTCAAGAAGGAGGCGGAGATGGAGATCTGGAAGCGGGGGAGCGACGGCCGCTACGCCCTCCTGAAGACCTACCCGATCTGCCGCTGGTCCGGCCAGCTCGGGCCGAAGACCCGCGAGGGCGACCGGCAGGCGCCCGAGGGCTTCTACACGATCACCCCGGGCCTGATGAACCCGAACTCGTCGTACTATCTCTCGTTCGACACGGGCTTCCCGAACGCCGTCGACCGGGCCAACGGCCGCACCGGCAAGTACCTGATGGTGCACGGCACCTGCTCGTCGGCGGGCTGCTTCGCCATGACCGACGCCACCATCGCGGAGATCTACGCCGTCGCCCGCGACGCGTTCATCGGCGGCCAGCGCAGCTTCCAGTTCCAGTCCTACCCGTTCCGGATGACGGCCGAGAACATGGCCAAGTTCCGCAACGATCCGAACATCGCCTTCTGGCAGAACCTCAAGGAGGGCTCCGACTATTTCGAGGCCCTGCACGAGGAGCCGAAGGTCGGCCAGTGCGGGACCAAGTACGTGTTCGGCGGGGCCGACGCGGCCGCCGGCTCGTGCAAGCCGCGGGTCGACCCGCTGGTGGCCGAGAAGAGCGCGCGCGACACGCACGCGGTCGCCGACCTCGTCGCCAAGGGCACGCCGGCGGTGCGGGTCGTCTACCAGGACGGCGGCCAGAACCCGGTCTTCCGCCCGCAGAACGCCAGCGCCTTCGCGAGCCTCGGCGGCACCGAGACGGTCCTGCCCTACGACGCCAAGGAGTACGGCCGGCACAATCTCGGCGACGTGAGCCGACCCGAGACCCTGGCGGCCGGCCCGCAGGAGATCGAGCTCGCGCCGAAGGGCCAGCCCACGATGCTGGCCGGCGCCGAGCCGGCGGCCGCGACCCGCGCCGCGAAGGCCGGCGGCAAGGGGCACGGGCGGGAGCCAGCGGCGCCCACGACGCCCACGACGCTCATGGCGAACCGCGCCGATCCCGACGCGCAGGTCGAGACCACGGCGGCCCTGCCCGACAAGCCCGCTCGCATCGCGGTGGCGGACGCGGACGGCGATGCGAGCAGCTACCAGAAGCTGTTCGGCCAGCTCTTCGCCAAGGACAAGCCGGCCCCGGCGGCGCCCGCGGCCCCGGCGGTCGCCGCCGCGGTCGTGCCCGCGGCGGCGCCGGAGCCGGCGAAGGTCGCCCACGCCGCCGAGACGGTCGCGCCGAAGGCCGCCAGGGCCCACGCGGTGAAGACCGCGAAGGTCGAGGGCAAGGGTGAGTCGAAGGCCGACGCGAAGGCGGAGAAGCCCGCCCTCCGGAAGGGCGAGCCCGAGGGCCGGAAGCCCTGACGGTTCAGACCAGCGGCCGGTCGCGGTTCATCAGCCACAGGGCGTGGACCGTGCCGGGCAGCCAGCCCAGGATCCACAGCAGGATGTTCAGCAGGAACTGAAGGCCGAAGCCCGTGGTGACGAGCACGGCGATCGGCGGGAAGAAGATCGCGAGCAGGATGCGGACGAGGCTGGACACGGGGACTCCGGGCGTGAGGTCGGCACGTCCCGGCTCCAACGAAACACGGTTTTATCCGTTCCGCCCGATCTGACCCCGAACCGGCCCCGAAGACCCCGGCAGGCCGGGGCCGCGGGGGCGGCGCCTCAGTTCTTCGCCGGCGGCGTGGTGGCCGAGGGGACGTTGGCGGCCTGCTTCTCCGGGTGCTTCACCTGGCTGTAGGCGACGTTCGCGAAGGTGCCGATCACCGCGGGCCAGCTCGGGTTGCCGTATTGCGGGTCGTCGCGGCCGACCTTGCAGAAGGCCGTGGTCAGGCCGTTGACGATGTCGTCGTCGGTGACCCCGGTCGGCTCCGCCTTCACCTGCTGCACCAGCCGGGCGAGGGTCGGGACGAAGTCCTGCTGCTTCAGGCCCTTCAGGCTCGCCTGCAGGCCGATCTTGTCGAAGGCGGCCTTGAGCTTGTCCTGCTCGATCTCCGCGCAGGGCGCCGTGCCGGCCAGCATGGTCTTGGTGGCGGCGCGCGCCTCCGAGGCCTTCTCGCCGGTCACGACCGGCGCCTTGTTGCCCCAGGAATTGCGGATGTAGTCGGTGACGTTCTTCACCTCGACGTCGGTCATCTGCTGGCCGATCGCCACCATCGGGGCGAGCCCACTCTGGGCGCCGAGCCCGCCGTAGATCACCCGCAGCACCGTCTCGGGGCCCTCGGACTGGACCGAGGTGTTGCCGGCGAGCGCCGGGACCGCGCCCTCGATGCCCTTGCCGTCGGGCTGGTGGCAGGAGGAGCAGTAGGTCAGGTAGGTGGAGGCGCCGGGCGCGTCGGGCGTGTCGAAGGCCGTGAGGTCCTTCGGCTTGTAGGTCTGCTTGGCCGGCACGGTGCGCAGGTACGCCACCATGGCCTTCAGGTCCTCCTCCTTCACCTTGGAGAGGGATTCCATGATGGTCTGGCGCATCGGCCCGGCGGCGACGCCCGGCCGGTCGCCCGGGGCGGTGCCGGTCTTGAGGTAGGTCACCACCTGCTCGTCGGTCCAGGCGCCGATGCCCTGGTGGCCGTCCGGGGTGATGTTGGGGGCGTACCAGCCGTCGATCACGCCGCCGCCGAACCGGCCCGCGAAGCTCGAGTTGCCGACGAGCTTGTTCTCGTTGTGGCACATGGCGCAGTGGCCGAGCCCCTCCACGAGGTAGCCGCCGCGGTTCACCTCGGCGCTGGCCTTCGGGTCGGGCTTGAAGCGCTCCTCGGTGAAGAAGGCCGTCCGCCACGTCACCAGCGCCGTGCGGACGCTGAACGGGAACGGGATCTGGCTCTCCTTCCGCTTCTCGTTCACGGCCGGGACCGACTGGAGGTAGGCCCAGATCGCCTTGGTGTCCTCGTCGGTGACCTTGGTGAACCACGCGAACGGGAAGGCCGGGTACAGGTAGCCGACGTTCTTGCTGTAGCCGTGCCGGAACGCCTGGTCGAAGTCGGCGTAGCTCCAGTTGCCGAGGCCCGTCTCCTTGTCGGGGGTGAGGTTGGGGGTCATGATCACGCCGAAGGGCATGTTCAGCGCGTAGTTGCCGGCGAGGTACTTGCCGCCCGGCGCCGTGTGGCAGGCCGCGCAGTCGCCCATCGTCACGAGGTACTTGCCGCGCTCGATCTGGTCGGCCGACCCGTCCTGCGCCAGCGCCGGCGCGGCCAGGAGCAGGCCCGCGAGGAAGGGGGCGGCCCGCATCGGGGCCAGCCGCGCCGGGGCCGCGCGGCCGGAGGAGAGGGCTCTCGTGCGCTGCATGCCGCGTCTCCCATCCCGATTTTAGAGCTGTTTGAAACTTGTGACGCGCGTGAACGCGGCCGTCGCGGGCGTTGTTCCGGCCGGCGCCGCGCTGCGGCGTTGTGCCGTGGCCGCCCGGACCCGCAGGCCGAGGTCGGCGAGATGGGCGACGAGCCCGGCGAGCATCCACCCGGCGACCGCGACCCAGCCGGCCCCCACGAGCGCCGCCCGCAGGGCCAGCATCAGCGCGGCGCCGGAGGCGAGGTTGGCCAGCAGGGACGGCAGCGGCGGGCCGCCCCGGCGGGCGAGCCACGCGAGGGCGAGCGCCTCCAGGGCGACGAGCAGCAGGATCCCGTCGACGATCCGGCCCGACGCGAAGGCGGGGCCGAGGACCGGGTCGAGGAGCGCCCCCATCAGGCGGGCTCCGCGAACGGCCCGTTGAGGCGGACGATCCGCAGGTTCAGGCAGGCGGCGACGCTGACCCAGGCGAGGTAGGGCAGGTTCATGAGCCCCGCCGCGCCCGAGACCCGGCCGGTCACCAGCACCAGCACGGCGATGGACAGCCACAGGACCGCGACCTCGGCCAGCGCCCAGTCGGGCCGGCGGAACCGGAAGAACAGCACGCTCCAGGCGATGTTGAGCACCCCGTTCACCGCGTAGGCGGCCAGCAGGACGCCCCGGGCGACGGGGTCGGCGTCGCCGTTCCAGGCCAGCACGCCGGCCGTGGTGGTGAGCGCGAAGATCACCGCCCAGACCGGGCCGAAGGCCCAGTCCGGCGGCTTCCAGGCCGGGACCCGCAGGCGCCGGTACCACGTGTCCGTCGTGGTCGCGAGGCCGCCGGCCACGGCCACCAGCACGGCCGCGACCGCCGCCACCGCGGGCGGCCCCAGATCGGCGGCGGCGAGGCTCACGGCGAGACCCAGCGGAACAGGTGCGCGAGGTCCTTGAAGAAGATCCGCGCGTGGGCGGCGGGCTTCGCGCGGACCAGCTCCTTGTTCATGTAGCTGTCCCAGGTAAGCTGCTGGACGTCCTTGTCCCGGCAGATCGAGACGAAGCGCTCGCGCAGGCCGTCGCTGCGGTACCAGACCCACTGCATCATCCCGAGGATCCAGAACACGCGCCCGTGCAGCTTCATGAACTGCTTCCGCGCGCCCGCGAGGGCGCGCGCGTCCCCGGTCCGCAGGAAGGCGGCGGCGGCCTCGGCCGACAGCCGGCCGCCGAGCATCGCGTAGTAGATCCCCTCGCCGGAGGCCGGCGCGACGACGCCCGCGGCGTCGCCCGCGAGCAGCACGTCCCGGCCGTTGTCCCAGCGCTTCAGGGGCTTCAGCGGCAGCGGCGCCCCCTCGCGGCGGACGGTCTCGGCGTGGTCGAGGCCGGTGGCGGCGCGCAGGGCCCGGATCGAGGAGCGCAGCGAGAACCCCTTCCGCGCGCTGCCGGTGCCGATGCTCAGCGTGTCCCCGTGGGGGAAGATCCAGCTGTAGAAGTCCGGCGAGTGGCGACCCTGGTAGTAGACGTCGCAGCGGGTGGCGTCGACCGACCCGGCCCCGGGGGCGCCGGCCTCCGGGACCCGCAGGATCTCGTGATAGGCGAAGACCTGCCGCATCCTGGCGTGGCCCGGCACCTCCGCGCGGCCGACCGGCGAGCAGGCGCCGTCGGCGCCGAGGACGAGGCGGGCCCGGACGGCGTGGCGGGCGAGGCCGGCCCCCGCGCCGGTGGTGAAGTGGACCAGCGGCGGCCCGTCGTCGGGCCGGGTGATCCGGTCGTAGGCCGCCGCGCGCAGGTCGGCGCCGGCCGCCGCGGCCCGCTCGCGCAGCCACGGGTCGAAGTGCTCGCGGTCGACCATGCCGACGAAGCCCTCGCCCACCGGCATGTCGACGGCCTTGCCGCTCGGCGCCACCATCCGGGCGGACCGGATCTTCGCCACCAGGAGCGCGTCCGGGATCGCGAAGTCCCGGATCAGCCGGGGCGGGATCGCGCCGCCGCAGGGCTTGATCCGGCCGGGCTTGTCGAGGAGCAGCACCGCGTGGCCGGCCCGGGCGAGGTCGGTCGCCGCCGTGGCGCCCGCCGGCCCGCCGCCGACCACGACGACGTCGTAGCTGTCGCGGCCGGGGCCGCCATCATCCAACCGGGCCATGGCCTCACCTCGCGCTGAAGGCAGGATCGAGCGGCACCGTGTCCGGTGCCGGAGCGGGTTCGAGCCGCGCCGCCAGGACGACCGCGACGAGGAACAGCAGCCCTTCCGCGGCGAAGACCGCCGCGTAGGCCTGGACGGGTTCGGCGGTGACCAGCCGGACGGCGTCGACCGCCACGGCCCCGAGGAAGCCGCCGGCCCCGAAGGCGACGCCCTGCGCGGCGCCCCAGACGCCCATGCGGGTTCCGCGCTCCCGCGCGTCGCCGCGGCCGGCGAGCGCCATCATCGAGCCGATGGCGGCGACCGCGTAGGCGCCGTTGGCCACCCCGAGGGCGAAGACCGTCGCGCGCAGGGGGAAGTCCGATCCCGCCGCCGCGCCGCTCGCCAGGGCGAAGAGGGCGGCGGCCGAGCCGGCGCAGCCGATCCCGATCCAGAGCCGCAGGGAGGCGAGGACGGTGCCGCGGGCGAGGAGCGTCACCGCCGCCACCAGCAGCATGCCGGCGAGCACGCCGCCGTGCTGGAGGCCGGCGAGCTTGGTGGTGGCGCCGGGGCTCATCGCGAAGACGAGGCCGGCATAGGGCTCCAGGATCAGCTCCTGGGCGCTGTAGGCCAGCATCGACACGAAGACGAAGATCGTGAAGGTCCGACTCACGGGGTCGGCCAGCACGTGGGCCAGCACGGTGAAGAACGGGCGGCGCGCCTCCGCGGGCTCGGGCGCCCGGACCGGCAGGCGGCGCTCGACGCCGGCGACCGCGAGCGCCGCCACGCAGAAGGCGACGAGCGAGACCGTGCCCGACACCGCCGCGAGGCGCGGGCCGGAGAACGGATCGAGGAAGTGCCCGGCGAGCGGCGCCGTGACGGCGAAGCCGACGATCATCATCACCCAGACGACGGTGGCGGCCGCGCCCCGCCGGGCCGGCGCGACGCCGCCCGACAGCAGGACGAGGAGCGAGGTCCCGGCCGCGCCGACGCCCATGCCGACGCACAGGAACGAGAGGGCGGCGAGCGCCAGCCCCAGGGCGAGGCTCTCGGCCGCCAGCGCGGTGCCGCAGGCGGCGCCGAACCCGCCGAGGCAGAGGGCCGCCATGCCGCCGACGATCCAGGGGGTGCGCCGGCCGCTGCGGTCGGAGCCGTAGCCCCAGCGCGGGCGCAGGACCTGCACGGCGTAGTGCAGGGCGACCAGCAGGCCCGGCACGAGGGCGGGCAGCGCCAATTCCACCACCATGACCCGGTTGAGGGTGGCGGTCATCAGCACGACGACGCTGCCCAGCGCGGTCTGGACGAGGCCGAGGCGGACGATCTGGGGCCAGCCGAGGCCCGTGCCGGGGTCCGGTGCCATCACGCCCCTCCCACCAGCGGGCGCAGCGCGAAGGCCGCGACCAGCATGCCGAGGACGTAGAGGGTGGTGCCGGTGCCGTTGTACCAGATCGCCCGCTCCCGGGGATTCTCCAGGAACCGGGCCATCAGGGCGAACTGCCCGGCGAGCAGCGCGGCGACGAGGCCGGCGTGCCAGTAGCGCTCCCAGCCGACGAGGAGCGCGATCACCGCCACCTGCGGCAGGGCCATGACCAGGCAGGCGAAGCGCGCGGCGCGCTCGGAGCCCATCTGCACCGGCAGCGACAGCAGCCCCATCCGGCGGTCGCCCTCCACGGACTTGAAGTCGTTGAGGGTCATGATGCCGTGGGCCCCGGCCGCGTAGAGCAGCGCCACCAGGAGCACCCGCCGGTCGGGCAGGGCGGCGGCCATGACGGCGGCGCCGGTGAACCAGGGCAGCCCCTCGTAGCAGAGCGCCACCGCGGCGTTGCCCCACCAGCCGTTCCGCTTCAGCCGCACCGGCGGCGCCGAGTAGATCCAGGCCAGGACCAGCCCGAACATCGCGGCCCCGAGGATCCAGGGCCCGAGCGCGGCGGCCACCGCCAGCGACAGCGCCGTCCAGGCAAGCGCGAGGTAGAGCCCCCAGCGGCCCGGGATCCGCCCGGAGGGGATCGGCCGGTTCGGCTCGTTGATCGCGTCGACGTGGCGGTCGAACCAGTCGTTGGCGGCCTGGCTGGTGGCGCAGACCAGCGGGCCGGCCAGCAGGATGCCGGCGGCGATCACCGGCCACTGGCCGCTGGCCGGCTGGCCCGAGGAGATCACCCCGCAGGCGAAGGCCCACATCGGGGCGAACCACGTGAGCGGCTTCAGCAGCTCGATGACTGCGCTCGGGGCGGGCGTAGCGGTCATGACGGGAGGCTACCGGCGCCCGGCGGGGTGTCAAGCCAGATTTACACCGCGCGCCAGCATGTGCGCGACGTTTGTCGAATAAATACAGCGGCGGACCAGAAATACATTATCCGAAACACCGAGAAACCGTGCCGGCGGGACCGCCCGCGCGGGCGCTTTCCGGCGCTCCGGCGGCGCCCCGGGCGTTCCCGGCGACCCCCGTCCGCGAGGACGATTCCGGGATCTTCGAGGCCTTCGGTGCCAGGATCCGAGGGGGTCCGGCGCCCCGCCGCGCGCACCTTCGGGGGATGGGAAAGGATGGGATGGGATGGGATGGGACGGGTCCCGCCGCGCCCGGAGGCCGCGCCCGGATCCTCAGATGTCCTCGACCGGGCCGTCCAGGTCGCCGACGCCGTAGCGCCGCATCTTGGCGTAGAGGCCCTGCCGGCTCAGGCCGAGCATCTCGGCCGCCGAGGCCCGGTTGTCCCGGGTGATCCGCAGCGCCGCCTCGATGCAGAGCTTCTCGATCAGGTCGGTCGTCTCGCGCACCAGGGTCTTCATCGAGACCCGGCCGACCAGCTCGGTCATCTGCTCCACCGAGCGGGGCACCTCCCGCCCGACCCCGGGGCGCCCTTCGGCGATCCGCCGCGGGCCCGACCGGATGGCGAAGCCCAGGCAGGGGCGGGCGCCAGCCACCGACACGGCGGCGACCTCCACGTCCTCCATGCCGCCGTAGGCGCCGCGGACGACGGTGGCGAAGCGGCGCACGGCGCCGTGGTCGACGAGGGTCGCGAACAGCGCCTGCGCCTCGGTCTCGTCGCGGCCGAGCCAGTGGTCGAGGGTGCGCCCGCGGGCCTGGCCCACCGTGGCGAGCTGCGCCAGTTCCAGGAAGGCGGCGTTGGCCATGAGGATCCGCCGCGCCGAATCGGTGACCACGAAGCCCTCCGGCATCGCCTCGATCACCGCGGCGGTGGGCGCCTCCTGGTCGGGCCCGGGCGCCGCCGTCGCCGGGTCGGCGACCAGCTGCAGCAGCGCGCTCGCGCCGCCCTCGCCCCGGAACAGCGAGGCCGAGACCGTGACCTCCCCGCGCCCGTGCTGCAGCGCCGCCCGGATCTCGCCCGCCTGCCCGGTCGCCCGCAGGGCGGCGAACTGCGCCTCCAGGGCCCGGGTGCTGGCGGGGTCGAACAGCTCGACGGCGTCCTGCCCGGCGATGCGCTTGGCCGGGCGCCCGAGGAGGCGCGCCGCGGCCGGGTTGGCCTCGGCCACCCGGCGCGTGCCGGCATCGACCACCAGCACCGGCTCGCCGGAGATCTGGAACAGGAGCCGGTAGCGGGTCTCGGCGGCGCGGAGCCGGTCGTAGTCCCGCTCCAGGGCCTGCTGGGTCTCCACCAGCCGGCGCTGCAGGGCGGCCACCGCCCGCATGTCGCGCCCGAGCACGAGGATCGGGCCGCCCTCCGAGGGCCGGATCGACGCGTAGCGGATCGGCAGGTCGGCGCCGTCGGGCGAGGGGTGGTTCACCTGGCGCCAGCGGGTGATGCCGTCGGCCCCAGCGTCCCGCAGCAGGGCGTCGACCTTCGGGCGGCTCTCCACCGTGACGGTGTCGATCCAGCGCCGGCCCAGCCAGCCCGCCACGGTCTCGGCCGCGAGATCGGCGCCGACCGTGGCGTCCCGAATCACCCCGTCCGCGTCGATCACCAGGGAGAGGTCCGCGGACGCCGCGACGATGCGCCCGACCGCCTCACCCTGGAGGAGGCCGGCCACCTGCTGCAGGGCCGCGGGCGGCGACTGCGGGGAGGGGCGGGGCTGAGGGGTCACGGTCACCGCAATGTGATAGTCGGTTGGAGGCCCTTTCAGCAGGCCAAGGCCTGTCTGTCCAGCAAAGCTTCGGCCGCGGCGGGCGCGAGGCACGCGTCCGACGCGCAGGCATCCGCCCCGACGATCCCCGCCTCGCCGCCGTGGCGCGCGAAGAAGGGGCCGCCGACCAGCACCCGGACGTCCCGGTTGCGCGAATCGCGGCGCACCTCCGCCACCGTCGCCGTCAGGACCGGCAGCAGGACGTCGCAGGAGAGCGACAGGCCGACCACGTCGAACCAGTCGGACCGGAGCAGGTCCAGGGGGTCGACCCCCGGCCCGGGCACCGCGGTGGTCACGTCCCAGCCGGCCTCCCGGAAGAAGCTCGCGACCAGCGACAGGCCGAAGACGTGGGTCTCGCCCGGGCAGGGCAGCAGCAGGACGCTGCGCCCGTTGGCCGGGACCGATTCGCTCTCCAGCTCGGCGCAGAGGCGGCGGCTCACGGTGTGGAGCCGCCCGAGGGCCTCGGTCACCGCCAGGAAGTCGCAGGCATCCTCCTCCCAGAGGGCGCCGAGGTGCCGGGCGGCCGGGGCGAGCAGGTCGAGGAGCAGGCGCGGGAGCGGCAGGCCGCCGTCGCGCAGGGCGTCCACGCGGGCGTCGAGGTCGACCGGGCCGGAGGCCAGGAGCAGGGCGCTGAAGTCGGCGATCTCCCGCGCGCTCGGCGCCCGGTCCGCCGGGACGGCGCGGCCGGCGGGCCGGTAGGCCAGCATCAGGCGGGGCAGGATCTCCGCCTCGACGACCTTGGCGAGCGCGTCGGGCACAGGCCTGTGCAGGTCGGGCCAGCCGAGGGCCGCCTCGCGGAACACGGGGAGCCCGTCGCTCACGGGGCTGCAGCCGGCCGCGGACGGACCGTGATCCAGACGGCCACCGAAATGCCTCCAGTTTCCCATCGGCATCCTCCCTGAGACGGCCCCGTCCCGGAAGGGCCGGCGGATCCGCTCGCGCGCTCGGTGTGGCGTTGCTCGCCCGTCTATTCTTCGTGTCCGTCAGTTCCTGAGTCTGACAAGCCGAACGGCAGCAATCTCTGCCGCCACGGCCGACGATACGCTTCCTGACGATCTTGGCAATGATCTTATTCGAAGAAAAAATATCCCTGCCACTGTCATGTCGTGGAAGCGTCAAGCGCACTTGACACTTCCCGGACCCCCGCCCTAGCCTCTGTCCACGACGGAGCCTGAGGCGCCGCCGACGACCAGGGAGCGGATGCATGGGTCCCGAGGACCGGCCGGCACGACCGCTCTACACGCCCGCCGAACGGCGCCGGCGCGATTCGTCGCTCTGGACCGTGGTCCAGGGAGTGCTGGCGCCCCTCCAGTTCGCGATCTTCCTGGTGAGCCTCGTCCTGGTGCTGCGCGCCCTGGCCACCGACGACGGCCTGCGCGCGGCCGAGATCTCGGTCGTCGTGAAGACCCTGGCCCTCTACGCGATCATGGTCACCGGCTCGATCTGGGAGAAGGTCGTGTTCGGGCGGTGGCTCTTCGCGCCTGCCTTCTTCTGGGAAGACGTGGTCAGCATGCTGGTGCTGGCTCTCCACACCGCCTACCTCGCGGCCCTCGCCACGGGCGCGCTCAGGGGTCAGGCGCTGCTGCTCCTCGCGCTGGCGGCCTACGCGACCTACGTGATCAACGCGGCCCAGTTCCTCCTGAAGCTCCGGGCCGCGCGCATGGAGAGTGCCGGAAGTCGCGCGCCGCGCCTCGCGGAGGCGCTGCCGTGAACGCTCCCCTGGTCCATCAGCCACCCTGCGGCGGCATCGAGCTCCGCCAGGAGCAGGGTCAGCGGGCCGTGTTCTGCGGGCTGACCGGCATCGTCTGGCTGCACCGGAAGATCCAGGATGCCTTCTTCCTGGTGGTCGGCTCGCGCACCTGCGCGCACCTGATCCAGTCCGCCGCCGGCGTGATGATCTTCGCCGAGCCGCGCTTCGCCACGGCGATCATCGACGAGCGCGACCTCGCCGGCCTCGCCGACGCCAACGAGGAGCTCGACCGGGTGGTGACCCGGCTGATCGAGCGCCGGCCGGACATCAAGCTCCTGTTCCTCGTGGGCTCATGCCCGTCGGAAGTGATCAAGCTCGACCTGTCCCGGGCGGCCCAGCGCCTGTCGGGACGGCTCGCCCCCGTACGCGTGCTGAACTACTCGGGTTCCGGCATCGAGACGACCTTCACGCAAGGGGAGGATGCCTGCCTCGCCGCCCTCGTGCCCGACCTGCCCCGCGAGGCCGAGACGGCGGTCCCTTCGCTCCTCGTGGTCGGGGCGCTGGCCGACGTGGTGGAGGATCAGTTTCTCCGGCTCTTCGCCGCGATGGGGATCGCGGATGTCCGGTTCCTGCCCGCCCGCCGGGCGAACGCGATGCCGGCTGTTGGGCGCAACACCCGCTATCTGCTGGCCCAGCCCTTCCTGACCGACACGGCCCGGGCCCTCGACGAGCGTGGCGCCCGCCGGCTGCCCGCGCCGTTCCCTCTAGGCGCCGAAGGCACTACCGGCTGGCTTCGGGCAGCCGCCGAGGCGTTTGGCGTCTCCGAGGCCGCCTTCGAACAGGCCACGGAAGCGGGCCGCGCCCGCGCCGAGACCGCGCTCGCCCCCCACCGCGAGAGGCTCGGCGGCAAGCGCGTGTTCTTCTTCCCCGATTCGCAGCTGGAGGTTCCGCTCGCCCGCTTCCTCGCCCGGGAGCTCGGCGCGGACCTCGTGGAGGTCGGGACGCCGTACCTGCACCGGGGGCATCTCGCCGCCGAGATCGAGCTGCTGCCCGCGGGCACGCGGGTGACGGAGGGCCAGAGCCTCGACGACCAGATGGACCGCTGCCGGGCGGAACGGCCGGATCTCACGGTCTGCGGCCTCGGCCTCGCCAATCCGCTGGAGGCGGAGGGGCTGACGACCAAGTGGTCGATCGAGCTGCTGTTCACGCCCGTGCAGGGCTACGAGCAGGCCGGCGACCTCGCGGAGCTGTTCGTGCGCCCGCTCCGCCGCCGCGCCCTGCTGGAGGTGTAGAGCCATGCAGCTCACGCTCTGGACCTACGAGGGACCTCCTCACATCGGCGCGATGCGCGTCGCCACGGCGATGTCCGGGCTGCACTACGTGCTGCACGCGCCGCAGGGCGACACCTACGCCGACCTGCTGTTCACGATGATCGAGCGGCGGGACGCCCGCCCGCCCGTCACCTACACGACCTTCCGCGCCCAGGATCTCGGCCGCGACACCGCCGAGCTGTTCAAGCAGGCGGTCTCGGCCGCCCACGCGCGGTTTCAGCCCCAGGCGATGATCGTCGGCGCCTCCTGCACCGCCGAGCTGATTCAGGACGATCCGGGCGGCCTCGCCAAGGCGCTCGACCTGCCGATCCCGGTGATTCCGCTGGAATTGCCCGCCTACCAGAAGAAGGAGAACTGGGGCGCGTCGGAGACCTTCTACCGCCTCGTCCGGGCGCTCGCCGGTCCGCCCGCCCCGCATCCGGCGCGGGAACCCAGGCAGCGCCCGCTCTGCAACATCCTGGGACCGACGGCGCTGGGCTTCCGCCACCGGGACGACCTGATCGAGATCCGCCGGCTGCTCGACACCCTCGGCATCGCGGTCAACGTCGTGGCACCGCTAGGCGCCTCGCCCGCCGATCTGGGCCGGCTGCGCGAGGCCGATTTCAACGTCGTGCTCTACCCCGAGACCGCCCGGTCGGCCGCGGACTACCTGAAGAAGAGTTTCGGGCAGCCGTTCACGCAGACCGTCCCGATCGGCGTCGGCGGCACCCGCCGGTTCGTCGAGGAGGTTGCGAGCCTCGCCGGGATCGACCCGGCACCGGTGCTCGACGGCCCCGGCTCGCGGCTGCCCTGGTACTCCCGCTCGGTCGATTCGACGTATCTCACGGCCAAGCGCGTCTTCGTCTTCGGCGACGCGACCCACGCCATCGGTATCGCCCGGGTCGCCGCCAAGGAACTCGGCTTCACCGTCGTGGGACTGGGCACCTACGGCCGCGAATTCGCCCGCGAGGTTCGCGCCGAGGCGGCCGAGCACGGCATCGAGGCGCTGATCACCGACGATTACCTCGACGTCGAGGCGGCGATCCGCGCGGCCGCGCCGGAACTGGTGCTCGGCACCCAGATGGAGCGCCACGTCGCGAAGCGGCTCGGCATCCCCTGCGCGGTGATCTCCGCGCCGGTGCACGTCCAGGACTTCCCGGCCCGCTACGCCCCGCAGATGGGGTTCGAGGGCGCCAACGTCCTGTTCGACACCCTGGTCCATCCGCTGATGATGGGCCTCGAAGAGCACCTCCTCGGCATGTTCCGGGAGGATCCCGAATTCCACGACGGCGTCGGCCCCTCGCATCTCGGCGGCAAGTCCTACGGGACTCCGGCGGACGGGGCGTTCGAGGCCGCGGAACGGGCGCCGGCCGACACCCCTCCGACGCCGGCGCCCGTTCCGATTCTTCTGGACCGGGCCGCAGCGTGGTCGCCCGAGGCCGAGAAGGAACTCAAGAAGATCCCGTTCTTCGTGCGGGGCAAGGCGCGCACCAACACCGAGACCTTCGCCCGGGAGCGGCATCTGCCGCTCATCACCGTCGAGACCCTCTACGATGCCAAAGCGCATTTCGGCCGATAGGCCGCCGATCCGCATCGTCATCGTCACGCTCGACAATCACTTGGCGAGCGCGGTGGAACGGGCGCGCCTGCGCCTCCGGACCGAGATGCCCGGGCTGGTTCTGGGCTTCCACGCGGCGGCCGAATGGGACAACGACCCCGCGACCCTGGAGGCCTGCCGGGCCGACATCGCGCAGGCCGACATCGTGCTCTCGGCCATGCTGTTCATGGACGAGCACGTGCGGGCGATCCTGCCGGCGCTGGCGGCGCGGCGCGACGCCTGCGACGCGATGGTCGGCTGCCTCTCGGCCGGCGAGGTGGTGAAGACCACGAAGCTCGGCCGCTTCGACATGAGCGGCACCAAGCGCAGCGCCCTCGACTTCCTCAAGAAGCTGCGCGGCAAGCCGGGCCAGCAGGGCAATGCCGGACGGCAGATGGCCCTGGTGCGCAAGCTGCCGAAGATCCTGCGCTTCATCCCGGGCTCGGCCCAGGACGTGCGCGCCTATTTCCTCACCCTGCAATACTGGCTCGCGGGCTCGGACGAGAACGTCGCCGCGCTGGTGCGCTTCCTCGTGCACCGCTACGCGGCCGGCGAGCGGGCCGCCTGGCGTGACGGCCCGGCGGCGCCCGCACCCCTCGACTACCCCGAGACCGGCCTCTACCACCCGCGCCTGCCCGGCCGGATCGGCGCCGACCCGTCACGGCTGCCCCGCCTCGCGGGCGCGAAGGGCCGCGTCGGCCTCTTGGTGATGCGCAGCTACGTGCTCGCCGGCAACACCGCCCATTACGACGGGGTGATCGCCGCCCTGGAGGCGCAGGGCCTCGACGTCGTGCCGGCCTTCGCCAGCGGCCTCGACAACCGCCCGGCGGTGGATTCCTTCTTCATGAAGGACGGTCGCGCCTGCATCGACGCGCTGGTCTCGCTCACCGGCTTCTCGCTGGTCGGCGGCCCCGCCTACAACGACGCCGCCGCGGCCGAGTCGATGCTGGCCCGCCTCGACGTGCCCTACCTCGCCGCCCAGGCACTGGAATTCCAGACCCTGGAGCAGTGGGAGGCAGGCGACCGCGGCCTGTCGCCGGTCGAGGCGACCATGATGGTCGCTATCCCCGAACTCGACGGCGCCACCGCCCCGATGGTGTTCGGCGGACGGTCCTCCGCTTCCGGCAGCGACAACGCCCGGGACATGCGGGTCCATCCCGAGCGGGCGGCCCGCCTCGCCGAGCGGGTCGCACGTCTGGTCTCCCTCCGCCGGACCGCGAGGGCCGAGCGGAAGCTCGCCGTGGTGCTGTTCAACTTCCCGCCCAATGCCGGCGCCACCGGCACGGCCGCGTTCCTGTCGGTCTACGCCTCGCTGCTCAACACCCTGAAGGGCTTGGCGGCGGACGGCTACACGGTCGAGATCCCGGAAGACGTCGATGCCCTGCGCGCGGCGATCTTGGAGGGCAATACCAAACGCTACGGCACCCAGGCCAACGTCCACGCCCGCATCCCGGCCGAGGATCACCTGCGCCGCGAGCCCTACCTCGCCGAGATCGAGGCCCAGTGGGGCCCGGCGCCCGGCCGCCACCAGACCAACGGCGCCGAGATCTTTGTCCTCGGCGCGCAGTTCGGCAACGTCTTCGTCGGGGTCCAGCCGGCCTTCGGCTACGAGGGCGATCCGATGCGGCTGCTGTTCGAGCGCGGCTTCGCGCCGACCCACGCGTTCTCGGCCTTCTACCGCTACCTGCGCGAGGATTTTTCTGCCGACGCCGTGCTGCATTTCGGCACCCACGGCGCCCTCGAATTCATGCCCGGCAAGCAGACCGGCCTGTCCGAGGCCTGCTGGCCGGAGCGTCTGATCGGGGCGCTGCCGAACGTCTACCTCTACGCGGCCAACAACCCCTCGGAGGGGACGCTCGCCAAGCGCCGCTCGGCCGCGACGCTGGTGAGCTACCTCACCCCGAGCCTCGCGGCTGCCGGGCTCTACCGTGGGCTGATCGACCTGAAGAGCTCGATCGAGCGCTGGCGCGGCCTCGGCCCCGAGGCGGCGGGCGAGCGCGAGACCCTGGCCCGCCTGATCCAGGATCAGGGCGCGGCGGTCGACCTCGTGGCGGCCGATCCGGGCTGGAGCGGCGATCTGGAGGCGCGGGTCTCAGGCCTCTGGACCGCGCTGCAGGAGCTGGAGCAGACCCTGATCCCGCACGGGCTGCACGTGGTCGGGCAGGGGACGCCGGAAGAGGAGCGGGTCGATCTGCTCCTGGCGCTCGCCGAGTCGGCGCACGGCGTGAAGCCGGAGCGGGCCGGGATCGAGGCCCTGGTGGCCGGGCGGGGGATCGAGGCGGCGCTCAAGGCCTCCGGCCTCTCCGCCGACGAGACCAACCGCGAGACACTCAAGAACCTCGCCGAGACCGACCGGCTGCTGTCCCGCGACCATGAAGTTCCGGCGCTGCTGCGGGCGCTCGACGGCCGCTTCGTGCCGCCGGTGGCGGGCGGCGACATCCTGCGCAACCCGGCCGTGCTGCCGACCGGCCGCAACCTCCACGGCTTCGACCCCTACCGCCTGCCCTCGGCCTTCGCGGTGGCGGACGGCGCCCGGCAGGTCGCCCGGATCCTCGAGCGCTTCGCCGCCGACGGAAAGCCCTGCCCGGAGAGCGTCGCGCTGGTCCTGTGGGGCACCGACAACCTCAAGAGCGAGGGCGGCCCGATCGCCCAGGCGCTCGCGCTGATCGGCGCCGCGCCCCGCTTCGACGGCTACGGCCGCCTGAGCGGCGCCGAGTTGATCCCGCTGGAGACCCTCGGCCGCCCGCGCATCGACGCGGTGGTCACCCTGTCCGGCATCTTCCGGGATCTGCTGCCGCTGCAGACGAAGCTCCTGGCCGAGGCCTCGTACCTCGCGGCGATCGCCGACGAGCCGCTCGAGCAGAACTACGTCCGCAAGCACGCCCTCGCCATCCAGGCCGAGCAGGGCTGCGACCTGGAGACGGCGGCGCTCCGGGTCTTCTCCAACGCCGAGGGCGCCTACGGGGCCAACGTCAACCACCTCGTCGATTCGGGGAACTGGGACGACGACGCGGAACTCTGCGAGACCTTCTCGCGCCGCAAGAGTTTTGCGTATGGCCGCACCGGCCGCCCGGCGCCGCAGCGCGCCCTGATGCAGGCGGTGCTGGCCTCCGTCGACATGGCCTACCAGAACCTCGACTCGGTCGAGGTCGGCGTCACCTCCGTCGATCACTACTTCGACGGGCTCGGCGGCATGGGCCGGGCGGTGGCCCGGGCCAAGGGCGAGTCGGTGCCGATCTACATCAGCGACCAGACCCGCGGGGAGGGGCGCGTCCGCTCCCTGGAGGAGCAGGTGGCGCTGGAGACGCGCACCCGGATGCTCAACCCGAAATGGTACGAGGGCCTGCTCGGCCACGGCTACGAGGGCGTCCGCCAGATCGAGACGCATCTCACCAACACGGTCGGCTGGTCGGCCACCGCCAACGCGGTCCAGCCCTGGATCTACGAGCGGATCACCGAGACCTACGTCCTCGACAAGGACATGCGCGAGCGCATGGCCGCCTTGAACCCCACCGCCTCCGCCAAGGTCGCCCAAAGGCTGATCGAGGCGCACCGCCGCGGCTTCTGGACCCCCGACGCAGAGATGCGCGACGCCCTCGACCGGGCCGAGGAGGAGCTGGAGGACCGCCTGGAAGGCGTCACCGCAGGAGTGGCCGCATGAACATCGCGATCCGCAATCCCGTCGTCGCCCGGAAGGAGGAGGGGAGCCTTCAGGTCGCCCTCGACCCCGACCTGAAGATCGAGACCGCCAAGGTCTTCGCGGTCTACGGCAAGGGCGGGATCGGCAAGTCGACCACCTCGTCGAACCTGTCGGTGGCCTTCTCGAAGCTCGGCAAGCGGGTGCTGCAGATCGGCTGCGACCCGAAGCACGACTCGACCTTCACGCTGACCAAGCGCCTCGCCCCCACGGTGATCGACGCCCTGGAGGCCGTGAACTTCCACTCGGAGGAGCTGCGGGTCGAGGATTTCGTGGTCGAGGGCTACAACGGCGTGATGTGCGTCGAGGCCGGCGGCCCGCCCGCCGGCACCGGCTGCGGCGGCTACGTGGTCGGCCAGACCGTGAAGCTCCTCAAGGAGCACCACCTCCTGGAGGACACCGACGTCGTCGTCTTCGACGTGCTCGGCGACGTGGTCTGCGGCGGCTTCGCCTCGCCGCTCCAGCACGCCGACCGGGCGCTGATCGTCACCGCCAACGACTTCGACTCGATCTTCGCGATGAACCGGATCGTCGCGGCGATCCACGCCAAGTCCAAGAACTACGGCGTGCGGCTCGGCGGCGTCATCGCCAACCGCTCGGCCAAGACCGACGAGATCGACCGGTTCAACGACGCGGTCGGCCTGAAGCGCCTCGCCCACTTCCCCGACCTCGACGTGGTCCGGCGCTCGCGGCTCAAGAAGTCGACCCTGTTCGAGATGGATTCGTCGCCCGAGCTCGACGCCGTGACCGCCGAGTACATGCGGCTCGCCGAGACGCTCTGGGCCGGGGGCGAGCCCTGCGAGGCAATCCCCATGAAGGACCGCGACCTGTTCGAGTTCCTCGGTTTCGATTGAGTCTGGAGTTCGACCGATGGCCAGCGCCAGCTACGACGCCCGCCGGGGCGAGCTGACCACCTACTTCGACCGCACCGCGGTCGAGGCGTGGTCGCGCCTGACCTCGGACGCCCCGGTGAGCCGGATCCGCGCCACCGTGCGGGCCGGGCGCGACGCCATGCGGGCGACGCTGCTGTCCTGGCTCCCGGCCGACATGACGGGCTCACGCCTGCTCGATGCCGGCTGCGGCACCGGGGCGCTCAGCGTCGAGGCGGCGCGGCGGGGCGCCGAGGTGGTGGCGATCGACGTCTCGCCGACGCTGATCGGGCTGGCGCAGGAGCGGCTGCCGGCGATCGCGGGCGCGGGGCGCATCGACTTCCGGGTGGGCGACATGCTCGATCCGGCGCTCGGCCGGTTCGACCACGTCGTGGCGATGGATTCGCTGATCCACTACCGCGCCGCCGACATCGCCCGGGCGCTGGCGGTGCTAGGCGCGCGCACGGACGGCTCGGTGCTGTTCACCGTAGCGCCGCGCACGGCGCTCCTGACGGTGATGCACGCGGCCGGGAAGTTCTTCCCGCGCGGCGATCGCTCGCCCGCCATCGTGCCGGTGACCGAGGGCGGGCTGCGGCGGCGGATCGCCTCGGAGAGGGCCCTCGACGGCTTCGCCTGGGCGCGGTCGCACCGGATCAACAGCGGATTCTACCTGTCGAACGCGGTGGCGCTGACGCGCGCCCTGCCTCACCGCGCGGATGGTCGGCCAATGACACCCGGGGCGCGACCATGACCCCCGCCCGCAAGCTCACCGAGGCCCTGATGCGCCTCGGCCCGGCGCTGCTTCCCTTCGCGGACGCCGCCACCGCCGAGCTGCCGCTGGGACGGCTGCTCCGCCTCGCCCTGTTCCAGGTCACCGTCGGCATGGCCGCGGTGCTGCTGATCGGCACCCTCAACCGGGTGATGATCGTCGAGCTCGGCGTTCCGGCCTGGATCGTCGCGATGATGCTGGCGCTGCCGCTGGTCTTCGCGCCCCTGCGGGCGCTGGTCGGCTTCCGCTCGGACACCCACCGCTCGGTGCTGGGCTGGCGGCGCGTCCCCTACATCTGGTTCGGCACGCTGCTCCAGTTCGGCGGCCTCGCGATCATGCCGTTCGCCCTGCTGATCCTGTCGGGCGACACGACCGGGCCGCTCTGGGTCGGCAACCTCGCGGCGGCGCTCGCCTTCCTCCTGGTCGGCGCGGGCCTGCACACGACCCAGACCGTCGGGCTGGCGCTCGCCACCGACCTCGCCCCGGCGCACGCGCGCCCGAAGGTGGTGGCGCTGCTCTGCGCGGCGCTCCTGTTCGGCATGATGGCGAGCGCGGTGCTGTTCGGCCTGTTCCTCGCCCATTTCTCACCCGTCCGGCTGATCCAGGTGATCCAGGGCGCGGCGCTGGTCACGATCATCCTCAACGGGTTCGCCCTCTGGAAGCAGGAGCCCCGCGATCCGAACCGGACGCGGACGGCACCGCAGCGCGACTTCCGGTCCTCCTGGCAGGCCTATGCGGGGCAGGGCACCGCCCGGCGACGCCTCGTGGCGATCGGCCTCGGCACGGCGGGCTTCTCGATGCAGGACATCCTGCTCGAACCCTACGGCGGTCAGATCCTGCACCTCTCGGTGGCGGCCACCACGGCGCTGACCGCGCTGCTGGCCGCTGGAGGCGGGCTCGGCCTGCTGGTCGCGGCGCGCTGGCTCGGGCGCGGGGGCGACCCGTTCCGCGTCTCCGCGGTGGGCGTCGGGATCGGGATCCTGGCCTTCTCGGCAGTGGTCTTCGCCGCCCCGCTCGCCTCGGCCGACCTGTTCGCCGCGGGCGTGAGCCTGATCGGCCTCGGCGGCGGCCTGTTCGCCCACGGCACGCTCACCGCCTCGATGAACCGCGCCGGCCCCGAGGATACCGGGCTCGCCCTCGGTGCCTGGGGCGCCGTGCAGGCGACCGCGGCCGGGCTGTCGATCGCGGCGAGCGGCCTCGTGCGCGACGTCGGCGGCGCCATCGCCCAGTCGGGGGTGCTCGGCGAGGGCATGAACGAGCCCGCCATCGGCTACCTCATCGTCTACCACATCGAGATCGCCCTGCTGTTCGCGGCGCTGCTCGCGCTCGGACCGCTGGTGCGTGAGGACGCCCGGATACGAGTTCGAGACAGCATCACCGACGGCCTCGCCGGCCGCACAGCCTGAGACTTGGGGAGGACAGCCATGCCAACCGGCGCACTTACGGGTTACGTCGACGTCGCCCAGGTCGTACTCTACGCGTTCTTCCTCTTCTTCGCGGGGCTGGTCTTCTGGCTGCGCCGGGAGGACCGGCGCGAGGGCTACCCGCTGGAGAACGAGACGGTCGGCCGCCGCAAGGCGGACGACCCGATCCTGATCCCCCGGTCCAAGGCGTTCCATCTGCCGGGCGGCGAGACGACCTACGCGCCGCAGGCGGTTCATGGCCGGGACGACATCGAGACCGGGATCCCGGCCCGCAAGGTCGAACCCTGGCCGGGCGCCCCCTACGAGCGCACGGAGACGTCGCTCCAGGCCGGCGTCGGCCCGGGCTCCTGGGTGCTGCGGCACGACGTGCACGACCGGACCTGGGACGACGAGATCCGCATCGTGCCCCTGCGGGTGGCGAAGAACTTCGTCATCCACGAGGACGGCCCGAACCCGATCGGCATGACGGTGTTCGGCACCGACAACGCGGTCGCGGGCGTGATCAGCGACGTCTGGGTCGACCGCGGCGAGTCGCTGATCCGCTACTACGAAGTCGAGCTCCCGACGGGCGGGCGCCGGCTGATGCCGACAACGTTCTGCCGGGCCGGCGGCTTCACCAAGACGGTGACGACCGAGGCTCTGCTCGCGAGCCAGTTCGCCGACATCCCCAGCACCCGCGACCCCGACAGCGTGACCTTCCTCGAGGAGGAGCGGATCATCTCGTATTTCGGCGCCGGCACGCTCTACGCGACGCCGGCCCGGGCGGAGCCCCTGATATGAGCGGCGACTTCCTCCCCGAGGGCACCCTGCGGGGTCTGCCCGGCCCGCTGCCGGCGGGCGAGCGCATCCTCTGGCAGGGTGCGCCGACGACCGCGGGCCTGCTGGTCCGGGTGTTCCACGCCCGCTTGGTGATCGCGTGGTTCTCGGTCTGCGCCGTGGCCTTCGGCCTCGCGGCGGGCTCGCCCGCGGCGGCGATCAAGGTGGTGGCGCCGACCCTGGTGATCGGCGCCGGCGCCGTCGCGCTGCTCTGGCTGCTCGCCTGGCTCACTCACCGGACGACGCTCTACACGGTGACCAACCGCCGCGTCGTGCTGCAGGCCGGCATCGCCCTGCCGGTGACCCACAACCTGCCCTTCGCGCAGATCGAGACGGCGGCCCTGCGGGCCTTCACGGATGGCAGCGGCGACCTGCCGCTGCGGTTGCGGCCGGGCCTCCGGATCGCCTACCTTCACATCTGGCCGCATGTCCGGCCCTGGCATCTCGCCCGGACCGAGCCCATGCTGCGCTCGGTGCCGGACGCGGACGCCGCGGCGGCGCTGCTGGCACGCGCCCTCGAGGCCCATGCCGACGGCACCGCGCCGCCGGTTCGGGTGGCGCGTCTCGGCCGAGCGGACGAGAATCCCGGCCGCCTCGTCGCGGCCGAATAGGGAGGGGCACGATGGGCGAGCGGGCGGAGGGCGCCAGCCGGGCCATGGCGGTCGCGGGACCGGCACCGGCGCTGCTGATGATCGGCGCCGGCGCGCTGATGGGCTTCACCATGCTGGCGGTCCTGATCGGCCGGAGCGAGAAGGTCGGCCTCGTCGCCCTGCCGCCCGCCAAGGTGGTGGAGCGCCTCGAGTTCCGCGCCGAGGATCAGGTCGACGGCTCGATCGCCCTGCGGGACGTCGCCGACCGGCACATCGTCGCCTGGATCCGTCCCGGCGAGGACGGGTTCCTGCGCGGGACCCTGCGGGGCCTCGCCCAGGCCCGCCAGCGGGAGGGCCTCGGCCCCGAGAAGCCCTTCAGCCTGACCCGCTACGACGACGGCCGCCTCGCGCTGGCCGACGAGGCCACCGGCCGCCGGGTGCCCCTGGAGGCCTTCGGGCCGACCAATGCCGGGGCCTTCGCGCGGCTGATGCCCGTGCCGGGCGCCCCCGCCGCGGAGACGCGGTGATGGGCCTGTTCGGCAGCCGCACCGTCACCGTGCCCTGCACGGTGGAGATCGAGCAGACGCCCGAGAGCCTGCACGCGCACGTGACCCTCGATGCCGGCTTCGAGATCGAGCCCGGCGACGAGGTCCAGGTCCACGACGCGCCGACCTCGGTGCCCTACGGCGAGCGCCTCACCGTGCGGCGCACCGCCACCGTGACGCGGGCCGGCGCGCTGGAGCGGGCCTGGACCAAGCTCATCGCGCATCTCGAGCTGACCGAACTCTACGAGGTCAGCTTTTCCGAGAGGAGGAAGCTGTGAACGCACCCGTCCCGCCACCCTCCGGCCAGCCCGTCCCGAAGACGCCGATCAATGAATCGACCCGCTCGGCGCAGGAGACGACCTTCCTCAGCCCGCGCTTCTACACGACCGATTTCGACGAGCTCGACCGCACGAACGTCGAGCCGGTGCGGCGCGACTGGGACATCCTGATCGCCGAGCTGCGCTCCGACCCGAACAAGCGCCACTTCACCCGCAACGAGGAGTTCGACTGCGACCTGTCGAAGATGGAGCCGGAGCTGCGGAAGGAGTTTTTGGACTTCCTCGTGTCGTCCATCACCGCCGAGTTCTCCGGCTGCGTCCTCTACGCCGAGATGCGCAAGCGGGCGAAGAACAAGGACATCAAGGAGCTGTTCGGCTTCATGAGCCGGGATGAAGCCCGCCACGCCGGCTTCATCAACGACACGCTCAAGGATTTCGGCATCGGCGTGGACCTGGGCTTCCTCACCAAGTCCAAGAAGTACACGTTCTTCCGGCCGAAGTTCATCTTCTACGCCACCTATCTGTCCGAGAAGATCGGCTACGCCCGCTACATCACGATCTTCCGCGAGCTGGAGCGGCACCCGGAGCGGCGCATCCACCCGATCTTCAAGTGGTTCGAGCTGTGGTGCAACGACGAGTTCCGCCACGGCGAGGCCTTCGCGCTGCTGATGCGCGCCAACCCGAAGCTGACGAGCGGCGTGAACCGCTACTGGATCCGGTTCTTCCTGCTCGCCGTCTTCGCCACGATGTACGTGCGCGACCATCACCGCCCGGCCTTCCACGCCGCGCTCGGCGTCGATCCCAGCGATTACGACTTCAAGGTCTTCCGGATCACCTCGGAGATTTCCCGCCAGACCTTCCCGCTGGAACTCGATATCGACAACCCGAAGTTCAAGGCGGGCCTCGACCGGCTGCTCGCCTGCTCCCGGGCGATCGCCGACGCCAAGGCGCGGGGCGGCCTCGTCGGCAAGGCCCTGCAGGGCCTCCACGCCGCCCGGGCGGCCGTGACCTTCGCGCGGCTCTATCTCCTGCCCGTCAAGGCCAACGCCCTGCCGGCCGACATCCGCCTCCAGCCGGTCTGGTAGCATGGGGACCTACGCCGCCCCGGTCCTGTATGCGGTCCTGCTCTGGTGGTTCTCCACCGGGCTGATCCTGCTGCTCGATCACGCCCCGCGGCGGACGCATCCGTGGAGCATGGCCGGGGCGACCCTCCTGCTCGCCGGCGCCCTGGTGGCGATCCGGTCCAGCGCCGCCGACACGAGCGCCACGGGGGCCTACACGGCCTTCACGGCGGCGCTCGTCGTCTGGGGCTGGCAGGAGATGAGCTACTACATGGGCTTCCTGTCGGGCCCGCGGCCCGTCGCCTGCGCGCCGAGCGTGCGCGGGCTCGACCGGTTCTTCGCCGCGCTCGCCACCAGCCTGTGGCACGAATTCGCCATCGTGGTCGGCGGCCTCGCGATCCTGGCGCTGGTCTGGGGCAGCCCCAACCGCTTCGCCCTGTGGACCTACGGCACGCTGGTGGTGATGAACCTGTCGGCGCGGCTCAACCTGTTCCTGGGGGTGCGCAACCTCCACGCCGAGTTCCTGCCGGACCATCTCGGCTACCTCGCCTGCTACCTGTCCCGGAAGCCGATGAACCTGCTGTTCCCGGTCTCGGTGAGCCTCGGGACCATCGCGGCGGCCCTGCTCGGGCGCGCGGCGCTGGGTGCCGACCTGCTGGAGCACGAGCTGATCGGCTTCACGGTCCTGGCGACGCTGACCGCGCTCGCCACCCTGGAGCACTGGTTCCTGATGCTGCCGCTGCCCTCAGCGGAGCTGTGGCGCTGGAGCCTGCCGGCCCGGGCGCCCGGGGAAGCGGCCGGGCCGCCGGACCACATGTAGGCCGAGGGATCACGAGCGGGCGACGCACGTCCACCAATCTGGAACTGGTCTTGTGCGAAGTCCGGTGTCACAGGCGGGATCAACCCGCAGGATTTGTTCGGGGAGAGGCGACATGGATTACGAGACCTTCTTCGGGGCTGAGATCGCCGGGCTCCACCGCGAGGGCCGCTACCGGGTCTTCACCGACCTCGAGCGCCACGCGGGCAACTTCCCGCACGCCACCCACCACCACGCGGCCGGCACCCGGCCCGTGACGGTCTGGTGCTCCAACGACTATCTCGGCATGGGCCAGCACCCGACCGTCACCGGGGCGATGCACGAGGCGATCGACCGCTGCGGCGCGGGCGCCGGCGGCACCCGGAACATCTCGGGCACCAACCACTACCACGTGCTGCTGGAGCGCGAGCTCGCCGACCTCCACGGCAAGGAGGCGGCCCTGCTGTTCACCTCCGGCTACGTGTCGAACTGGGCGGCGCTGGGGACCCTCGCGTCGCGCCTGCCGAACTGCGCGGTCTTCTCCGATTCCGAGAACCACGCCTCGATGATCGAGGGGATCCGGTTCTCGCGGGCCGAGCGCCACATCTTCCGCCACAACGACCCGGAGGACCTGAACCGCAAGCTCGCGCTGGTCGATCCCGCCCGGCCGAAGCTGGTGGCCTTCGAGTCGGTCTACTCGATGGACGGCGACATCGCGCCGATCGCCGAGATCTGCGACGTGGCCGAGGCCCACGGGGCGCTGACCTACCTGGACGAGGTCCACGCGGTCGGCCTCTACGGCGCACGCGGCGGCGGCATCTCGGAGCGGGACGGCGTCGCCCACCGGCTGGACGTGATCGAGGGCACGCTCGGCAAGGCCTTCGCGGTGCACGGCGGCTACATCACGGCGTCGGAAAAACTCTGCGACTTCGTGCGCAGCTTCGCGTCGGGCTTCATCTTCACCACCTCGCTGCCGCCGGCCGTCGCGGCGGGCGCGGCGGCGTCGATCCGCCACCTCAAGGAGAGCGGCGTCGAGCGGGCCCGGCATCAGGAGCGGGTGGCGAAGGTCCGGCAGGCGCTGGAGGCCGCCGACATCCCGACCATGCCGAACGACAGCCACATCGTGCCGGTGATGGTCTGCGATCCGGTGCTCTGCAAGGGGATCTCCGACACCCTGCTCGACGAGTTCGGCATCTACGTGCAGCCGATCAACTACCCGACGGTCGCCCGCGGCACCGAGCGCCTGCGGATCACCCCGTCGCCGCTGCACACCGACGCCGACATCGCCCATCTGGTCGAGGCGCTCACCACGATCTGGGGCCGGATCGGGCTCCGGCAGAAGGCGGCGGAGTAAGCGCGGGCGGGGGTTCCCTTCTCCCACCTTCGCCCTCATCCTGAGGTGCCCGCGTCAGCGGGCCTCGAAGGAGGGCTCCAGCCATCGCACGTCTTCTGGAGACCTCCTTCGAGGCCTCCGCTACGCTGCGGCACCTCAGGATGAGGGGGTGGGTTGGATGCCCCCGCAGCATCGAGTCATCGCGTGCCCACCTTCCCCTTCTCGGCCATCGTCGGCCAGGACGAGATGCGCCAGGCGCTGCTGATCGCGGCGGTGGACCCGGCGGTCGGCGGCGTGCTGGTCTTCGGCGACCGCGGCACCGGCAAGTCCACGGCGATCCGGGCGCTGGCCGCCCTGCTGCCGCCGATGCGGGCGGTGGTCGGCTGCCCGTACAATTGCGATCCCGAAAGTCCCGCAGAATCCTGTCCGCACTGCGCGAGCCTGCCGGGCGCGCGGAGAAAGTCCGAGAAAAAACCGGTGCCGGTGGTGGACCTGCCGCTGGGCGCCACCGAGGACCGGGTGGTCGGCACCCTCGACCTGGAGCGGGCGCTCGGCGCCGGCGTGAAGGCCTTCGAGCCGGGGCTGCTGGCCCGCGCCAACCGCGGCTTCCTCTACATCGACGAGGTCAACCTCCTCGAGGACCACCTCGTGGACCTCCTGCTCGACGTGGCGGCCTCCGGCGTCAACACGGTCGAGCGCGAGGGCCTGTCGCTCCGCCACCCGGCGCGGTTCGTCCTCGTCGGCTCCGGCAACCCGGAGGAGGGGGAGCTGCGGCCGCAGCTCCTCGACCGGTTCGGGCTGGCCTGCGAGGTCGCGACGCCGAGGGACATCCCCACCCGCATCGCGGTGGTGCGCGCCCGCGACGCCTACGAGCGCGACCCGGAGGGGTTCTGTGCTGCCCGTGAAGGCGAAGAGCGAAAGATTCAAAAAAGAATCCTGCTGGCACGGGAGCGCCTGCCATCGGTCACCGTGCCGGATGCCGCCCTGGAGCGCGCCGCGCGGCTCTGCCTCGCCCTCGGGACGGATGGCTTGCGCGGGGAACTGACCCTGATGCGCACGGCCCGGGCGCTCGCGGCGCTCGACGGCGCCGCGATGGTCACCGACGATCACCTCCGGCGCATCGCCCCGGCCGCCCTGCGCCACCGGCTGCGGCGCAACCCGCTCGACGAATCCGGATCCACCGCCCGGGTGGAGCGGGCGCTGGCGGAGGTCTTCGCGTGACGGCGCCGCTGCGCGCGCCCCGAGCGCGAGGGCGTTCATCGCGCGGCTCCGGCCGAGTCGGCGCGGAACGGAGCGCGGGGCCCCTCTCCCGTGCGGGCGAGGGACAGGGTGGAGGACGGGGACCGGCCGGACGAGGCTCGGCCCGAACGCGTCGCGCGCGTCTGCTCAGTCCTGGAACTCCGCATCCCGCACCCCGACCCTCTCCCGCCCGGGAGAGGGGGCCGGTCGCGCTCCGTCGCCCGCGTCGGGGTCCGATGGACGTGTCTGACCCTCGGCACCCGCTCGGGAGCGGGGCCCTGTCGCGCCCCGCTCGAGCCGATGCCTGAACATCGCCGTCCCGCAGAGCAGGGAGGGACACCGACCTGCGCCTGGGCCGATGCCCGCCTGGCCGCCCGGCTTCTCGCCGCGAACCCGCACGGGCTCGGCGGCGCGGTGCTGCGGGCCCCCGCCGGGCCCGTGCGCGAGCGCTGGCTCGACAGCGTGCGGGCGGCGCTGCCCCCGGGAACGCCCTGGCGGCGCCTGCCGCCCGGCATCGGCGACGACGGCCTGCTCGGCGGCCTGGATCTCGCCGCGACCCTGGCGGCGGGCCGCCCCGTCGCGCGGGCCGGCCTGCTGGCGGAGGCCGATGGCGGGATCGTCGTCGTCCCCATGGCCGAGCGTCTGCCTCCGGGCACCGCGTCGCGGCTCGCCGCCGCCCTCGACACCGGCACGGTCTCGGACCGCGGCGCCCGGTTCGGCCTGATCCTCCTCGACGAGGGCGTGGCGGACGAGACGGTCGCCGAGGCGCTGGCCGATCGCCTCGCCTTCCGGCTGGACCTGAGCGGGCTCGGCCTCGCGGACGCCGCGGCGGCCGAGCCGGAACCCGCCCCGGGCGCGCCGGAGCCCGACCCGGTCGGGAGCCTCTGCGCCCTGGCCGAGGCCTTCGGGATCGCGTCGCTGCGCGGCCCGATCCTGGCGGCGCGCGTGGCGCGCGCCCTCGCGGGAGACGGGCCGATCGGCCAGGGGGCGATCGTGGCGGCCGGGCGCCTCGTCCTGGCGCCGCGGGCGACGCGCCTGCCCGCACCGGAGCAGCCCGCCCCCGAGACCGCGGAGGCGCCGGCGGAGCCGCCCGAGCCGAACGACGCGGAGGAGGCGTCGGGTCCGGCCGCAGAGGCACCCGACGACGTCGTGCTGGAGGCGGTGCGCGCCGCGATCCCGCCGAACCTCCTCGACCAGCTTCTGGCGGGCGCGCAGCGTCTCCCGGCCGCGAAGGCCGGCCGGGTCGGGCAGGCGGCCTCGGCCCGCACCGGCCGCCCCGTGGGCAGCCGGCGGGGCGACCCGCGGCGGGGACGGCTCGACCTGCTCGCCACCCTGCGGGCGGCGGCGCCCTGGCAGGCCGTCCGCAGAGTAGAGGGGGAGGCGCGCCGCATCGTGGTGCGGCGGGACGATCTGCGGATCCGGATCCTCAAGCAGCGGACCGAGACCACCACGGTGTTCTGCGTGGACGCCTCGGGCTCGGCCGCCCTGGAGCGGCTGGCGGAGGCCAAGGGCGCGGTCGAGCTGCTGCTGGCGGAGGCCTATGTCCGGCGGGACCGGGTGGCGCTGGTGGCGTTCCGCGGCACCGGCGCGGATCTTGTCCTGCCGCCGACCCGGTCGCTCACCCGGGCCAAGCGCGGGCTCTCGGGACTGCCGGGCGGGGGCGGGACGCCGCTCGCGGCGGGGATCGACGCCGCGGTCGCGGTGGCTCTGGGCGTGCGCCGCGGCGGCAGCCGGCCGGCGATCGTGCTGCTGACCGACGGGCGCGCCAACGTCGCGCGGTCGGGGGAGGGGGGACGGGCCCGGGCGGGCGCGGAGGCCCTGCAGGCGGCCCGAGCCCTGCGTGCGGCCGGGCTGCCGGCCCTCGTGGTCGATACCGGCACGCGGGGCGACGAGGCCCGTTCGGTGGCGGACGCGATGGGCGCCCGCTACCTGAAGCTGCCCCGGGCCGAGGCCGGCCAGCTCAGCGCGGCGGTGCGGGCGGCGCTCTGAGCGCCGCGCCCGTCACCCCCGCGACAGGGTGTCAGAGGTCGCCGCCGATGCCGCTGTCGGCGAGGCGCTGGTGGTGGGCGAGCCAGGAGCTCAGCATCTCGCGGACGATGGCCTTGAGGCTCCAGCCGCCGGAGACCGGAGCGGCGATGTTCTGGGTCGAGGAGGTGAAGAGGATCATGACCTTCTCCGGAGTTGGTGGACGCGTCTTGTTCTTGCTCGCCCGAGATATGCCGTTGCTGTTGCAGCGCAGCAATCGGTCTCCGCTCACCGGTGGCATGCGGCCGCCGCATAGGATTGTTCAGTGTTACGAAATACTTCCGGCTATGAACGATAGCGCCGCCGTCGCCCCCGGATCGTCCGGCTATGCCGCAGTGCAGGATACGCGCGCATGCTGACCGGCTTCGATGCGGACCGGCCCGACTGGGCCGTGGAGGGCCGGGACTGGCCCCATCGGGAGGCCAGCCGCTTCGTGGAGGCGGCCGGCCTCCGCTGGCACGTCCAGGAATACGGGTCTCCGGACGCCCCGACGCTGCTGCTCCTGCACGGGACCGGGGCGGCCACGCATTCGTGGCGCGGGCTGGCGCCGCTCCTCGCGCGCGACTTCTCCGTGATCGCCCCGGACCTGCCGGGCCACGGCTTCACGGACCCGCTGCCCGACGCCGACCTGTCGCTGCCCGGCATGGCCCGGGCCGTGGCGGGCCTCGTTGCGGCACTCGGCCGGCCGCCGGTCCTGGCGGCCGGCCACTCGGCCGGCGCCGCCGTCCTCGCGCGGATGTGCCTCGACGGCGCCATCGCGCCCCGGCTGCTGGCGGCCTTCAACGGCGCTCTCGCGCCGCTGCCGGGGGCGGCGAACCTGCTGTTCCCCAGCATGGCGCGCCTCCTGTTCCTCAACCCCTTCACCCCCCGGATCTTCGCCTGGACGGCGGACCGGTCCGCGGCCAAGCGCCTGATCGAGGGGACCGGCTCGCGCCTCGACCCGGAGGGGGTCGACCTCTACCGGCGGCTCTTCGCCCGGGCCGGCCATGTCCGCGGGGCGCTGGGCATGATGGCGAACTGGGATCTCGCCGGGCTGCACCGGGCGCTGCCCGGCCTCGCCACCCGGACCCTGCTGATCGTCGGCGGCGACGACAAGGCCATCCTGCCGGACACCGCCTTCGCCCTGCGCGACCGCATGCCCGACGCCCGCGTCCGCCTGATCCGGGGGCTGGGCCACCTCGCCCACGAGGAGGCGCCGGAGCGCGTGGCCGAGGTGCTCCGCGCCGAGGCTTCGGACGCGGGCGTTCTGTCGCCGCCGTGAGCCGGACGGGACTGGCGCCGGCCTTGCGTGGGTCGTAGAGCCTGCCGCGGCGGGCAGGGCAGGATCGAGGAGCGGCCGGAACGATGGCGAGACCCGTGATCGGCGTCATCGGCAACGCGCGCCTGATCGACAGCCGCTTCCCGGCGCAGATCGTCGGCGAGAACAACATGCGGGCGGTCGCCGCGGTGGCCGGCGCCCTGCCGCTCATGTTCGCCGCCGTCCCGGCGGTCACCGACCTCGGCGACCTCCTCGACACCGTGGACGGCGTCCTGCTCACGGGGGGCCGCGCCAACGTCCATCCGGCGCGCTTCAACACGGAGCCCTGCGCGGCGCACGAGCCCTACGACGAGGATCGCGACGCCGTGGCGCTGCCCCTGATCGAGGCCTGCGTGGCGGGGGGCGTGCCGCTGTTCGGCATCTGCCGCGGCTTCCAGGAGATGAACGTCGCCTTCGGGGGCAGCCTGCACCCGGAGATCCGCGATCTGCCGGGCCGGCTCAACCACCGCATGCCGCGCCTCGCGAACGGCGAGATCCACCCGGACCTGGAATTGATCTTCGCCGACCGTCACGAGGTCCGGCTGACGCCCGGGGGCGCCTTCGCCCGCCTCCTGGAGCGCGAGACGATCCGAGTGAACTCCCTGCACGGCCAGGGCATCTTGGAGCCGGGCGGCCGGATCGTGATCGAGGGCCTCGCCGAGGATGACACGGTCGAGGCGATCCGCGTCCGCGACGCGGCGGGCTTCGCGCTGGGCGTCCAGTGGCACGCCGAGCACGATCCGGCGACCAACCCGATCAACCGCACGCTGTTCGAGGCCTTCGGGGCCGCGGCGGCGACGCGGCACCGGGCGCGGCGGGCCGGCCGGGGATGAGCCGCTCGCGCGCTGGGACGGCCCAGTGCAGAGGCCGCGCGCGGCAGCACAGCGCCGGCACACCGCCGACACCGGGAGTCTTTCCGGACTTAACCTATGTTTATTCGCTGGCGCTGATCCACGGAATATTGGCCACCCATCCGCACAGATCTTGGCCACACGCGGCCGGATTCACCTTATCCCCCGGACGACCTGTCGCAGGACGGAACAGTGGCCTCCCGTTGGTGTTCCCGGAGTCCCGAACAGCGGCCGCCTCGCGTGGAGGCCGGCCGCGCAGAGACCGGGCAGGCCCTGCATGCATCTCCCCCGCGACGACCGAGAGCACCCCCGTGCCGAGGCCTTCCGCGACTTCATCCGGAACCCGCCCTTCCCCTGCGTGGGCGCCAAGTCGGCCCTGTCCCGCGGGCGGATGCGGATCGTGGTGGCCCGGGACATCACCTCGGGCTGGGACGACATGCGGATCTACCCGGCGCTGCTCGCCTTCGTGGCGCAGTACCGCGCGCAGCCCGACCTGTTCCAGAGCTTCGCGGTCGTGTTCGAGGGGCCGAGCGACCTCTCGGAGGAGGCGTTCGAGCACAACCTCTGGGCGCGCGCGCAATCCCTGACCGACAAGGACGCCTGGCTCGGCCAGCCCCACGATGCCCGCGTGGCCGAGGATCCCGACAACCCGCACTTCTCCCTGAGCTTCGGCGGCGAGGCGTTCTTCGTCGTCGGGCTGCACCCGCAGGCGAGCCGGCCGGCGCGGCGCTTCTCGTCGCCGGTCCTGGTCTTCAACCTGCACGCGCAGTTCGAGCGGTTGCGGGCGGAGGGACGCTACGAGAAGCTGCGCGCCGCGATCCTGGAGCGCGACGAGGCCCTCGCCGGCAGCGTGAACCCGATGCTGGCGCGCCACGGCGAGGCCTCGGAGGCGCGCCAGTACAGCGGCCGCGCGGTCGACGCGGACTGGCGCTGCCCGATGAAGGGCCGGCCGGCACCGGCCCCGGAGGCCCGGGACTGGAACCCGCCGGCCCTGCCCTTCGATTGCGGGCTGCCGGGCAGCGGCGCCTGAGCCGGTCGGATCCGGTCCCCAGTACGGAGCGAGCCACCCCCATGTGCCAACCCACCCTGTGCCAGGCCGACGTGCAGACGATCGCGCCGCGCTCCGGCGTCGCCTTCACCCTCGACCGGGGCCAGCGCCTCACGGTGATCGACCCGTGCGGGGAGCAGGTGGCCGACCTCCTCGCCTTCAACCGCCACGATACGGGAGAGGTGATCTCGTCGGGCCGGACCCTCGACTACGCCAGCCGGATCTACCTCACCACCGGCGACCCGCTCTACTCGAACCGCTCGAAGATCCTGCTGCGGATCCTCGAGGATACGGTCGGCCGGCACGATTTCCTGCTGACGCCGTGCTCGGCCGACACGTTCCGCATCATCTACGGCGACGCGAACCCGCATCGCGGCTGCTTCGGCAACCTCGCGGCGGCGCTCGCACCCTACGGCATCGCGCCGGACGCGATCCCGGTGGCGTTCAACTGCTTCATGAACGTGCCGATCGACGGCGCGACCGGGGCGCTCTCCGTGGCGCCGCCCCTCAGCCGGGCGGGGGACCGGATCGTGTTCGTGGCCGAGACCGACCTGATCATCGGGCTCACCGCCTGCTCGGCCCTGCAGTCGAACAACGGCAGCTTCAAGCCGATCCACTACAGCGTGAGCGCCTAGCTGCGGGCCCTCAAAAGCCCCGGCCCGATCCCGATATTAATCCATGCAAAGCTGTAGACTGTACCGCATTCAATGACTTGACATCGATATTCGCCCACTGACTGCCGGCGAACGGCCGCAGGTCTTTGCGATTTACTAACCCGAATGCACGAGGTTGAGCCCGTACGGCGCCCACGGCGAGTCCCCGCCGGCCGCAGGCCCCTCTTCCGGTGCTCGGATGACCCCCACGCAGACCAGCCGCCCGCCCGCCGACCGTGCCGCGCCGTGGCAGCGCCTCGCCGATCTCCGGCTTCGCCACAAGCTCGCGGCCGTGATGGCCCTGGTGCTCCTGGCCATCGGCGCCCTCAGCGCCCTGAGCTTCCTCGACATGCGCGGCTCGGCGCTCGAGGACCGCGCGCTGATGACCAAGCGCTTGACCGAGGTCGCGCAGAGCCTGCTCGTCCACTACGAGGCGCAGGCCCGGACAGGCCAGATGCCCGTCGCCGACGCGCAGAAGGCCGCGCTCGCGGCGATCACCGCCCTGCGCTTCGGCAGCGAGGACTACTTCTTCGTCCTCGACGACCGGGGCTACCTGATCGCCAACGCCTTCAACGCCAAGAACGTCGGCAAGCAGGTGGTGGACCAGACCGACGTCCCCGGCGGCAAGCGCTACTTCGCCGAGATGGTCGAGACCGCCAAGCGCGACGGCTCCGGCTTCGTCGACTACATGAAGCCGCGCCCCGGCGGCTCCGTGCCGGTGGAGAAGGTCGCGAGCGTGCAGATGTTCAAGCCGTGGGGCTGGATCGTCGCCACCGGCCTGTACCGGGACGACGTCCACGCGGCCGTGCGCGACCGCGCGATCACCATCGGCCTCTGGTCCGCCGGCCTCGCCCTGCCGATCCTGGCGCTGCTCCTGCTCGTGGGCAACGGCCTGTCGCGCCCGATCACCCGCCTGACCGCGGCGATGCGCGGCCTCGCGGACGGCGACCTCGCGGTGACGGTCGCCGACCAGCGCCGCGGCGACGAGGTCGGCGCCATGGCGCGCGCCGTCCAGGTGTTCAAGGACGCCCTGATCGCCAAGCGCGCCGCCGACGCGGCCGCCTTCGCGGAGAACGACGCGAAGATGCGCCGCGCCCAGATGCTCGACACGGTCACCGCCCGGTTCGACGCGCAGGTCAGCGCGCTGACGCAGGGCCTGTCGGCGGCAGCGGTGGAGATGGAGGCCACGGCCCGGGAGATGACGCGCACCGCCGCGCGGACCACCGACCAGTCGGTGCGCGTCGCCGCGACCTCCGAGCAGACCTCCAGCAACGTGCAGACCGTGGCGGCGGCCAGCGAGGAGATGGCCGCCTCGATCAACGAGATCGCGTCCCGCGTCGCCCAGTCTTCCGCGATGGCCGACCGGGCCGGCACGGACGTGGCCCAGACCAACGCCCTGATGCAGGTGCTCGCCCGCGGCACGGACCAGATCAGCGAGGTGATGGGCCTGATCGCCGGGATCGCCGGGCAGACCAACCTGCTGGCCCTCAACGCCACCATCGAGGCCGCGCGCGCCGGCGAGGCCGGCAAGGGCTTCGCCGTGGTGGCGGGCGAGGTGAAGGCGCTGGCCTCGCAGACGGCCCGGGCGACCGAGACCATCGCGACGCAGATCGCCGCCATCCAGAACGAGACCCGCCAGGCGGTCGAGTCGATGCGGACGATCGGCGGCACGATCGACGAGATGCGCACGGTGGCGCTCAGCGTGGCCGCCGCCATGGAGGAGCAGGGCGCGGCGACGAGCGAGATCGTCCGCAACGTCACCCAGGCGGCGCAGGGCACCCAGGCGGTGAGCACCGACATCGCCGACGTCCGGCAGGCGGCCCGCGAGACCGGCGCGGCCTCCGACCAGGTGCTCAGCGCCGCGCAGGAGCTGGCCCGCTACTCGACGAGCCTCGGCCAGGAGGTCACGACCTTCCTGGCCGCCGTGAAGGCCGCCTGAGGGCGGGGTCGCCGGACCGCCCGGCGACCCCGCCCTTACAGGCTGATCCGCTCGCGCACCGCGATGTCGGGGCTCGACGCGCCGCAGGTCGGCAGGCTCTCGACGGGGCCGTGCACCGCCGACGTCGTCGCCGAGAGGTCGTGGTAGCAGATGCAGCCTTCCGCGAAGTAGTGGTGCACCAGGGCCTTGCGGGAGCGCTGCATGTCGGCCCGCGCGGAACCGCCGTGCAGCAGGTTCGCGTGCCAGAACAGCACGTCGCCCTTGCGCGCCGTGAAGTAGGCCGGCGTCGCCCCGTGCTCCCGGATCTCCTGCTTGATCGCCGGTTCGTAGCGCTCGGAATAGGCACCGTAGCCGCGCTCGCGGAACTCGTCCGTGGTGATGCCGACGTCGTGGCTGAACAGGTACGGCAGGCGGTGGGTGCCGGGATAGTAGACCAGCGGCCCCGCATCCGCGTGGATGTCCTCCATGGCGACCCAGCAGGCGGCCAGGTAGCCGAGCGGGTAGGTCGTCATGTGGATCGAGTCCGAGTGCTCGGATTGCTGGCTGCCCTTGTGGGACGCGATGGTCTGGAACGGGATCGCGGGGCGGCCCAGCACCATGCTGCTGAAGTTCATCAGCACGGGGTGCTTCAGCAGCCGGTCGATCGCCTCGACCTTCAGGTGCGGGTTGAGGTAGCGGCCCGGATGGGGATCGTCCGGCGCCGCCTTCTCGGGGGCGAGGGTCAGGTCGCCGCCGGCGATCGCGGCCTCGTAGGCGGCCCAGACCTCGTCGATCGTGTCGGGATCGATCGCGCCGCGCAGGACGTAGTAGCCGTGCTCCACCCAGGACCGGCAGATCTCGGCCTGCCGGGGCGTGATCTCCCGGCGCGCGACGCGGCGCGCGACGATGTCGAGGGCGTCGGGCTGATCGAGCCAGGGGCTCGGCCCGGATTCCGGGAAGCTCTCGGCCCGGAACACCTTGATGCAGCCGATATCGACCGGAATGTCGGCGTCGACCGTGTGGGACGGCGCGGGCGGCAGGTGGGGCGCGAGGGGCGGGACGTCGTCGCGCCCGAGGGCGAGGTTGCGCACCGTGGTCCCCACCGTGCGCGCCAGCGATGCAGCGCGCGCAAACCCCTGAGCCATCGTCTCAACCCGCCGGTTCCGTCTCCAGCGTAACCAGGCCGGACGATCGCGACTTTAGCGAGGCAAACAACTTTACGGCGACGGACTTTCGTCTTCGTCGCGTCGGCGGTCTCATCGATGCTCGGGTTGGCCGTCCGGTCCGCCCGCGGCTCAGGCGATCCCGTCGATCGCCACCCGCAGGTGCTCCGGGCCGCGCAGGGCGGCGCCCGGCCGGTAGGGTGGCGGGTCCTCGACCAGGCGCGGCGCCTTCAGCCGGCGGGCGAGGGCGGTGAGCGCCGCCTCGGCCTCGAACCGGGCCAGCGGCGCGCCCACGCAGTAGTGCAGGCCGCCGCCGAAGCCGAGATGGCGGATCCCGCTGCGGTCCGGGTCGAACCGATCGGGATCGGGGAAGACGGCCGCGTCGCGGTTGCCGGAGGCCAGCAGCAGCACGAGATCGGCCCCCTCGGGGATCGTGACCCCGGCGATGTCGATGGGCGACAGCGTCCGCCGCGTCCGGAACTGCACCGGCGGCTCGTAGCGGAGCAGTTCCTCGATCAGCCGCGGGGCCCGGAGCGGGTCCTGACGCAGGCGCTCCAGCTCGTCCGGATGCCGCAGCAGGGTCAGCAGGCCGTTGGTGATCAGGTTCACGGTGGTCTCGTGCCCGGCGACCAGCATCAGGATCGAGGTGGCGATCAGGTCGTAATCGCCCATCTTCACGCCGGCCGGGGTGGCGTGGTTGGCGAGGCCCGACAGCATGTCGTCCTGCGGGTGCCTGCGCTTCTCCCTGATCAGGTCGCCCATGTAGCCGCCGATCGCGTCGAAGGTCCGGCTGTTCGCGGCGCGGATCTCGGGGTCGGACAGGCTGTCGGGCTCCAGCGCGGTGGCGAGCTGCGTCGCCCAGCCGTGGAATTTCGGCTCGTCCTCTCGGGGCACGCCGAACAGCTCGCAGATCACCGTCACGGGCAGCGGGTAGGCGAGGTCGTCGACTGCGTCGATCTCCCGGGCACCGCACTTCTCGTTGAGCAGGTCGGCCACCAGCCGGTCGGAGCGGGCGCGCATCGCCTGGACGCGCTCGCGGGAGAACTGGTGCATCACCGCCGAGCGCAGGGCGTCGTGGTCCGGCGGGTCGCGGAAGATGAAGACCCGGTGCCGGTCCATCATCCAGTCCTTGAGCGGCTTGACGATCAGGTCGGTGAGGGGATTGCCGGTGCGCGGCCGGTCGGCCGGGGGCAGGGTCTCGGAGCTGACCCGCGGGTCCTGCAGCAGGCGCGCGATGGTGCCGTGGGTCGCCGCCACCCAGGTGCCCGCCTCGGTGCCGTCGTCCTGGCGCGAGACGGGATTCTCCCGCAGCTTCGCGTAGACCGGGTAGGGGTTCGGCCGGTTGGCGAAGTCCTTGACTTGGTCGAGGAGGGTGGCGTCGGGCATGCGGTCTCCTTCACGCATCGACCCGGATGGCGGCCACCGGCCCTCGGGAAAGATGCTGCAACGACAAAGGCTTCGCCCGATGGGCCGGTTCCGTTTCCCGACGCGTTACGGAAAGCCCGGCTCGTGGACCGTGACGCGCTTCGGCCGGTCGGTCGCGGCGTCCTCGGGCGGGAACGGCGCGCGAGCCTCCACGAGCTCGGCATGGGCCGGCAGCCAGCGGGCGGAATCCACCGCGACCGCCGCGATGCAGCGCCCGTCGCGGCCGTAGGTGGCGACGAAGCGGCCGGCCGCCGGATCGCCCTGTGTGATCGCCACCGCGTCGGCGCCCTCGGTCAGGCCGACGGATTTCACCACGAGGTCGCCCTGCGTCGACCAGAAGGTCGGCAGGGCGCCGTAAGGGACTTCAGGCTCCGCGCCGGCGAGCAGACGGCCGGCATGGACGCCCTGCGCCACCGCGTGGCTCCAGTGCTCCAGGGCGACGCGCCGGCCGTCGTAGAGGGGGTGGGGAAAGCGCGCCACGTCGCCGGCGGCGGCGATGTGCGGGTCGGGCCGGCCCTCGGTATCGAGGACGTGGCCGCGCGCGTCGCAATCGACCCCGCCCGGATCCGCCGACAGGCCGGACCCGTCGAGCCACTCGGTGTTGCGCACGGCCCCCAGGGCGATGACGGCGACGTCGGCCGCGAGGCTGCTGCCGTCGACCAAGTGGGCGCGCACCAGCCGGCCGTCCCGACCCTCCAGCCACTCGACCTCGCGGCCGCAGCGCAGCGCGACCCCGTGGCCCTCGTGGATCGCGCCAATGAACGCCCCGACGGTGCTGCCGAGGATGCGGGCCAGCGGCGTCAGGCCGGGCTCGACCAGGGTGACAGGGAGGTCGAGCTGCCGGCACAGGCTCGCGACCTCGCAGCCGATGAAGCCGGCGCCGATCACCAGCACGTGGTCGGGGCCGGCGGCCAGCGCCCGCCGCAGGGCGGCGGCGTCGTCCCGCCCGCGCAGGGTGAAGACGCCGGCGAGGCGGCCCTCGTGCGGGTTCGCCCAGGGCCGGGCGCGGGTGCCGGTGGCGATGAGCAGGCGGTCGTAGGGGAGGATCCGCCCGTCCGCGAGGCCGACCGTGCGCGCCTGCCGGTCGAGGCGCCGCGCCGCGCTGCCGAGCTGCCACTCCGCCGCGAGGGCGCCGACCCCCGGCAGGGTCGTGGCATCCGCGGGGATCGCGCCGGTGAGGACGTGCTTCGAGAGCGGCGGCCGGTCGTAGGGCCGGTGCGGCTCGTCGCCGACGATCGTCAGCGGGCCGGAGAAGCCCGCTTCGCGCAGGGCCTCGGCCCCGCGCAGGGCCGCGAGGCCGGCGCCGACGATCAGGACGCGCTCGGAATCGCGCGCCATCAGGCGCCCCGCTCCGGATCCTCGACCCGGATCGCCTGGACCGGGCAGGCGACGCGCGCCCGCTCGATGTCGTCCCTGTCCCGCGCGGCGGGGGCGGGATCGTAGAACAGGGCCTCGTGCCCCTCGATGCGGAAGTGCCGCGGCGCCGCGTAGCAGCACTGGGCATAGGCCTGGCACAGGTTGAGATCGACGCTCACCCGCAGGCCGGGCGGGGGGCCGGAGGACGCATCGGCAGGGGCGGACATGGCGGGGCAACCGCGCGCGGCGCCGCGGGTTCCGCGGGCTCTCGTCGCGGGGCACGTCGCGGGGGACGTCGCGGGGGACGGCGCTGGGCACGTCGCGCGCCGTACCCCGCGACCGGTCGTCGGACGGCTCGGCCGCGTCCGGCGCCGAGCGTCATCCGTATTAAACGTGTTTCGGCGATCCTGGTGGAAATGCAGCGACGCGATTCCCCTGCGCAGCGGTTCGATCTATTGTCGCGCTGCTCCGCGGATCTGTCCGAAACCCCGCGATGACAGGAGGGCGCCATGCCGCACGGTGCGCGAACGAGCCTCGCCGCCCTCATGCTGGTCCTCGGGATCGGCGGCGCCTCCGCCGAATCCGTCGCCACGACATGGACGGATCCGCCGGCCCACAAGGCCGGGTCCCCGAAGGCGCCGGCCACGGACACGAAGGCCGCCCCGCCGGCACCGTCCGCCGCGACTCCAACCGGGACGCCGGCCGCCGCGACCGAGACACGGCCGGCCACCGCCCGGCGGAAGGCCGTGGCGGTGCGGCGCGCGCCGGAGCGGAAGGCCGCGCGCGCGGCGGTGGCGCCCAAGCGGATCGCCGCCGCGCCGCGCCGGGCCCGCGTCGCCGCCGCGCCGGCCCGGTCTGTCCGGGCCGCCCCGCAGGCCGTCGCCGCCGCGCCGCCGCCCCCGGAGGGCTACGCCCGCTACCGGGCCTACAATTACGGGCCGGGCTACGGCTACGAGCCGGGTTACGCCCAGGGCTACACCCAGGGCTACACCGACGACCGCCTCGACCGCCTGAGCAGCGCCCAGGCCGCCGGCTACGTCGTGGTCCACCGCCGGACGGTGCAGTTCCCCGACGGCCGGACCCTGCGGGTCTATCGCCCGGACGACGAGGGCGAGCCGTTCTGAGCTGAGCCCGCCGCGAACACCGCCCGCAGGGGCGCCCGCAGGATCTTCCCGGCGGGATTGCGGGGCAGGAGCCCGTCCCAGATCTCGATCCGCACCGGCACCTTGAACGCCGCGAGCCGCTCGGCCGCGAAGGCGCGGATCGCCTCCGGGTCGGTCTCGGCGCCCTCGGCCAGCACCACGATGGCGCCGGGCTCCTCGCCCAGCGTCGGGTGGGGCACCGGCAGCACCACGGCGTCGATCACGTCCGGGTGCGCGTAAAGGGCGTTCTCGACCTCGCAGCAGTAGATGTTCTCGCCGCCGCGGATCAGCATGTCCTTGATCCGGTCGACGATGGTCAGGAAGCCCTCCTCGTCGGCGCGGGCGAGGTCGCCGGTGCGCAGCCAGCCCTCGGAGAGGACCTCCGCGGTGGCGGCCGGGTCGTCCCAGTAGCCGCGGACCACGTTCGGGCCCTTCACGCACAGCTCGCCGACGCTGCCCGGCGGCAGATCCTGCCCGAGGGGATCGAGGATCCGCACCTCGCAGACCGGCAGGGGCGGTCCGCAGGATTCCGGGTGGGCGAGGTAATCCTCGCCCTGGTGGTGGGTGAAGGTCGCCGAGGTCTCGGTCATGCCCCAGCCGGTGCCCGGGACGACCCGCGGCAGGGCCTCGCCCAGCGCCCGCACGAGGTCGCCGGCGGCCGGGGCGCCGCCGTAGGTGACGCCCTCGAGGGTCGGCAGCGGCCGGCCGGCCTCCCGGGCCGCGCTGGCGAGCTGCCACGCGATGGTCGGCACGCCGCCCGCGCTGGTGCAGCCCTCCCGCTCGATCAGGTCGAGGGCCGCGGCGGCGTCCCAGCGGTGCATCATCACCAGCCGGTGGCCGCCGTAGAGGGCCGCCCCCAGGCTCGCGTGGCAGCCGGTGACGTGGAACAGCGGGATTACCAGCAGCGCCGCCCGCTGCGGCGCGGCCGGGTCGGGCTTCGGCGGCGCCTCGCCCCGGCGCAGGGCGCTGCGCGCCGCCGAGTAGGGGTAGGCCATCACCGTGGTAGCGGCCGCCCGGTGGGTGCCGACCGCGCCCTTCGGCTTGCCGGTGGTGCCGGAGGTGTAGAACAGGGTCGCGTCGTCCTCCGGGTCGAGGGCGACGTCCGGCGTGGGCAGGTCGGGGAGGGCGCCCCAGTCGTGGACCCGGCCGACGATGTCGGTGAGCGGCGTCGCCCGGAGGTCCGGCGCGGTCCGGGTGGTGAGGACCCGCTCCAGGGCCGGGCATTCGCGCAGGTGCGGGGCGATCCGGTCGAAGCGCTCGCCGTCGGCGATCAGCACCCGCGCCCCGGAATGCTGCAGGCCGTAGGCGAGTTCGGGCCCGGTCCACCACGCGTTGAGCGGCGTGGCGATGGCGCCGGCGAGCAGCGCGCCGAAATAGCTCACCGGCCATTCGGGCAGGTTGCGCTGCGCGATGGCGACCCGGTCGCCCTTGCGCACGCCGGCCTCGACCAGAGCCCGCGCCAGGGCGGTGGCGGCGCGGGCGAAGCCCGTGAAGGTCACGCGCTCGTCCTGGTAGACCACGAAGGTCTTGTCCCCGTGCCCCCGGGCGATCCGGAACAGGTCGCCCAGCGTCGGCGGTGCCTTCTCCCAGATCCGGGTCGGCACACCCCGGATCGGCACCGTGGCGATGGCGAAGGGCCCACCTGAGGCGGTGAGCCGCGCCTCGGCCTCGCGGAACGTCAGGGCCGGCCAGCCGGCGGGGATGCGGGGATCGGGGCTCATCGGGCGATGGTCACGCCGCCATCGATCACGAGCGCTTGGCCGGTCACGAACCGGCCGGCCGCCGAGGCCAGGAACACGGCCGCGCCCGCGATCTCGTCGGGCTCGCCGATCCGGCGGAGCGGCGCGGCGTCCGTGGTGGCGGCGAGCATCTCGGGATCCTCCCACAGGGCCCGGGCGAAATCGGTGCGGATCAGCCCCGGGCACAGGCAGTTCACCCGCACGTTGGCGGGCCCGTACTCCACCGCGTAGTTGCGGGCGAGCTGGAGGTCGGCGGCCTTCGAGACGTTGTAGGCGCCGATCACCGGCGAGCCCTTGAGCGCCCCGATCGAGGAGACGATCACGATCGCGCCGTCCCGCCGCACCACCATGCCGGGGGCGACCATCTGGATCAGCCAGTGGTTCGACAGGACGTTGTTCTCGAGGATTTTTCGGAACTGCGCGTCGGAGATGCCGGCGAGCGGCCCGTAATAGGGATTGCTGGCGGCGTTGCAGACCAGCACGTCAACCGGGCCGAGCCGGCTCTCGGTCTCGGCCACGAGGGATTCCAGCTCCGCCTTCACCGAGATGCTGGCCGGAATCGCCACGGCGCGGCCGGCGCCGTGCGCGGCCTCGATCTCGGCCACGACCGCCTCGCAGGCCTCGCGCTTGCGCGACGAGATCACCACCCGGGCGCCGTGCTCGGCCATCCGCAGGGCGATCGCCCGTCCGATGCCCCGCGACGAGCCGGTGATGAGGGCGGTCTTGCCGGTCAGATCGAACAGCGACATGGCACGGCTCCGCGCTGGATGAAGCGGCGAACGGCTTCGATCCTCGTTCCACAGGATAGGAAGGTCGCGACGCGCCCCCTCTCCCGTGCGGGAGAGGGCACCCGCGCCGCATCCGGCCGCGGACGCTGTCGCCGGACGCCGCCCATCCTCACGCCCCCACCCGCATCGAGCGGCGCAGTCGCGCCATGCCGGTGAGCCAGCGCTCGGGGTCCTCGGCCCGGCGGCGGGCGTACTCGGCCACCTGCGGATGCGGTAGGATCAGGAAACGCCCCGCCGCCAGCCCGTCGAACGCGGCCTCGGCCACGGCCTCCGGCGCCAGCACGCCGTCGCGCGACGCGGCGCTGGCTTCCCCCAGCATGGCGGTGTCGACGCCCTGCGGGCACAGGGCCGCGACCCGGATCCCGTCCTCGGCGTGGGCGATCGCGAGATGCTCCAGGAAGGCGAGCGCCGCGTGCTTCGTCGCCCCGTAGGTGGCGCTGCCGATCTGGCTCAAGAGCCCGGCCGCCGAGACCGTTCCGAGGAACGCGCCATCGCCGCGGGCGCGCCAGAGCGGGACCAGCACCCGCGCGGCGTGGACGTGACCCATCACGTTCACCGCGAAGGCGCGCGCCCAGCTCTCCGGGTCGGCGGAGGTGGCCAGATCCGGATCGGGGTCGCGCTCCAAATGCCCGCGTTGGAACAGTAGAGCGCGATCGGCCCGGTCTCGGCCTCGATGCGCGCCAGGATCGCACTGACCGCTTCGGCGTCGCCCACGTCGAGCGCGAAGGCCCGCCCGCCGAGTTCCGCCGCCACGGCCTGCGCCCCGGCCCCGTCCCGGTCGAGGGCCACGACCGTCGCGCCCCGGGCCCTGGCCGCGACCGCGAGCGCCCGGCCGATGCCCCTCGCGGCCCCGGTGACGGCGGCGACGCGGCCGGACAGCTCCATCTTCAGGCCCCCGCCCGTTCGGCGAAGCGCCAGGCCGCTTCGGCGAGCTTCGGCACGCGCGCCGCCATGGCGGCGGCGTGCTCGCTCGCGGCATTGCCGGCCTTGGCGCGGGCCGCCACGCCCTGGAGGATGCCGACCAGCCGGAACAGGTTGTAGGCGAAGTACCAGTCGAGGTCGGGCAGGTTTTTCCGGTTCGCAGCCCGGCAGTAGAGCGCCACCGCCTCGTCCCGGGTGGGGATGCCCAGAGCCGTCAGGTCGAGGCCGCCGAGCCCGCTGCGCCCGTCGGCCGGCAGTGCCCACTGCATCAGCAGGTAGCTGAAATCGGCCAGCGGATCGCCGAGGGTCGACAGCTCCCAGTCGAGCACCGCGCTGACGCCGCCGTCGCGGGAGAAGATCAGGTTGTCGAGACGGTAATCGCCGTGGACCACGCAGGCGCCCTGCTGCTCCGGCACCGTCCGGGGCAGCCACGCGATCAGTCGCTCGACATCCTCCAGGCGCCCGTCCTCGGCGGCGCGGTACTGGCGGGTCCAGCGGTCGACCTGCCGGGCGAAGTAGTTGCCGGGCCGGCCGTAATCGGAGAGCCCCGCAGCCTCCGGGTCGATGGCGTGGAGCCGAGCGAGCGTCGCGATCATGCCGGCATAGTGCCGGTGGCGGGCGTGGGGATCGAGGCCGGGCAACGCCCCGTCCCAGTGCACGGCGCCGTCCACCGCCTCCATCACGTAGAAGGCAGCGCCGATGATGTCGGGATCCTCGCACAGCGCGAAGGGGCGCGGCACCGGGAACCCCTCGCCGTAGAGGGCGCCGATCACCCGGAACTCGCGCTCCACCGCGTGGGCCGAGGGCAGGAGCGGGCCGAAGGGCTTGCGCCGCAGCACGTAGGCCTGGCCCGGCGTGTCGAGCCGGTAGGTCGGGTTCGACTGGCCACCGCGGAACTGCTGCACGGTGAGCGGTCCGGCGTAGCCGCGCACATGCGCTTCCATCCAGGCGGCGAGCCGCGCCTCGTCGATCCGGTGGCGCGGCTCGATCGGCTTCACGCCGGAGAAGATGTCGGCGTCGCTCATGCGCGCTCCGCCTCGCTTCTGTTGGTGTAGCGCCCGAATTCCAGCCGGGCGATCGACCGGTTGTGCACCTCGTCCGGCCCGTCGGCGAGCCGCAGGGTGCGGATATGGGCGTACATCCTGGCGAGCCCGAAATCCTCCGAGACGCCGGCCCCGCCATGGGCCTGGATGGCGTCGTCGATCACCTTCAGCGCCACCCGGGGCGCCGCCACCTTGATCATGGCGATCTCGAGCTTGGCGCCCTTGTTGCCGACCTTGTCCATCATGTCGGCCGCCTTCAGGCAGAGGAGGCGGGTCATCTCGATGTCGATCCGCGCCTCCGCGACCCGCTGCTCCCAGACCGACTGCTCGCTGATCCGCTTGCCGAAGGCGACCCGGGAGACGAGACGGCGCGCCATGGCCTCCAGCGCGACCTCGGCGGCCCCGATGGTGCGCATGCAGTGGTGGATGCGGCCCGGACCCAGGCGCCCCTGCGCGATCTCGAAGCCGCGCCCCTCGCCGAGGATCAGGTTCCCGGCCGGGACCCGGACCTCCTCCAGCACCACCTCGCCGTGGCCCTTGGGGGCGTCCTCGTAGCCGAAGACCGGGAGCAGGCGCTCGACGCGAACCCCGGGCGTGTCCATGGGAACGAGGATCTGCGATTGCTGGCGGTGACGCGGGGCCTCCGGGTCGGTCTTGCCCATCAGGATCGCGATCTTGCAGCGCGGGTCGCCGACGCCGGTCGACCACCATTTGCGGCCGTCGACGACGTAGTGGTCGCCGTCTCGGCGGATCGACGTGCTGATGTTGGTGGCGTCCGAGGAGGCGACCTCCGGCTCGGTCATCAGGAAGGCCGAGCGGATCTCACCCGCCATCAGGGGCTTCAGCCACCGGTCCTTCTGGGCCGCGGTGCCGTAGCGGTGCAGCACCTCCATGTTGCCGGTGTCGGGCGCCGCGCAGTTGAACACCTCCGAGGCGATCCCGACCCGGCCCATCTCTTCGGCGCACAGCGCGTAGTCGAGGTTGGTCAGGCCGGCGCCGCGATAGGCGTCGGTGTCGTGCTCGGCGGAGGGCGGCAGGAACAGGTTCCACAGGCCCTCGGCACGTGCCTTCTCCTTCAGCCGCTCCATCGTGGGGGAGGGTTCGCGGCTCTGCGCGCGCTCGGCCGCCACCGCGGCGGCGGCCGGCAGGATCGCGTTGGCGATGAAGGCGCGCACGCGGGTCAGCCAGTGGGTCTGGGATTGGGAGAGGGTGAAGTCCACTTTGTCCGCTCCCTAGGGTTTCTCTGCCGGGCGAGCGCACCGAGCTTGCGTGCGCGGGCTGCCCGCCTTCCCATTGCCTTCACCCACGGCGCGACGCGCCCCCTCTCCCGTGCGGGAGAGGGTTGGGGTGAGGGACGAGAAGCCACAGGATCGAGCCCGCCCTTGTCGCGCAGTCAGGTCGAGCCCTCTCTGGACAGACCTGATCCCTCACCCTGTCCCTCTCCCGCACGGGAGAGGGGACCCGCGCTCCGACCCGAATCGAACGTGGCGCTCGATCGACCCACATCACGCCGCCGCTCACAGATAGGCCGATCCCATCTCGCTGGCGAAGCGCTGCGGCGGGCCTTCCCAGACGATCCGCGCCTGTTCCAGCACGTAGACCCGGTCGGCGTGGGGGAGTGCGAAGGTGACGTTCTGCTCGCCGAGCAGCACCGTGATCGGCGTGGTCTGCCGCAGCTTCTCCAGCGCCTTCGACAGCAGCTCCAGGATCACCGGGGCGAGGCCGAGCGTCGGCTCGTCGAGGATCAGGAGGCGCGGGCGCATCATCAGCGCCCGGGCGATGGTCAGCATCTGCTGCTCGCCGCCCGACAGGGTGCGGGCGCTCTGCGACTCGCGGTCCTTGAGGATCGGGAACAGCTCGTAGAGCCAGTCGCGCTGCCTGGCGCTCTCGGCCTTCGGGAAATGCTGGCCGCCGAGGTCGAGATTCTCGCGCACGCTGAGGTCGCCGAACAGCTCCCGGGTCTCGGGCACCTGGACGATGCCGGCCCGGGCGATGGCGGCGGGCTTCATCCGGGAGAGATCCCGGCCGTCGAACCGGATCGTGCCCGTGTGCGGCACGAGGCCCGAGATGGCGTTGAACAGCGTGGTCTTGCCGGCGCCGTTCAGGCCGACCACCGAGACGAACTCACCCTCGTGGACGTGGATCGAGGCGGCGCGCAGGGCCTGCGCCTTGCCGTAGAGCACGTCGACGCCCTCGACGGTGAGCAGCGAGTCGGGCTTGAACGCCGCCTCGGGCCGGGCCGCCGTCTCGATGCTGCCGCCGAGATAGACCCGGCGCACGGTCGGGTCGGCCATCACCGACTCGGCCGAGCCCTCGGCGATGCGCTCGCCGAGATACATCGCGAACACCCGGTCGACGATGGCCGCGACGCTCTTCACGTTGTGGTCGACGAGGAGCACGGCCTTGCCCTCGTCGCGGAAGCCGCGGATCAGCTCGGAGAAGGCCGCGACCTCGCCGCCGGTCAGGCCCGCGAAGGGCTCGTCGACCAGCACCACCCGGGGGTCGCGGGCGATGGCCTTGGCGAGCTCCAGCCGGCGGAGATCCGCGAAGGGAAGGGTGCCGGGGCGCCGGTCGACGACCGCGCCGAGGCCGACGCGCTCGGCGATCTCCCTCGCGCGCCGCGCCACGTGGGGATCGGCCGCCAGCCGGATCAGGCTGTCGGGCAGGAGCGCGAGGCTGATATTCTCCAGCACGGTCTGCCGCTGGAGCGGCCGCGCGTGCTGGAACACGAGGCCGATCCCGGAGCGGGCGACCCGGTGGGCCGGCATGCCGCCGATCTCCGTGCCGTCGAGGCGGATCGAGCCGGCGCTCGGCCGCTCCAGCCCCATGATCAGCTTCATCACGGTGGACTTGCCCGAGCCGTTGGGGCCGATCAGCCCGAGGATCTCGCCCGGGCGCAGGTCGAGGTCGATGTTCTTGACGGCGACGAGGCCGCCGTAGCGCTTGGTCAGGCCGCGCACGGAGAGGCAGGGCTCGGCCAGGACGGGGGACACGGTCGGCGGGGGCGCGACGGCGACGGTCATCGGGCTCTCCGGAGCGATCCGAGGCCGAGCAGCCCCGAGGGCACGAACAGGATCACCAGCAGCGCCACCGCCGAGACCACGAAGGTCGAGAGCCCGCCGAGCGGCCGCAGCAGCTCGCCCGCCGCGATCAGGAACACGGCGCCGAGCGCCGCGCCCACGATGGTGCGCCGTCCGCCGAGCACCGCCGCGATGATCACCTGCACGCCCACCGACGTGTTGATCAGCGTGCCGACCGAGGCGGTGCCCATGTAGAAGACCACCAGCCCGCCCGCGAGGCCCGAGAAGGCGGCGCTGACCGCGAAGGCCGCGAGCTTGTGCTTGGCGACGTTGAAGCCGAGCGCCCCGGTCACCACCGGGTCCTGGCCGGCGGCCTGGAGGATCAGCCCGGCGGGCGAGCGGGCGATGGCGGTGAGGATCAGGCCCGAGACCGCCATGAAGCCCAGCGCCAGCCAGTAATTGGTGTCGGCGTCGATCGAGATGACGTCGGGCACGGTCAGGCCGATCTCGCCGCCGGTGAGGCCGGAGAAGACCACGATCATGTTCTGCAGGAGCAGGACCGCCACCAGGGTGATCAGCCCGAAATAGGGGCCGCGGACCTTCAGCGCCGGCAGCGCCAGGGCAAGGCCGCCGACCACGGCGAGTACGGTCCCGGCCGCGAGGCAGTAGGGGATCGGCAGTTCGTAGCGGTTGTTGAGGATGCCGGCGCCGTAGGCCCCGAGGCCGATCAGGAAGGTCGGTCCGAAATTCACCTCGCCGGCGAAGCCGAAGAGCAGGTCCCAGGCCATGGAGAACACGCCGAAATAGTAGGCGATGGTCAGGAGGCCGAGGATGTAGCCGGAGACCCACCAGGGCAGGGTGGCGGCGGCCAGGACGGCGAGGATCGCGATCCAGAAGCCGGGGGTGGTGAGGAGCTTCATGGATTGGCCTCGCACACGGCAGCGATCCGGCTCGTTCGGCGCAGAGGCCTTTCCCACCCACGCCCCTCATCCTGAGGTGCCGCGCCAGCGGCCTCGAAGGAGGCCTCAAGGGATCGCGCGGCCGGCTGGAGGGCTCCTTCGAGGCGGCTTCGCCGCACCTCAGGATGAGGGCGCGGGCTGGACACCCGGGGTGCAAAAAGAACCATCACCGCCGCCCCAGCAGACCTTGCGGGCGCAGGTACATGACGGCGACCAGCAGGAGCAGCGCCGGGATCACCCGGTAGGCCGGCGAGATCAGGTAGGCGGTGGCGGTCTCGAGGTAGCCCACCACGTAGGCGGCGATCAGCGAGCCGGTGACGCTCCCGAGGCCCCCGAGCACCACGATCGAGAAGGCGCTCGCGGTGAGCGGCCCCACCGAGTACGACGACACCCCGAGGAACATCCCGAGCAGCACCCCGGCGGTGCCGGCGAGCAGGCCGTAGATCGCCCAGACCGCCACGTAGATCTTGCCCATGTCGTGGCCGAGCAGCGTGACGCCCCGCGGATTCATGGAGGCGGCGAGCAGGACCTTGCCGGCCCGCGCCCGGTTCACGAACAGCCAGAGCAGGCCGATCACCACCCAGCAGATCACCGCGGTGAAGACCTGGTTCCTCGGCGTCCGCACCCCGGCGATCTCGAAGACGCCCTCGACGATCGGCAGCACGGTCTTCGGGTTATCGGTGAAGAAGTAGGCCACCAGCTCCTGGATCATGATCCCCCAGAGCAGCGTCCCCGTGAGCACGAAGATCTCCTTCTCCTCCCGCGGGATGGCCCGGCTGCGCTCGATCGGCGCGACCACCGCGAAGTAGGTGACGAGTGCGCCCGCGAGCCCGCACAGGATGCCGATCACCGCGCCCGCGTAGGAGCCGAGCCCGAACAGCGCCGAGGCCGCCCAGGCCGCCACCGCGGCCATGACCATCAGGGCGCCGTGGGTCAGGTTGAGGACGCCCGAGACCCCGAAGATCAGGGTGAAGCCCATCGCGCCGAGCGCGTAGAGGGACGAGATCGCGAAACCGTCGACGAGGATCTGGAGGCCGATCATCGCGCTCTCCCCGCCCGGTTACCGTCCCGCCGCCTTCACCGCAGGGGGCAGGATCATGGTCCCGTTGGCGGTGGTGGCCGGCCAGATCGCCACCTGCTTGCCGTTCTGCCACTGCCCGAGGACGCTGGTCATCAGGCCGGGCCCGTACTGGATCGAGTGCGTGAACGGCTCGTCCTTGCCGTAGAATTTCAGGCGCCCGACGGTGCCGACGTAGTCGGTCTTCTCCAGGGCGTCGACGAGCTTGTCGGCCTCCGTGGAGCCCGCCCGCTTGACCGCCTCCGCCGCGTAGTGCGTGGCGTCGTACGCCATGTAGCCCGCGTAGGACGGCGCGCCGCCGAAGCGCTTGGTGAAGGCCTCGGCGAACGGGATCGTCTTCTCGGTGAGCGCCACGCCCGGCACCGCCACGCTGTCGAACAGCACGCCCTGCGTGCCGCCGTTGGTGTTGGCCCAGAAGGTCGAGGAGGTCGCCTGGCCGCTGATCCCCGTCATGGCGATCGGCACCTGCTGGTTCTGCCACTGCACGGTCGGCTGCACGCCGACATGGGCGATGCCGGTGACGATCAGGTCGGGCTTGGCCGCCTCGATCTTGTTGTAGATCGGCGTGAAGTCGCCTGTGTCCGGCGAGAAGCGGACGTGCTCGACCACCTTGAGCCCGGATTTCGGCAGGCATTCCTGGTAGGCGGCGTCCAGCGGCCGGGTCCAGGCCGCGTCCTCGCTCATGATCGCGGCGGTCTTGGCCTTGAGCTTCTCGACCAGCACCTCCTTGGCCGAGTCGCACACCGCCTGCGCCAGGGCGTGCGAGGTCAGGTAGCCGTGGAAGGTGTACTTGTTGCGCGCGTAGTCCTTGTGGACCGCGACGCTGATCTCGTTCGAGGCCGCGCCGGGCGTGATCATCGGCGTCTTGAGCCGGGCCGCCCAGGGCATCAGCGCCAGCACGACCTCCGAGATGTAGCTGGCGATGACGAGGTTGACCTTGTCCTCGGAGACCGCCCGCTGGAAGGCGCGGACCGCGTCGGAGGCCGAGGACTTGTCGTCGTAGGTGACGACCTGGATCTGGCGGCCATCGACGCCGCCCTGGGCGTTGATCTCGTCGGCGGCGAGCTGGACCGCCTGCGGGATCGAGGCCCCGGCCACCGACTGCGCCTCGGCGATCACCCCGATCTTGATCGGGTCCGCGGCCCGGACGGGCCCGGCGGCGACCAGCCCCGCGGCGATCAGGGCGGGCAGCGTGCGCCGAATCGGGGCAACCCGGGCGGCGGCGCGCACGGTCTCGGACATCGGCGTTCCCTCATCCCAGTGCCCGAATTTTATATTCGCGGGCTTGGCCCGGACTGTACCCGGGCTCCGACGGATCACAAGGGGCCGGTCGGGACCGGCCGGTGACGTTTGCACCGAGTCGTTTTCCGCCCGGGGTATCGCCGCGCGCCGCCGCATCCTAGGCTCGCCGCGGCCCTGCGAAGCGCGGGCCCGGCGGCCTCGAAGAAGGGCACGGTCCGGTGAGGAACGCACGCTCGGCCGCGGCCGGGGTTCGCCCCGGACCGCGGCCCCGGAGCCTCGGGAAGCGGTCCGCTCCGCGGCCGGCACGGGCAGGGGAACCACAGGCATGACCCTGCGCTGGACGCGGCGGCCCGAGGGCTCGACCTGGGGGGATTTCGGCCCCGACGACGAGCTGGGCCGGCTGAACCTGCTCACCCCCGAGAAGGTGCTGCAGGGGGTCGCCGAGGTGCGCGAAGGGCTGACCTTCTGTCTGAGCCTGCCGCTGGACCTGCCGGGCGGCAACGTCCTGAACCCGCGCCGCCACCCGCCGCAGATCACCCCGACGCGGCGCGCCAACGGCCGGCCGAACATGAACTTCCCGGTCTGCGAGGAGGTCGACGGCGCCACCGACGTGATCTGCGACGACCGCGCGCTGATCCACCTGCAATACTCGACGCAGTGGGACTCGCTAGCCCATGTCGGCTCGCTGTTCGACGCGGACGGGGCGGGCGCCGCGCCGACCTTCTACAACGGGTTCCGCGGCGGCCGCGACATCGTCGGGCCGAGCGCGCCGGAGGCGGCGGATGAGCCGTCCCGGGCGAAGCGCCTCGGGATCGAGCGCCTCGCCGAGACCGGCATGCAGGGCCGGGCCGTGATGATCGACCTGCGCGCCCATCTCGGCGACGCCAGGACACGCGTCGGCTACGACCAGCTCGCCCGGATCCTGGAGGCCGACGGCGTCGTGGTGGAGCCGGGCGACATGGTCTGCCTGCACACGGGCTTCGCCGAGCGGCTGATCGCCATGGGCGGCGCGCCGGACCCGAAGCTCGTCCACACCCTCTGCGCCGGCCTCGACGGGCGCGACCCGCGCCTCCTCGACTGGATCACCCGCACCGGGCTCTGCGCGCTGATCGCCGACAACTACGCGGTGGAGGCCTACCCGGCTGGCCCCGGCCCCGCCTGCTGCGCGACGCTGCCGCTCCACGAGCACTGCCTGTTCAAGCTCGGGGTCAATCTCGGCGAGCTGTGGCACCTGACGCCGCTGGCCGACTGGCTGCGGGCCCGCGGCCGCAGCCGCTTCCTGCTCACCGCCCCGCCGCTGCGCCTGCCCGGCGCCGTCGGCTCGCCGACGACGCCGATCGCCACGGTGTGACGATCGGGAACGGCCCCGCGGCGCGCTCCCGGGGTCGCCCGGATCAGCCGAGGGCGGCGGGTGCGGCGGCGCGCGGCGGGTCGCCGACCGGCTCCGCGGCGTCCTGGGGCGGCCCGGGGCGGAGGACGGCGCGCTCCCGGAAATGCGGGATGGCCGCCTCGAACACGGCCTCGGCGGCCGCCCGGTCGCCGGCCGCCACGGCGTCGCGCAGCCGCGCCACCCAGGCGTCGAGCCGGTCCCGATCGGCGAAGACCGGCCGCGCCGCCATCACCCCGTCGATGCCCGGCAGGGCGATCCGGGGCTCCTCGCGGGCGAACAGGATCTCGTTGAGCCGCTCGCCGGGCCGGGCGCCGGTATAGGCGATCTCGATCTCGGTGCCGGGCTCGAAGCCGGCCAGCCGGATCATCCGCTCGGCGAGGTCGGCGATCCGCACCGGCTGCCCCATCTTGAGCACGTAGACCGCGGCGCGCTCCGCGCCCGCCCGGGCCTCGCCGTCGGCGTGGGAGGCGGCCGTCAGCACGAGGTCGCAGGCCTCGCGCACGGTCATGAAGTAGCGGACCATGTCCGGGTGGGTGACGGTGACCGGGCCGCCCCGGGCGATCTGCGCCTTGAAGACCGGCACGACCGAGCCCACGGAGCCCAGCACGTTGCCGAACCGCACGGCGATCAGCCGGGTCGGGTGGTCCGGCCGCGCCGACTGCGCGGCGTCGAGGGCCTGGGCGACCATCTCGGCGAAGCGCTTCGTGACCCCGAGCTGCGAGACCGGCTCGATCGCCTTGTCGGTGGAGATCATCACGAGCGCCCGCGCGCCCGCCGCCACCGCCGCCTCGGCGACGTTGATCGAGCCGAACACGTTGGTCTTGATGCCCTCCTGCCAGTCCCGCTCCAGGTAGGGCACCTGCTTCAGCGCGGCGGCGTGGAGCACGTAGTCGGGCCGGAACGCCGCGATCACCGCGTGCGTCCGCTCACGGTCGCGGATATCGGCCAGCACCCCCGTCACGGCGGTCTCGGCGGCCAGGATCGCGGGGTGGCTGAGGATGCCGTGGAGCGCCGGCTCGGAGGATTCGAGCACCAGCACGGCGGCGGCCCCGAAGGCCACGGCCCGCAGGCAGATCTCCGAGCCGATCGACCCGCCGCCGCCGGTCACCACGACCCGGCGGCCGGCGAGGAACGCCTCCAGACGCGGCCGGTCGATGGCGACGGTCGGCCGCAGCAGCAGGTCCTCGATCTCCAGCGGCGCCAGTTCCGGACCCTGCACGCCCTCACCGAGGCCGACGACCCGAGCGAGGGGCAGGCCGAGGCGCCGGGCGCGGGCGATCAGGTCGTCCGGCGCCGCCTCCGGCACGAGGGCGCTCGGGGCGGCCACGAGCCGCCGCACCGGCTCGCCGCGGGCGGCGAGGTCGGCGACCACGCGCTCGAGATCCGGGAAGCCGCCGAGCACCGGCACGCCGCGCATGAACTGGCCGCGCTCGTCCGCTCGGGGCGACAGGATGCCCCGCGGCGCGAGCTTCCGCACCGAGCCCGCCTCGATGGCGCGGATCAGCACGTCCATGTCGGCGCCGCGCCCGAGGAGCAGGGTCGGGACGGTGGCGGCCCGCGCGCTCGACTGCCGGGAGCGGGTGTCTTTCAGGTAGCGGAACGCCAGGCGCGTGCCGCCCAGGAAGAAGATCTGCAGCACCCAGTAGAGCAGGATCGCGATCTTGCCGAAGAAGTAGAATCCGTAGAGGTCGGACGAGACCAGCACCCAGTCGATCACCAGGAGCGCCAGGGCCAGGACGCTGGCCGCCCGGACGATGCCGGCGAGGTCCTGCAACGAGGCGAAGCGCCACTTGGTCCGGTAGAGCCGGAAGCGGCCGTAGACGAGGCCGGCGAGGACGAGGAACGGCGGCAGCAGCAGGGGCAGGGCGTGCAGACGCTCGGCCAGCATGCCGCCCTGGAAGCGGAACAGGAAGGTGAGCACCACGGCGGCAGCGGTCGCCGCGAGGTCGTGGGTCACCATCACCGCGGTCTTGTAGAGGCGCTGCTGCATCGGGAGCCGGATGGGATGCCGCGGGGTATCCGCCGCGGCACCGGCCCTGTCAACGCGGCCCGCCCAGGGCCGGAGCCGGGGCCGGAGCCGGGGCCGGAGCCGGGGCCGGAGCCGGGGCCGGAGCCGGGGCCGGAGCCGGGGCCGGAGCCGGGGCCGGAGGCGGCGCCGGCCTCAGCCCAGCGCCCGGGCCGCCGCACCGGCCGCGTCGTCCACCCGGTCGATGTCGGGGGCGTCGATGAGCCGGTAGCGGGCCTGGATCAGCCCGAAGGCCCCGAAGGCGGCGTGGCCGGCCGCCACGAGCCCGAGGAGGATCCAGCCGTAGGGTTGTGCGCGCAGCAGCGCGAAGGCCTCGGCCAGACCCTTGGCATCCGAGGAGCGCTGGTGCCACGCGGCGGCCACGAGGAACCCGCCGATGATCAGGAAGGCGAGGCCCCGCGCCGCGTAGCCGAAGCGGCCGATCGGGCCGGCCCAGCGGTCCCGGGCCCGGGCGTCGAGGGCGAGCCGGTCGGTGACGTCCCCGCGCCACGCCTTGCCGAGGAAGCCGAACCCGCCGCCGACGACCGCGAGGCCGACGAGGGCCACGAGCCAGCGGCCGAAGGGCTTGCTCAGGAGCCACGCGGTGCCGTCATGCACGCCGTCGCCGCCGCTCATGCCCAGGCCGAGGCTGAGCGAGGCCGCGCTGGCGGCGAGCCCGAGATAGAGCCCGGCGCTGATCAGGTGGGCACCGCGCACCGCGAGGCCCTTGGCGGAAGTGCCCCGCCGGTCGGCATCGGTGATGCCCTCGACGAGGCGCCAGAGGGCGAAGCCAGCGAGGCCGAGGGCGATCAGGCCGACGACGGCCGCGCCGAACGGCCCGGCCATGACGGCGCGGAGCGCGTCCTTGCTGTCGCCGGCCTGGCCGCCATGCCCCAGGGCCGCCAGCAGGGCCAGGGCGCCGACCACGATGTAGACCACGCCGCGGGCGCCGTAGCCGAAGCGGGCGATGCGCTCGATCGCGTTGCGGCCGCCGGGAAGGGTCCTCATCGGCGGGACCCGGCTTCGGGGAATCGGGTGTCGGGCACGGGCGGCATCCTGTGGAGCGGGAGCGTTCAACGCCCGGCGGCGCGCACCCGATCCGTTGCCGGCACAACCTCCGTGGCCGCCCTACATGGGCGTCCGGTCGGCGCGGCCGGTGAGCGCCACGTAGAAGCCGAGCCCGTCCTGGGCCGGCAGGGTCTGCAGGCGCTCGATCAGGCCGCGGCGCTTCGCGTCGAGGAGCAGGCGCCCGGCCGGCTGGAACAGGGTCTCGCCGCCGCCCTCCGGGGGCGGATCGAGCCGGATCGCCACGGTCTTGCCCTTGGCGAAGCGGCTGCGCTCCAGCATGTCCTTGAGCGAGGCCTCGGCGGTCGCCCGGTTGGTGCCGCGCAGGTCGAGCACCGACTCGGCGTCGGTCACGCCGAGGGAGCCGCGCAGCTTGGCCGCGTAGAAATCTTCGAAATGGGGCAAGTCGGTGCCTTGATGCTTCGCCGTTCGATCAGGTGGGGTGCGGCCGCTCAGAAGGCGAGACCGCGGTAGAGGTCGCGCACCGGCACGGCGCCGTCGAGCTCCGGCAGCGACACGGTGCCGTCGAGACCGAGGGCCGCGACGCTCCAGTCGTCGCCCGCGCGTCGCCAGACCTCGACCCGCGCCTCGTCGGAATAGACGATCAGCAGGACCGCGAGGCTCGGCACGGTCCGGTAGAAGTCGATCTTCCGACCGCGGTCGAGACTCATGGTCGAGGGCGAGAGCACCTCGGCGACGAGGAGCGGGTCGGCGGCGTAGCCCTCCGGCAGCGGCGGCCCGCACCGCACCACCACGTCGGGGATCGGGGCGAAATCGTCCATCGCGGCGCTGAGGATCGCCAGACCCGGCATGGCGCGGCAGCCTCGCGGCTCCGCCAGGGCGTCGAGGCGTCCCGCCAGGTTCATGACGATTCGCTGATGCCGCTCCCGCGGCGGCGCCATGAGCGCGGGCTCGCCGTCGAGCAGCTCCCAGCGCTCGTGCGCGGGCCGGCCCTCCACCCAGAGCCTGAACTCGGACACATCCATCCGCGCGTCGCGCTTCGCGGCCAGAGCCATCGCCGATCCCCACCTCGGCCGGATCGTAGCACCGGGCCGGCCGCCCGCAACAGGTCCGGCCCGGAAGGCCATCCCCGCGCGGGCGTCACGGCCGATGCCAGGCCGGCCTCCCTCGGGGACTCGGAGGCCGGCACAGGGCGACCGGCACAGGGCGACCGGCGCAGCGACGGACTCAGTCGGCGCCGGGTCCGGCCGCCGCGACGGTGGCGCCGGCCTCCAGGAAGCGCTGCGGATCCACCGGCTCGCCGTCGATGCGGGTCTCGTAGTGGAGATGCGCCCCGGTGGAGCGCCCCGTCGAGCCGACGGCGCCGACCGCGTCGCCCGCGGCCACGCGCTGCCCGGGGCGGACCGCGATGCGGGCGAGGTGGCCGAACCGCGTGGTGACGCCGTGGCCGTGGTCGATCTCGACCATGTTGCCGTAGCCGCCCGCGGCCTCGGCGGCGATCACCCGGCCCGGCGCGGTGGCGCGGGCGGGCTCGCCGTACTCCGCCTTCAGGTCCAGCCCGGTATGGAGGGCGAGGCCGCGGGTGAAGGGGTCGAGGCGCGTGCCGAACGGGCTCGACACGGTCGCGCCTCCCCGGATCGGGCGGGCCAGGGGCAGGGTGGCGGCGAGCCGGCGCAGGCGCTCGCCGTCGTCGAGCGCGCGCCGGGCCAGGGCGAGGCCCTCCGCGAAGCCGGTTCCGTCCAGGGCGCGGCCGTCGAGGGGCACGAACGGTCCGCCCAGCCCGGCGGCCGGCGCGGCCGCGCCGGTGCGGTCGGGATCGAGGCGGTCGGGGTCGAGACCGGTGCGGCCGATCAGCCCGCGCAGCCGCCGCACCGCGTCCCCGGCCCGGGCGGCCAGCCCGGCGAGGCGCTCGCCCTGGGCCGCCTGCAGGCCGTCGAGCCGGGCCTCCAGCCGGATCAGGCCGGTCTCGGCCTCGCGCGCGCCGCGGCGGGGCAGGGGATCGCGGGCGGAGCGCGGCGCCGGAGCCGCACCCTCAGTCGGACGCAGGAAGAGATCGTCGTAGCTCCCACCGGGCGCAGCGCCGGGCCGCCCGGGCAGGGCGCCGGTCGTGGACGGCTCGGGTAGGGCCTGCCGCTCCAGGTCTGCGAGGGCGGCCGTGCGCCGCTCCAGCTCGGCCTGGCGCTCCAGGGCGGCCGCAACCCGGTCGGCCAGACCCGCCTCGCTCCCCGCCCGGTCGCTCCGGTCGCGGTCGAGGCGGTCCTGGAGCTCGCCGATGCGCGCCTCGTAGGCGTCGCGCAGGGCGGCCTGCCTGGCCACGAACCCGGCGAGCACCTCGTCGTGGAACACGATCAGGCAGGAGGCCCCGAGCGCCCAGGCCACCGCCAGGGCGAGGCCGGCGGCGAGCCAGGGAGCTGGCCGGTGCGGCCTGAGACGCGCGGGGAACTTCGGAAGCTGCATCGGGACGGCACCGGAGGAGCCGCCATTCAGGCCTCAGTAGGGTTAAGGATCCGTCGCGCGCCGGGCGTCAGGGGGACGTCAAGGGGACGTCAGGGCAGGGCGCGCGCGGCCGCCAGGACGGCCTCGGCGTGGCCGGGCACCTTCACCTTCGGCCAGATCCTGGCGACGCGCCCTTCCCGGTCGACCAGGACGGTGGTGCGCTCCACGCCCATGTACTTGCGCCCGTACATGCTCTTCTCGACCCAGACGCCGTAGGCCTCGAGCACGGTCTTGTCCTCGTCGGCGGCGAGCGGGAAGGTCAGCCCGTACTTGCCGCAGAACTTGTCGTGGCTCTTCACCGGGTCCGGCGACAGGCCGACGACCTTGGCGTCCGCTTCCGCGAAGGCCGGCAGCAGGCCGTTGAAGTCCTGCGCCTCCAGCGTGCATCCGCTCGTGTCGTCCTTCGGGTAGAAGTAGAGCACGACTTTGTGACCGCGGAGCGCGGACAGTCCGACACGCCCTCCGCCCGAGGCGGGAAGGTCGAAATCGGGGGCGGGATCCCCCTCTGACAGCGGCATCGTGCCTTCCTTTCGGCCGATTGATGATGTGCAACCGATCTCGTGCGCGGGCTCGAGCGATGGCACCGCGCACGTCCGAGCCAAGCCCGGAGTCGCGGCCGCTGTAAAGCGCGGGTGCGCTTCGATCCACCGGCCGCGGAGCCCGAGGGCGCCGCGCGCAGAGACCCCGGAACAAAGGTCCCGATGGCGGACGAGACAACGCCGGCATGCAGGCCTCGGGGGAAGGCGCGACGCGTCGGCGGCGTCTGCCTCGTGAGCGCCCTCGCGCTGGTGCTGCTCGTCGGCGCCGGTGTCGGCCTCGTGGCCCTGCGCCTGTCGAACGGGCCGCTCCAGATCGACGGCCTGTCGCGCCGCGTCGCCGCCGCCGTGGCCGAGAGGATCGGGCCCGGCTGGAGCATCGGGCTGCGCGGCAGCAGCCTCGAGCTCGACCGCGAGAACGCGCTCAGCCTGCGCTTCTCCGGCCTCGACATTCGCAACCCGCAGGGCGACCTCGTGGTGCGCGCCCCCCTGGCGCTCGTCAGCCTCGACCCCTGGGGGCTCCTGCGGCTCAACCTGCAGCCGCGCTCGATCGAGTTCCGCGAGACGCAGACCACCGCGCTGCTGCACCGGGACGGCTCCATCGCCTTCGCGGCCTCGGAGGCCAACCACCCGGTCGACGTCGCGCCGCACACGCCGCCGAGCGTGGACGGGGTGCGCGGCACCGTCTCGCCGCTCTCGGCCGCGATCGCGTCGATCTTCGGGGTCGTCCTCGATCCGGGCGGCGTGGTCGGCGCCCTCGACCGCGCGCGCGTCACCGACGCGCGGCTGCGGCTGATCGACGAGGACGGCCGCGAGCGCGCGGTCTTCGCGCGGGTCAACGGCCTGTTCGGGCGCGACCCGGTCAACGGCACCCGGAACTTCGAATTGCGGCTCGACGGGCCGCACGGCGAGTGGCGCTTCGGCGGCACGCTGCGCGACGGCGCGGACGGGCAGGAGCGCTCGGGCGTCATCACCCTCGACGACCTGCCGGTCACGGATCTCCTGTTGCTCTCGGGCCAGTCCGGCCTGCCGCTGACCACGGACCTGAAGGTCTCGGCCCGCGCCGACGTGAGCCTGACGGCCGGCCGCATCCGGACCATGAACGCCAAGCTCCACACCGGCGACGGCACGTTCCTGATCGAGGAGAAGGACTTCAACCCGGTCACGGTCGAGAGCCTCGACGCCTCCCTGGACTGGGACGAGGCCAACCGCGTGATGTCGCTGACCGGCCTGGACTATCGCGGGGCCGGCAACGCCGTGCACCTCGCGGGGACGTGGACGGGCAGCCCCGCGGGGGCGAGCACGAGCTGGACCGCGACGCTGGCGAGCCGCGACGCCACCTTACGCGGGGCGACCCCGCAGGACGCGCCGGTGAAGATCGACGCCCTGGACGCGCAGCTCTCCGGCCGCGACGGCGGGATCTCCATCGACGCGCTGACCCTGTCGGGGCCCGGCGTGAAGGGCGCCATCACCGGGACGATCGGCACGAGCGCCGACGACGGCGGCCTGACCCTGCACCTCGCCGGCCACGACGGCGAGGTCCGTACCGGGCTGCGGCTCTGGCCGGAGCACATCGCGCCGCCGGCCCGCACCTACCTGGTGGACCAGCTCCGGCGCGGCCGGGTCGATTCCGTCGACATCAAGGTGAAGATGTCCGGGGCGGTCCTGGCGGCCGCCACCCGGGGCGACCCCGCCCCGGACGACGCGGTCCACATCGACTTCCACGTCTCGGACGCTGCCATCGACGTCACCGCCGATTCCCCGCCGGTGACCAAGGGCAACGTCGTCGGCGTGATCACCGGGCGCTCGACCACGGTGCGCAACGTGACCGCCGAGGTCCACGGGCCGGACGGGCGCGGGCTCGCCATCTCGGACGGCAGCTTCGTCATCCCGCAGATCACCCCGGACCGGGTCGTGGCCCAGATCGGGATGCGGCTCTCCGGCGGCGCCGACGGCATGGCCTCCGTGCTCCAGGCCAAGCTGTTCAAGAGCGTGATGAGCGTCGACCTCGACCCCGCCACGATCAAGGGCAGCGCCGACCTGCGCGTCGACTTCCCCCTCGACCTCAAGCACATCCCCGACCTGCCGGACCTGCCGGTGACGCTGACCGGCTCGCTGGCCGACCTCGCGGTCGACAAGGTGATGGGCCGGGACCGGCTCGAGTCGGGCCGGTTCAACCTCGTCTACGACCGGGGCGCCTTCACGCTGAAGGGCGACGGCCGGGTCGCGGGCGCGCCCATGTCGGTCGACCTGCGCCAGCCGAAGGTCGGGCAGCCCGGCGAGGCGGTGGTCAACGTGTCGCTCGACGAGGCGGTCCGCGGCCGCAAGGGCCTGCCGACCGCGCCGCAGCTCACCGGGACGATCCCGGTCCGCGCGGTGGTGCAGATCGGCCGGCCGGGATCCGGCAAGCCGCCGATCCGGGTCGAGGCGGATCTGGCGAAGGCCGGGATCGACGGGCTGATCCCGGGGCTGACCAAGCCGCCGGGCAAGCCCGGGCGGCTGACCTTCACCCTCGTCGACAGCGGCCAGACCTTCGACCTGCGCGACTTCGCCCTCGACGCGGCCCCGGCGAGCGCGCGCGGCACCGTCTCGATCACCCAGGAGGGCGGCCTGGAGCGGGCGGACCTGACCAGCGTCAAGCTCTCCCCCGGCGACGACCTGCGCGTGAGCCTCGACCGGACCGGCGGCGGCTACAAGGTCGTGGTCCGGGGCGCGGTGGCCGACGCCCGGCCGTTCCTGAAATCGCTGGGCGCCCCCGACCCGAAGGGAGGCCGAGAGGCGCGGGACGCGAATCCGAAGGATATCGACGCCGACATCCAGGTGCCCATCGTCACCGGCTTCAACGAGGAGGCGCTGACCGGCGCCAACCTGAAGCTCTCCCTGCACGGGAAGACCCTGCGGGCCGCCAACATCACCGGGCGCTTCCGCGCGGCCCCCTTCGCCGCCACGGTGACCCGCGGCGAGCGCGGCGTGCCGACCCTGTCGGTGGAATCGGCCGATGCCGGCGCGACGCTGCGGTTCGTCGACGTGTACCGGCGGATGTATGGCGGCCGGCTCACGGCCGGGATCGGCCTCAACGACGGCCCGCAATCCGGCGTCGTGCAGATCCGCGACTTCATCCTGCGCAACGAGCCCGCGCTGTCGAGCATCATGGCGCAGGGCCCGGAGCCGTCCGACGCGGAGACGGCCCGCGGCCGACGGGTCGCCCCGGGCCGGGGCGCGGGCGACGTCACCTTCGACCGCATGCGCGCCAATTTCGTGCGCACCGGCACCCGCGTCGACTTCACCGACGCGGCGATCTCGAACGCCGCCATGGGTTTCACCCTGTCGGGCTGGCTCGATACCGGCCGCGAGCGCACCGACATGACCGGCACCTTCGTGCCGCTCTACGGCCTGAACAACGTGGCCTCGCAGCTGCCGCTGCTCGGGCCGCTGCTGGGCGGCGGCCACAACGAGGGCCTGTTCGCGGTCAATTTCCGCGTCTCCGGCAAGCTCGCCTCGCCGGACGTGAGCGTGAACCCGCTCTCGGCGATCGCCCCGGGCTTCCTGCGCAAGCTGTTCAGCGCCGGCGGCGGCCCCTTCGCGGACGGGATGCCGGGCGTCCCGCAGCAATAGGGCGGGCGGCCCGGAAGAGCCGCCCGCCCCTGTCTCACGCGCGGATGAAATCCGCGATCACGGCCGGAGCCGCGGTGTCGAAGCCGACCACGTCGAGCATGCCGGGATCCTCCGGGTCGGCGATGCTGAAGCCGTTGGAGACCAGCCCAACGACCACCAGCTTCGCCGGGATCCCGGTCTTCTCCCGGTACGCCCGCAGCGCCTGGACCGGGTGGACCGGCCCCGCCCAGGTCTCCGAGTCCGTGTAGACCACGAACGCGTCGGCCTTGACGCCCCGCTCCAGCGCCCAGCGCATCGGCAGGGAGCAGTCGGTGGCGCCGAACGGCAGGTCGGCGGTCGCCCGCACCGCCTGATCGAGCCGCGTCGACGGCCCGATCGGCAGCGGCGTCATCGCGGCCCCCTGGCTCCAGGCCCGGCCGGCCTCGGCGGTGAAGCCCAGCACCTGCCAGTGCTCCTCGGTCGCCGCGGTGACGAGCGCCATCGCGGCGGCCGCCTCCCGGGCCGTGAGCGTCGAGCCCGCGACCGTGCTGGCGCCCATCGAGCCCGAGACGTCCAGCGCCAGCACGAGGCGCCGGCCCGTGGGCTCGACCGCGCCGAACGCCGTGTAGAACGCGGCGTTCAGCGCCTCGACGATCGCCGCCACCGGCTCCCAGGCGAGCTTGCCCCGCTGACCGTGCCCGGAGGCGTAGGTCTTGAGGGCCAGCAGCAGCGCCATCGGGTGCAGGCGCGCCCGGAGGATCCGCTCCCGGTCCGACAGGACTGCCCGGACGTGCTCGGTGCCCTCCGAGAAGGGCGCGAGCACCCCCGCGGCCGTCAGGCGGCCGAGCTGGCGCACGAGGGCGCCGACCGGCATCCGCTCGATCAGGGCCTCGTTCACCGCGCGGCTGCCCATCAGCCCGGTCGGCAGCGCCTCCCACGGCAGGCCGTGCGAGCGCACCAGGGCGGCGGCCACCGCCCCGTCGAGGCCCTCCGCCTGCACCCGCGCGAAGGCGTGGACGAGCCCGGGGGCGGCCTCGGTCACGGTGCCGCGGCAGATCCAGTCGAACAGCGCCTTCCGGGCGGGCTCCTCCGTCTCCGGATGGGCCAGCCGCAGGAGGTCGCGGTGCGACCAGCCCTGGCGGGTCCGGTACTTCACCGCCTGGAAGGCCAGGGCCTCCACGGGCTTGGCGCAGTACCAGTCACCGACCGCCCGGCGCAGGCCCCGGCCCCAGCCGCGCATCGCCTCGACGGAGGCGGCGAACTGGAACAGGTGCGTGCCGGTGCGGCAGACCCGCGGCAGGGCCGCGAGCGCCGCGCGCCGGGTCGCGAGGTCCGCCGACGCGGCGGCCAGCGCCAGGGCGAAGATCGCCGGATCCGGCTTCGGAGCCCGGCCGCCCTCGCTCACCGCCACGACGGCGGCGACCGCGCGGGCGCCGTCCTGCGCGATGCACCGCTGCACCGCCGCCGCGTTCTCGGCGGTCAGGGCGCGCGGGCTCGCGTAGTACGAGCCGCCCTCGGAGCCGAGCACCAGGAAGCGGTCGAGCCGCGCCCAGTCGCCGACCGCGAAGGCGTGGCCTCCGGCGGCGTTCGGCACCGTGCCGGGGATCGGCTCCGTCTGCGGGGTGGCGCGGAGCCGGAACATCTGTGCGAGCTTCGTCATGGCGGGCTCCTCTCGGTCTCTCCTCTCTCCATCGCGGCCGATCGCCGGCCGGTGGCGCGTCCCGGCGCGCGCGGTCGGGCGGGGACGCGGCCGCGGCGCGTCGTCCACCGCCGCTCGCGCGCGGCCGGTCTCTCGTATGGTCGGTGGCGGGGTTCCGTCCGGCCGGGCGCGGGCGTGGCGGCGACGAGGGGCTTATCCGATGCTCTGCTTGAGCTACGGGCCTGACGACCCGGCGGGACTCGCACCCGCACCCCTCGGATCCCGATAACCTTCGTCTTCCGGCCCGCGTCCGGGCGATGCGGGCGTGGGGTGAGGAACGGTGTCCGGGCGCTCTATCCGGTCTGAGCTACGGGCCTCGCGGCCCGGCGGGATTCGAACCCGCGACCTCCCTTCGGTGAAGATAACCGTTCCTCTCCGGCCCGCATTGTCGGCCGGGATCCGCGCACGGTCGGCGCCCCGGTCGTCTCGCGGGGCCCTGCGGTCGTGGTGTCGGAGACGGGCATGAGCTCCGGCGACCTCGCGGCCCCCGACGGGGATCGAACCCGCAACCTCCGCGGGACAAGCCCGCGGCGCTCTACCGATGATAACCGTCCCCTGCCGGCCCGCAGGGTCCTCGAGACGCGCTCAGCCTCTCGGGCCGAGAGCCCCGCGATACGACCGTAACGGTCGCATCAGCCCGGAACGGGCGAACGCCGCGACGTCGATGCCGTCGTGCTGTTTCATGCCATGCTCCGTCCGAACGGGGCTTCGGGTGACGCGGGCGTGTCGATGAGGCTCGGGGGGATCCGTGACAGGGATAACCGAGCGTCTCCGGCCCGCGCCGGTGAACTGCGATGGGCTGCCAGCGGCGACCGTTGCGAAGGGAACCGGACTCGTCCGCCGCGGCGCGCGGGCCGCGGATACGAGGAGCGTGCGGTCACTTCAGATCACCGGCCCGGCAGGCCGATGGCGCGGTGGATACGGTCGCGCTCGGCCTGCGTCAACCGAAAACTTGAAAATTCTTTCAGTTCGGGCGATCTCCGGCCCATGATCACTGCCGCTCAGATCCGCGCCGGCCGCGGACTTCTCAAGTGGACGCAAGGGGTTCTCGCGAGCCGCGCCGCGGTCTCCGTCGTCACCCTGAACATGATCGAGAGCGAGCAGGTCCAGCCCCGCAGCCGGACCCTCGCGGCGATCCGCACGGTCCTCGAAGGGGCGGGCATCCGCTTCGTCGGCGACGCGCAGGAGGGCTACGGGGCGATCCTGCGCCCCGCCCCCGCGACCGGGTCCGGAGACGCACCGGCACAGAAAAGCCCGGCACGGCGGACCGCACCGGGCTGAAGCCGAACCGGCCTGCGCGGGTGCGCTATTTCTCGACGAAGGCCTTCTCGATGACGTAGTGGGCGGCCTCGCCGTGGTTGCCCTCCTCGTAGCCGCGGGACGTCAGGAGCTCGCGGGTGTCGCGGATCATGTCGGGGCTGCCGCAGAGCATGAAGCGGTCGTTCTCGATCGCCATCGGCGGCAGGCCGATATCCTCGAACAGCTTGCCCGAGACCATCAGGTCGGTGATCCGGCCGCGGTTGCGGAACGGCTCGCGGGTCACGGTCGGGTAGTAGACCAGCTGGTTCGAGATCATCTCGCCCAGGAACTC
>NZ_FNVI01000050.1:0-22308 GCF_900107945.1 Methylobacterium sp. 190mf | reverse complement strand
CCAGTCGCGGCGAGCGCCGCCATCCAGCGGATCGCGGTTGCTTGGCCGACCCCGAAGCGGGCGGCCGCCTGACGGCGCGAGGTCGCCGCAGCCGCGGTCACCACCCGCTCGCGCAGGCCCAAGCTGTAGGGGCGGCCCATGCATCACTCCGGCTGTCGACCGGCCTGAGTGAATCAGCCTCCCAGCGCCGCGTGAACCCTACCAACCCGACTCAGCCCAAACCGAAAACGCTCTAGCCATCCCTGAAGCTGCCATTCCGCTTACGGCCAGACTACGTCACGCCGAATTGTCGTTTGGCGCAGAACCGGACATTCGGCTTGGCGCCCGTCACGGCCATTCGGCGATCAGCGCCGGTATCCCAGAAGCGGACATCGTCTCGCGGTGGATGATGGTCTTCAGATGTACGCGAAGCATCGTTGAAGGTGTCGAGCAGAGGCGTGTGGCTGGGAGGATGCGCGTCGATCCGCTCGGAGAACAGCGTCAGGCCAGCGGCCACGGCTCGGTGCTCGGTTCCGATCCAGCTGACGGCGGCCGGGATCTGCGGGAAGTCGGTTCGATGGCAGGAGAGGTCACGCTTTTGGCTCCGAGAGCCTTGGCGCCCTCAGGTCGCAGACGTCGACCTGTCCGAGCGCCGGATGGCTGCTGCCGACGGTCGCTCACGCCCTCCCTTGAGGCCTCCCCCGCTTTGGGGATACTGGATACATAATCTCGTTCGGGAGAGGGGTCAGATGGCACGACTGAACGTCAACGGCGTCGTGCGTGAGGTCGATGCCGAGCCTGACACCCCGCTCCTCTGGGTCATCCGCGAGCAGATCGGGTTGACCGGCACCAAGTACGGTTGCGGCATCGCCCAATGCGGTGCCTGCACCGTGCATATCGACGGGGCGGCCGTCCGCTCCTGCTCCGTGCCGCTCTCGGCGATCGAGGCGGGGCAGAAGATCGTCACGATCGAGGGGCTAGCGCCGGATGCCCGCCATCCGGTCCAGCAAGCCTGGGCCGAGCTCGACGTGCCGCAATGCGGCTTCTGCCAGCCCGGGATGATCATGGCCTCGGCGGCGCTGCTGGCGCAGAACGCGCGTCCGAGCGAGGAGCAGATCCGCCAGGAGATCACCAACATCTGCCGCTGCGGCACCTACAACCGTGTGCTCGCCGGCATCAAGATCGCCGCCGAGCGCGGCCAGTCCGGCTGACGGGGGACGAGCAGATGAGCCTCGAATCCAAGGCCTCCCCGAAGGCTGCCCGCCCCAGCCGCCGCACGCTGCTCGCCAGCGCCGGTCTCTTCACCCTCGGCTTCCACATCCCGTTCCCCGCACGGGCTGCAACCCTCGACGCGGCGCCCACCGCGCCGGAGGTCAATGCCTGGGTCGTGGTGAAGCCGGACGAGACCGTGGTCATTCGCATCGCCCGTTCGGAGATGGGCCAGGGCACGCTCACCGGCCTCGCGCAACTCGTCGCCGAGGAGCTCGACTGCGACTGGGCCAGGGTCACCACCGAGTATCCGAGCCCGGGCCAGAACCTCGCCCGCAAGCGCGTCTGGGGTGATTACTCGACTGGCGGCAGCCGCGGCGTGCGCGACTCTCACGAGTACGTGCGAAGAGGCGGCGCCGCCGCCCGCACGATGCTCGTTGCCGCCGCCGCGAAGGGCTGGGGCGTACCCGCCGCCGAGTGCCGTGTCGAGCGGGGCGTGATCACCCACGGCCCCTCCGGCCGCAGCATCACTTACGGCGCCGTCGCCGCGGAGGCGGCCAGGATCGAGCCGCCGAAGGACGTGGTGCTCAAGGATCCGAAGGACTGGACCATCGCCGGCAAGCCGCTGAAGCGGCTCGACACCCTGCCCAAGCTCGACGGCAGCCAGGTCTACGGGATCGATCTCAAGCTGCCCGGCCTGCTCAACGCCGCGATCCGCGACTGTCCGGTGACCGGCGGCAGCGTGAGGAGCTTCGACGCCGCGGCTGTGTCGGGCATGCCCGGTGTCCGAAGAGTGCTCCAGGTCGGCGACAGCGCGGTCGCGGTGGTGGCCGACACGTTCTGGCGCGCCAAGACCGCCCTCGACGCCCTGCCGGTCGCCTGGGACGAGGGACCGAACGCGACGGTTTCCAGCGAGACCATCGCGGCGACCCTGCGCGAGGGACTCGACGCCGAGCAGGCCTTCGTCGGCAACAAGGCCGGCGATGTGGCCGGCGCCCTCAAGGGCGCCGCCAAGGTGGTGGAGGCCGTCTACGGCGTACCGTTCCAGAATCACGCCACGATGGAGCCGATGAATGCCACCGCGCTCTGGACGCCGGAGCGCTGCGAGGTCTGGACGCCGACGCAGAACGGCGAGGCGGCTCTGGCCGCGACCGCCGACGCCGCCGGGCTGCCGGCCACGTCGTGCGAGGTCTACAAGATCCATCTCGGCGGCGGCTTCGGCCGGCGCGGCGCCACGCACGACTGGGTGCGTCAGGCGGTGCTCATCGCTAGGGAGATGCCGGGCACGCCGGTCAAGCTGATCTGGACCCGCGAGGAGGACATGACGCATGGCCGGTACCACCCGGTCACGCAGTGCCGGATGCGCGCCGCCCTCGACGGGGACGGCAACCTGACCGGCCTGCACATGCGCATCTCCGGCCAGTCGATCCTGGCCTCGGTCGCCCCCCAGCGCATGGTCGAGGGCCGCGACCCGGTCACCTTCCAGGGTCTCAACCCCGGAGGTCCGGAGGCCGCGATCGGCTACACGATCCCCAACATCCTGGTCGACCACGCGATGCGCAACCCGCACATCCTGCCGGGCTTCTGGCGGGGCGTGAACCTGAACCCGAACGCCATCTATCTCGAATGCTTCATGGACGAGCTGGCCCACGCCGCCGGCCAGGACCCGCTCGCCTTCCGGCTGAAGCTGATGGACAACCACCCGAAGCACCGGGCCGTGCTGCAGGCGGTGGCCGAGCGGATCGGATGGGCCAGCAAGCCGCCCGAGGGGGTCTACCGCGGCATCTGCCAGACGATGGGGTTCGGGAGCTACGTCGCGGGCGCGGCCGAGGTCTCGGTCTCCGACCGGGGCGAGCTGAAGATCCACCGTATCGTGGCGGCGACCGACCCCGGCCACGCGGTCAACCCGCAGCAGATCGACGCGCAGGTGGCGGGCTCCTTCGTCTACGGTCTCTCGGCCGCGCTGTACGGCGCCTGCACGGTGAAGGACGGGCGCATCGAGCAGACGAACTTCGACAGCTATCCCGTGATGCGGATGGACGCGATGCCGGCGGTCGAGGCCATCCTGATGCCGTCCGGCGGTTTCTGGGGCGGTGTCGGCGAGCCGACGATCGCGGTCGCCGCGCCGGCCGTGCTCAACGCGATCTTCGCTGCGACCGGCAAGCGCGTCCGCCAGCTTCCGCTGAAGGACACGGATCTCCGCCGGGCATGAGGGCGATGACGCCGGCGCTCGCGCTGCTCGCCGCCCTCGCCGCCCTCGCCGGGGGAACGGGCGCGTGCGCCGCCGAGATGCGGCCGCCGCCCGGCGCCTCGTCCTGCACCGGATGCCACGCCGAGGGCTCCGCGATGGGCGTGCTCGCGGGGCGGCCGGAAGCCGAGATCGTCGGCGCCCTCGAGGCCTTCCGGACCGGCGCGCGCCCGGCGACGCTCATGAACCGCATCGCCAAGGGGTTCGGCGCGCAGGAGAGCCAGGCCATCGCCGCCTGGTTCGCGGCGCAGGGATCGCGGTGATGCGCGCTCCTTCTACGACCCGCCGCGCCCTGATCGGCGGAGCCGCGGCCGCCGCGCTGGCGCGCCCGGCCCTCGGTGGCACAGCGCCGCGCGTCGTGGTCGTGGGCGCCGGGTTCGGGGGTGCCACGGCGGCGCGCTGCCTCGCCGCGGGCGGCGTCGACGTGACCCTGGTCGAGGCGGCCGAGCGCTATGTCGCCTGCACGGGCAGCAACGCGGTCGTCGTTGGCCTGCGCGGGATCGAGGCCCAGACCTTCGGCTACGAGGCCCTCGGCCGGGCTCGGCTCCGCTTCGTGCGCGGAACGGCGGATGCGGTCGACCCTGTGGCGCGCCGGGTGACGCTCGGCGACGGCACAGTCTTGCCCTACGACCGCCTGGTGCTCTCGCCGGGCATCGCGCTGCGCTTCGACGCCGTGCCGGGCTACGACGCGAAGGCCGCCGAGGCGATGCCCCATGCCTGGAAGGCCGGGGCGCAGACGGTGCTCCTCGCCCGCCAGCTCGAGGCCATGCCGGAGGGCGGCACGGTGGTCCTCTCGGCACCCGCCAACCCGTATCGCTGCCCGCCCGGCCCCTACGAGCGCGCGAGCCTGATCGCGCATTTCCTGAAGACCCGGAAGCCGAAGGCGAAGCTCGTCCTGCTCGACGCCAAGGACACGTTCTCGAAGCAGAAACTGTTCGAGGCGGCCTGGGCGAAGCTGTACCCGGACGTGCTCGAATACGTGCCGCTCGCCTCGGGCGGTGCGGTCACGGAAGTCGACGCCGCCGCGATGGTCGTTCGCACGGACTTCGCCGAGTACAAGGCCGATGTGGCGTGCATCATCCCGCCCCAACGCGCCGGCCCCATCGCGGCGCAGGCCGGCTGCGCCGACCGCAGCGGCTGGTGCCCGATCGATCCGGTGACCTTCGAATCGCGCCTCGTGCCGGGCATCCATGTCATCGGCGACGCGGCGATCGCAGGGGCGATGCCGAAATCCGCCTTCTCGGCGAACGCGCAGGCCAAAGTCTGCGCGCAGGCGGTGATCGACCTGATGGCCGGACGGGAGCCCGAGAGCCCGAGGCTCATCAACACCTGCTGGAGCCTCGTCGCACCGGGCAACGGCATCTCGATCGCGGGCGTCTTCCGCCCGACCGACGGCCTCCTGGCGGACGTTCCGGGAGCCGGCGGCATCAGCCCCCTCGACGCGCCCGACGCGGTGCGCGCGCAGGAGGCGGCCTACGGCGAGAGCTGGTACCGGACGATCACCCGGGACGTGTTCGGATGAGGGAAGGCCGCGTGGCAGCCATGCTCGTGCTGGCAGTCGCCGCCCCGCCGGCGCAGGCCGGGGAGGGCCTGGTCCCCACCGCGATCGTCGGCGACGCCATCCCCGAGAGCCTGACCGGCGCACCGGGCGATGCCGCGCGCGGCCGGGCCATCGTCGTGGACCGGACCCGCGGGCTCTGCCTTCTCTGCCATACCGGGCCCTTCCCGGAGGAGCGGTTCCAGGGCAACCTCGCCCCGGATCTCGCGGGCGTCGGCGGGCGGCTGGGCTCGGGTCAGCTGCGCCTGCGGCTGGTGGACGGACGGGTCTTGAACCCGGAGACGATCATGCCACCGTACTATAGCCTGACAGGGCTCACCCGCGTGGGGCGGCCGTGGCAGGGGCGGCCGATCCTGAGCGCGGCCGAGATCGAGGATGTCGTCGCCTTCCTGGCGACGCTGCGCGAGGCGGGTCCCGAGGAAGGTCGATGAGCAGGCACAGGAGACGGAGCGCGCGTTCGATGGACCGGCGCGGCGTGCTCGCCGGGGCGGTCGGCACCGCGCTCGCCGTCGCGCTGCGCCCCGCCGCCGCGGCGACGCTCCCGCGCACGGAAACGACGGAATCCGCCATCCGACGCTTCGCGGGTGACAACCCGATCCGACCGGGCCGGGTGACCCTCGACCTGCCGCCGCTCGTGGAGAACGGCAACACGGTGCCGCTCACCGTCGCCGTCGAGAGCGCGATGACGCCCGAGGATCACGTGCGCCGGATCGGGGTGTTCAACGAGAGGAACCCGCAGCCGAACGTCGTGACGGTCCACCTGCGGCCGGGCGCCGGCCGCGCGCAGGTCTCGACACGCATCCGGCTCGCCGACACGCAGCGCATCACCGCCATCGCCGAGATGAGCGACGGGACCTACTGGTCGGCGAGCGCCGATGCCATCGTGACCCTCGCCGCCTGCCTGGAGGGCTGACCCCGATGGCCCGCACGCTGATCAACCTGCCGAAGACCGCCGAGCCCGGCGACACGATCACGATCAGGACCCTGATCTCGCACCCGATGGAGACGGGCTTCCGCCCCGGCGCCGACGGCCGGATCCTGCCGCGCAACATCGTGACGGACTTCGTCTGCCGCTTCGAGGACGAGGAGATCTTCCGGGCCGAGCTGTTTCCCGCTTCGGCGGCCAACCCCTACCTGACCTTCACCTGGGTCGCGACGCGCAGCGGCCGCTTCAGCTTCACGTGGCGCGGCGATGGCGGCTTCGATCAGACCGAATCCGCGGCGATCACCGTGGCCTGAGTCTCCGCCGTGCCGCGCCGCTCGGGCTCCCCGCTGCAGACGGCGCTCGTGGCGCTGCTCCTCACCAGCCCTCTCGCGCGGTCGGAGCCGGTCCCGCCGGCCGAGCGACGCTCGGGCTTCGACCAGATGAGCCCCGAGATCCAGGCGATGCAGCGGGACGACGGGGCCAATCCCGGCATGCTCGCGGTCGCGGACGGGGAGGACCTCTGGGCGAAGGCGCCCATCTCCGGGGGACTCGCCTGCGCCGGCTGCCACGGCGAGGCCTCGTCCACGATGCGGGGCGTCGCGGCACGCTATCCCGCTTGGGACGCGCGGACGGGCAGGCCCATCGACCTCCAGTCTCGCGTCAACGCGTGCCGCCGCGAGCATCAGGGCGCCGAGGCCCTCGCCTACGAGAGCCCCGACCTGCTGGCGCTCACGGCCTTCGTCGCCGCGCAGTCCCGCGGGCTGCCGATCGCTCCGCCGGACGATCCCCGGCTCGAGCCCGCGCGGGCGGCGGGTCGCGCGCTGTTCGAGACGCGCCAGGGCCAGCTCGGCCTGTCCTGCGCCATCTGCCACGACGACCATCGGGGTCACCGCCTCGGCGCAGCGATGATCCCGCAGGGACACCCGACCGGCTACCCGCTCTACCGCCTCGAATGGCAAGGTCTCGGCTCGCTGCAACGGCGCCTGCGCAACTGCCTCACCGGCATGCGCGCCGAGCCCTTCGGGTACGGCGCGCCGGACTATGTTGCGCTCGAACTCTACCTCGCGACGCGCGCCGCGCCGCTGCCGCTGGAGACGCCGGCCGTGCGCCCCTGATCGAGCTCGGACTGGCCACCGCTCGACGCCGCGCGCACCTCGTCGACCGCCGCGGTGACCCGCCGGACGGCCGAAGCGCGAACGCCTCAGCCACCGGTCGATCCACGACTGTGGCTCCAGCGGTCGAGCCAGCGCCGCGCTTCCGCGGATTCGGCCCCGCGCCTACATACCCGGTATGCCGATCCTCCTGGCGCTCGGCGCCGCCCTGCTGTTCGGTCTCGTGTTCGGCCCCCAGTGGTGGGTGCGCCGGGTGATGCGGCAACACGCCACCGAGAGGCCGGACCTGCCCGGGACCGGCGGCGAGCTTGCCCGCCATCTGCTCGACCTGGCACGGCTCGAGCACGTTCCCGTCGAGATCGCGCAGGCCGACCACTACGATCCAGTCGCGAACGTCGTGCGCCTGTCGCCGGAGAACCATGAGGGTCGCTCCATCACGGCGGTCGCGGTGGCGGCACATGAGGTCTCCCACGCGCTCCAGCACGCGGCGGGGGACCGGCTGCTCGCGGCGCGGGTGACCTTCGCGCCAATCGTGCAGGGCTTCGAGCTTGCCGCAGGCTTGGTGATGATGACCGCGCCCATCATGCTCGCCGTCATCAAATCCCCCGCCCTGCTCACCCTGCAGGTCGGGTTCGGCATCGCGCTCCTCAGCGTTCGCCTCGTGTTTCACCTCTTGACGCTGCCCGTCGAGCTCGATGCGAGCTACCGGCGGGCTCTGCCCATCCTGGAAACGGGCCGCTTCCTCGACGCTGACGACATGCGTGGCGCCCGCACCGTACTGCGCGCCGCAGCCCTCACCTACGTGGCCTCGTCCCTCGTGTCGCTCGTGAACATCGCCCGCTTCCGGCGATTCCTCCGGTTCTGAGACGTATCAAACGCGCGTCTGTTCCTGCTCTGCTCGGCCGCGAGCGGGTTGCCTTCGATCAGCCAGCCTCTGTCACCACCGAACGACCGCTCGAACGTCTCGGAGGGGTGGCTCTGAAAGGGTCTGGTCGCGGCCGAAGCTGCCGTGAAGCCGAACAAGCGTCGGAACCGCGCGTGGAACAGAGCTGCCGCGTCACGGCGCGCCCCGCGGAACGGAGACACTCGGCCCCGATCCGCGGCGTTCTCGAGCGCCTCACCTCACGCGACGGCCGCGGCGAGCGTGCTCCGAAGCAGTTCATCGAGTTCGCCAGCGACGCGGTCGACCTGCGGATTCGCGAACTGGCCGAAGGTGCTGACCGGGCGGTCGTACTCGAAGGCGACGCCACCCTCGGAATCCTCACGCAGAAGCACCCGGATCGGCGCGTACAAGGCGGCAGAAACGGCGTGCCGGGTCATCGACGCGGCCGTCAGCGGGTTGCCGATGTCGTACTGGACGGCCTTGCGGCTCAACCCGGCGGTGAGCAGCACGTCGCCATGGTCTCGGGAGCCGAAGATCGAGAGCGGCGCCTGCCGTTCGAGGAGGTCGCGCGCCTCGTCCACTCGTCCAGCCTTCAGGAGCGTGGCGTAATCGAGGTCGATGACGGGCACCGAAGCCTCCAAGGCGGATCGGACCGCCTCGAAAGACTTGGCCGAGGAAAGGGTGACGTGCTCGACCGCGATTTCGGTCGACGCGAAGTGGTCGGACATGATCTGATCTCCTGACTTCATGCAGCGGGCGGCTCGCCGGGCGGGCCTCGACTGCTCGTCCTCGGCCTGTCCGAGTGCTCGCTCAGTTCATGGCCTCAAGCGACCCAAGCTTGACCGTGTTCGTGTTGGCCTCGACCGCAACAGGCGCGTCGGGCAGCCACCGGACGACGCCCGCGGTCGCGAAGCCCCCCTGCTTGAGGACCTGCGCGGCATGCGTCGCGACGTCTCGGCTCCGATAGGCCACGGTGATGGTGGCGGGCGCCTTGAAGGGCTCGACGGAGGCGATGGCCGGCCGAGCCTCCTGCCAGCGCGTGAGGGCCGGTACGAGGAGACCACCCTGCGCACGGACGTCGGCGGCGCTCAGCGCGAGACCCGGCGTATGGTGGGCCGCGCCGATGACGGCGGGGACGGAGAAGGCCCCGTGCGCGGCGGTGTCGAGGGTCACCTCCGACGCGACGGCCGGCAGGAGGGACGCCACGGTCATCGTCAGGGCGGCGGTGAGGGTGATGGTAGGGTGGGTCATCTCTCGATCCTCTCGGTGTGACGGGGTGGCCCGTCTCTCGATGAGGAGGAGATGCTGCCGGGAGGCGCATTCATCAAACAGATGCGGTTGATACCCGGTATCTACGCCGTAAATGATGGGCCGGCTTGGACGGCCGCGATGGCGCGGCCGATGCGGCTCGGAAGTCTGATGGTCCCGCTCGGTCGGATGCCGCATTGTCCGGTCGCCGAGACCCTGGTCGCGAGCCACCGGCGGACCTGACCATGACGATCAAGCACCGTGACCTCGCGGGCATCGACCTGAACTTGGTCGTGGCGCTGGACGCACTCCTCACCGAGAGCAGCGTCACGCGCGCTGCCGCGAAGGTCGGCATCACGCAATCCGCCATGAGCAGCAGCCTTGCCCGCCTGCGCAGGCTCCTCGGCGACGAGCTCCTGACGCGCACGCCGGACGGCATGCGCCCGACACCGCGGTCGCTCGCCCTCATCGAGCCGGTCCGCGCCGCCCTGCGCCAATTCCAGGGCGTCGTCCTCCGGGAGGACGACTTTGTCCCCTCGCAGGTCGAGCGGTCCTTCACGCTCGCCATCCCCGGCAGCGTCGAGGTACGTCTCATCCCGCGCCTGCTCGCGTTCCTCGCATGCGAGGCGCCCGGCATCCGCCTGCACTTGGTCGGCCTCGATTACGGGAGCGTGCTGCGGGACCTCGACGCCGACAGGATCGACATGGCCGTCGGCATGATCTCCGAGGGCCAGGTCCACCACAAGGTCCGGCCGCTCTATCGCTTCGGCTTCCTGAGCCTGTTCAATCCCCGGCTGCTCGGCGTGAGCGGTCCGCTCTCGCTCGACGACTTCGTCCGCTTCCCGCACATCCTGACGTACCTGACCGGCGTCGGCCCGGGGGTGGTGGACGAGGCGCTCGCGAAGGTGGGCCGGACGCGGAGGCTGGCGGCGACGACGCCGCGCTTCGCCACCGTGCCGTTTCACGTGCAGGCCGCGCCCTTGATCGCCACGATGGCCGACGAGCTGGCCACCACCTTCGCGACCCAACTCGGCCTGGCGACGAGCCCCGTCCCGGTGCCGACCGGGGAGATCGTCATCTCCATGCTGTGGCACGCCTCCTATGACCGCGATCCCGCCCATCGCTGGCTGCGGGAGGTCATGGTTCGCCTGGGACGGGAGGCCGGTAGCGCCCGCGAAGACGCGGTGTAGCTCGTAGCCTCACGCCTCTCGGTCCCTGAGCCACCTTTCCGTTTGGGTGCCCCTGGAGGCAGCAAAGGCATCGACGACCCGGACAGGGTTGTCCTCGGCGATCCGATCTTCGAGATAAGGCGGGAACAGCGTCGTCTGATCGCGCTCGGCGCCGACAACGAACCGTTCCATGCCGCCCCTCGGGCGTGCCGGACAAAGCTACCACCATCGAGGTTTCGACACAGCCAGGGTCGCTACCGGAACGGCGGCATGGAGTGGTCTAGAGACGATCTGCTTCTACCACAGATTGGGCCATCCTGCTGGTTCGGCGTCGGGAGCCGATCAACGCGTTGCTTCTCCCGCGCGGTAGAAGGCTCGGGGATTTTCCGAATATGGTCCGGTCTGTGCTTGCCCCTGATGGCCACCCGATCGTGCCGGTTTCTGTCGTCGCTGGACGCGGACAGACGACGGGATCGCCCCAATGGAAGGGCGGCGCCCCTTCTTGTTCCACCCCGGTTCCCCCATGCCCGAATGCCTCGTCTTCCGCGTGCCCGCGCAGCATCCCGCCGACGTCTCCGAGGTGATGGGCCTCGTCGGCTCCGGGGCGGTGGACGCGACCGAGATCGTCGCGATCTTCGGCAAGACCGAGGGCAACGGCTGCGTGAATGACTTCACCCGGCAGCTCGCGGTGATGGCCCTGGAGACGGCGCTCGCCACCGCCCTCGGCTGTACGGCGGCGGAGGTCGGAGCGCGGATCGCCCTCGTCATGTCCGGCGGCACCGAAGGCGGGCTGTCGCCGCACTTCCTCGTCCTCGCCCGGCGTGAAGGCCCCGCGGTGCCGGAGGGCAAGGCGCTCGCCATCGGCACGGCCTTCACCCAGGAGTTCCGCGCGGAGGAGATCGGCCGGATGGCGCAGGTCGAGGCGACTGCGGCGGCGGTCGGCCGGGCCATGGCAGAGGCGGGGCTCACTGATCCCGCGGACGTGCATTTCGTGCAGGTGAAGTGTCCGCTCCTGACGAGCGCTCGGATCGCCGAGGCGGCCGCCCGGGGCCACGGCGTCGCCACACACGACACCTACGCCTCGATGGGCTTATCCCGCGGCGCCTCGGCGCTCGGCATCGCGCTCGCCCTCGGAGAGGTCGACCGCGAACATCTCGCGGATTCCGCCATCGGCACCCGACGCGATCTCTTCTCCGGCCGCGCCAGTTGCTCGGCGGGGATCGAGCTGATGCGCAACGAGATCATCGTGCTCGGCAACGCCCAGGGCTGGACCGGCCCGTTCGCCATCGCCCACCGGGTCATGGACGACGGCATCGACCTGTCCGCGATTCGGCGGGTGCTCACCGACCTCGGCTTCCTGGAGGCGGGGCAGTTGCCGCCTCCTGAGGCGGAGCGCGTGATCGCCCTGCTCGCCAAAGCGGAGCCCTCCCATGACGGCCTGATCCGGGGACGGCGCCACATCATGAACGACGACAGCGACATCAACGCCACCCGGCACGCCCGCGCCCTGGTCGGCGGCGTGGCCGCCGCGGCGATCGGCCGGACGGACCTCTTCGTCTCCGGCGGCGCTGAGCATCAGGGGCCGGATGGCGGCGGCCCGGTAGCGGTCATCGCCCGCGTGAGGGACTGAAGCCGGGAGCGGGGAAGCAGAAGTGCGTCCGCATTGCCGAGAGTCAGGGACAAAGCCGTTCGACCGGTGCCCTGCACCGGCCCTCTGCAACCGCCCGTTGGTGAAAATCAGGCTGCGAGAGTGGGCGCAAGGCCGCAACAGCGAAATCGGCCTGCGCATCCAAGGGCGATGAGGAACAACCCATGCCGCGGGTACACGGCAGGAGCCATTTCGCCGCGAATTTTTCCCAATACAAGCTAAGCAGGCCGCCAGATGCAGCCAAGCGCTTGATTTTGTTGGCGCGCCCTACGGGAATCGAACCCGTGTTTTCGCCGTGAAAGGGCTGTAACAATGCATTCTGCGGCTGGCAGCGAACGTGGGCGAATTCCTAATCCGCTCTGTAAGCAGCATCTTTCGTCCTTGCGGGTTCGCCATCGTCCGCCTACGCCTTTTCCGTACAATTTCCGTACGGAAGCAAGGAGGGCGCCGTGGCTCGCACGGTACGCAACGCCAAGCTCGACACGCGTTCAGGGCGTGCCAAACTCGCGGCTCGGCGCGAGCCCTACTGGACCGTCATCTCGGCCGGTTGTGCCGTCGGTTACCGGCGCGGTGCCAACGGCGGCACGTGGGTCGCGCGGATGCGTGATGGCGCCAAGCAGCACTACGACGCGCTCGGTGCCGCAGACGACAACCGCGATGCTGACGGCCTGACCGTGTTCTCGTTTGCTCAGGCTCAGGAGCGGGCTCGTGTCTACTTCGGTCGGAAAGCGCGCGAGCTCGCTGGCCTCGATGAGGAGGCGGTTGAAATTCCCTGGACGGTTGCGACGGCGTTGACCGACTACCTTGCCGCGCGAGAGCAACGCGGGTCGAAGGGGGTGCGGGCAGACCGCTACGCAGCTGAGGCACGCATCCTGCCGGCACTCGGCGCAATCGAATTGACGGCGCTGACGACGAAGCGCATCCGCGACTGGCACCATGGCCTCGCTGAGGCGGCAAAGCTGCGCCGAACCGCGTCCGGAGCAGAAACACGACGTTTGGCCGCGGTCGATGCGACGGATGCGGATGCTGTGCGGGCGCGGCGCGCGACGGCCAACCGAGTGCTGACAATCCTGAAGGCCGCGCTCAACCATGCGTTTCAGGAGGGAAAGACCAACTCGGACGAAGCTTGGCGCCGAGTGAAGCCCTATCGCGAGGCTGACGCCGCCAAGATCCGCTATCTGACCCCCGCCGAATGCCGACGCCTGCTCGACGCCTGCGAAGGGCCCTTCCGAGATCTCGTGCGCGGCGCGCTGGCCACTGGGTGCCGCTACGGCGAGCTCGGACGGATCCGGGCGTCCGACTTCGACGCGCAGGCGCGCACAGTGACGATCGCCAAGTCGAAGCAAGCCAAGCCGCGTCACATCGCGCTGAGCGACGAAGGGGCGACCTTCTTCGCCGCGCTCACCGCCGAGAGGTCGAGAACCGCGCTGGTCTTCTCCCGGACGGATGGTAGAGCCTGGGGAGCCTCACATCAACAGCGGCCCCTGATCGAAGCCTCGGCGCGGGCGGGACTTGAGCCGCCGTGCACCTTTCACATCCTGCGGCACACCTACGCGAGCGCGCTGGCCATGAAAGGCGTGCCAATGCGCGTCATCGCCGATCAGCTCGGGCACGCCGACACGCGCGTCACCGAGAAGCACTACGCCCATCTCACGCCGTCCTACGTGGCCGAGGCAGTACGGCATGCGCTGCCGGCGCTCGGCTTGGTACCCATTTCGTAATGGGATGAACAGTTTAGATGCTGGTTGAGAGGCAGGCATCGCGGGCCTTTGGAGGAGTCAGACGCTCACCTCGGAAACCCGATTTGGACGCCCGCCATCCGCGCCGAGCTTGCATGCGAGTGCCTGCCGCGTTTCGCGCACTACTCATGAAATCGGGCGGCGAAGTCAGTGCGGCCGGATCCGACAAACGGAAGCGTCAGACTTCAACGCACGCCGCCGCGGCCTGGACGATGTTGGCCGCTGCGGCGTCGACGTCGGACGCCGTCGTGGACCTCCCGAGGCCGATGCGCACCACCTCCCTGGCCTCCCGAACGGAGAGGCCGATTGCAGTCAGCACATGGGAGGGCTCCGGTGTGCCGGACGTGCAGGCAGATCCGCTCGACAGCGCGACGCGGGGTTGGAGGTTGGCGATCAGCCGCTCGGCCTCCACACCGGCGAAGCGGATACTTAGATTGCCGGGATGGCGTCGGATCGGATCTCCCACCAACGTCGCGGACAGCGCACCGTCTGCAATCCGGTCGAAGAGGCGCGTCCGTAGGGCAGATAGGCGAACGCGGTCGGAGCTTCGGCGGTTCATCAGCAGCGAGCACGCGGCGCCAAAGCCCACGCATGATGGAGTAGGCACGGTTCCCGGGCGGAGGCCATTCTCCTGCCCGCCTCCGAAGAGGAGTGGGGCAGGCCTTATCGTCAGGTCCCGTGCGACGTAAAGCGCCCCAATACCCATCGGACCGTAGGCCTTGTGCGACGAAAGGCTCATTAGATCCACGCCCAACGATTGGACGTCGAGATCCTCAACGGCGAGCGCCTGAGCGGCGTCGGTGTGGAGGATCGCACCGGCCTCCCGACAGGCGGAAGCAATCTCTTCTATGGGTTGTCGGGTGCCGATCTCGTTGTTGATTAGCATAATCGAGACGAACCCCACGCCCTTCTCGAGCGCGTGGCGCAGCCCCGGGATGTCAACGATACCATCCTCATTGACGGGCAGAATCTCGACTACGGCCCCGAAGAGATCCTTGGCTGCAAAGGCAGGCTCTAGAACTGCCTTGTGTTCGATCGCGCTCACGAGGATGCGCCTCCGTCCGCGGGGAAGGGCGCGACAAATGCCGAGGATCGCGATGTTGTTTGCCTCGGTTGCGCCCGACGCGAAAACCACCTCATCCGGATCCGCACCCACTGCGGCGGCGACTTCGCCGCGGGCCTTTTCGACAGCCTCCCCTGCAGCCCACCCGAACGCGTGCTCAAAGGAGTGTGGATTGCCAAAGGATCTGGTCAGATATTCATGCATCACGTCCGCGACAGCCGGATCGAGGGGCGTCGACGCGTTATGATCGAGATAGATCGCGTCGGGAGGCAAGGAGGGCATTGATCGCCTCGAAAAATCCGTCTTGAGGGCCGCCACCTGGGCCGTTCGTCCAGTTGACCCTTTTACCCCCTCCTCATAACCTCCACTGGACGTGTCATCCAGTAGCGGCGAAGTCCATGAGAAGCTTGTTCGAGGAGACGGGCGCACGTCTGCAATTCGCAGGACACGAGACATTTCCGCTGCGCTATGGATGGCTGAAGAAGGCCTTCGACGCGGTCGAGCGCAGCAAGCCGGGCGAGACGAAACAGATTTTCAATAACGAGCGGGCGATCTCCGATTTCGGTGTGGGCAAGAACATGGTTCTATCCATCCGACATTGGGCACTCGCCTCTGGAATGCTATCCTGGGACGACGAGGGGCTCGGCGAAATACGTCCTACCCAGATTGGTCGACTAATCCTCGAGCAGGATCCATATCTCGAGCACCCCGGCTCCCTCTGGCTTATTCACTGGAATCTGGCGTCAACCCCGGGCAGAGCGGCAACCTGGTACTACGCCTTCAATGAGTTCAACGAGCCGTTCTTCAGCCGCGACCTCCTGCGCCAAAGGCTGATGCGCCGCTGCGACGAGCTGCGCGAAGCCAAGCGCCTCAACGAGACGCGCATCACGGAGATGACCCTCAAGCGGGATGTCGACTGCTTTATCCGGACCTACGCCGTGCGAACAGCCGGTGGTAGCCGTGTGGCCTTCGAGGATGGAGGGCTTGAATCCCCCCTTACCGAGCTGTCGCTGGTCCAGATACATGACGCGAGCGGGTCGTTCCAACTTCGTCGGGGACCGAAGACGACCCTGCCCGACCAGGTCTTCGCCTATGCGCTCGTCGCTTTCTGGCGCGAGTTCTACCCGACCCGCCGCGAGCTCTCGTTGGAGGCGATTGCGCACGAGCCTGGGTCCCCTGGACGTGTCTTCCTCCTCGACGAGGACGCAACCTCAGAGCGGCTCGCCCGCCTAGATGAGATCACCGCGGGGAAGTTGCGCTGGGACGAATCGACTGGGCTGCGGCAAGTCTACGCCCACGATCTGCGCGGCTTGGATGAGAAGCGGCTGATCGCAACGCTGTACTTGAGTATGGACCTGGGAGCGGCGGCATGAGCGAGAAGATGCTGTCCGACGCCGTTCGGATCTCCCGCCGGTTCCGCCGGTCAGTCCGCGTCGATGCCGACAAGGACGTTTCGGCCCTGGATGGCTTCGTATGCCCACAATCGGCCGGTGCTGCCCTTTTGGGAATGGCCAAGCAGTTCGCCGAAGCCGGGCAGGGCGCCTTTACGTGGACAGGGCCATACGGCTGCGGGAAGTCGAGCCTCGCGCTCGCTTTGGCCGCCCTGCTCGGCGAAGGCAATGATCTTCGCGCCGAGGCGCGGCGAGGCCTCGGGAAGGCCCTGTCCACGAAATTAGAGGGCTTCCTGCGCGACGATGCCCGGCGTTGGGAGGTCCTGCCTGTCGTCGGCCGACGGACCGATCCGAAGGCATTGATCTGCTCGGCGCTTACCTCGGCCATGGCGAGCATGCGTGCTCCAACGAAGGCGACCAGCGCAGATCCTCAAGGTGTCCTGGACGGCCTCGTCGCAGCTGCAAAAAAATCCGGGACGCGGGTCCTCCTTTTAATCGACGAAATGGGCAAGCTTCTTGAGCATGCTGCGTCGACCCAGGGAGACGTCTACTTCTTCCAGTTGCTCGCCGAGGCGTCGAGCCGGAGCGACGGGCATCTGCTTGTAGTCGGCATCCTCCACCAGGCCTTCGACGACTACGCCCACCGCCTCTCGCGCGAGGCGCGCGACGAGTGGTTGAAGATCCAGGGACGCTACGTCGACATCCCGATCAATGTCGCCGGAGAAGAGCAAATCGAGCTCGTGGCCCGGGCGCTCGAGACCCAGAATCGCCCCCCCTCAAACCGAGGCGTCGCCGAGCTCGTAGCCGCCGTGATCGCGCGCAACCGGGCCCTCACCGGGGCGGACCTCGGCGAAACTTTGGATCGGTGCTGGCCCCTCCACCCTGCGACCGCGTGCCTCCTTGGCCCGATCTCGCGGCGTCGGTTCGGCCAAAATCAAAGGAGCATCTTCGGCTTCATTAACTCGGCCGAGCCGTTCGGCTTCCGCGAGTTCATTGAAGGGACACCTCTGTCCTCTGGCCAGTCGTACGATCTCGTCCAGCTCTGGGCCTACCTGCGCGCCAACTTGGAGCCCTCCATTCTGTCCTCGCCCGACGGACACCGGTGGTCGCTCGCCGTCGAGGCCGTCTCACGCTGCGAGACGCGCGGCGGTGACCGGGCTCACATGGAGGTCCTTAAGACAATCGCGCTCGTCGACCTGTTCAAAGAGCGGACCGGCCTTGTCGCCAGCAAGGAGATGCTTCGTATCTGCCTACCCCACCTCAAGCTGGATGAGACGGACCGTGTCCTGCGCGACCTCGCCGAGTGGTCGGTCATTATCTACAAGCGCCACCTCGATGGGTACGCGATCTTCGCCGGCAGCGACTTCGATATCGAGAGGGCCGTCCGCGAGGTTAGCGGCAAGGTTATCGGTGTTAATCTCGGGCGTATCCGCGAGCTCGCTGCGCTCCAGCCGATCTTGGCAAAGCGCCATTACCACCAGACCGGTGCCCTGCGGTGGTTCGACTTGGACATCTGCGCCGCCGAGGATGCTGTGGAGCGAGCGCGGAACTACACCCTGATTGGGGGCGCGGCCGGCTTGTTCCTCCTGATCATCGCGACTCGCAATGAGGAGCCGCGCGTCCTCAAGAAGGTTGTGCAGCAGGCGTTGGCCGCAAAAGGTGATCACCCCGTCGTAATTGGCTGGACGCGCAATAGCTGGGCAATCCGAGAGCATGCGGCGGAGCTCATCGCTCTCGAGACGATCCGTTCGGAACGTCCGGAGTTGCGTGGCGACGAGGTCGCACGCCGCGAGGTTCTGGCTCGCATCTCGCTGGTTTCCGCGGAGATCCAGGAGCATGTGCGTGAGGCCCTCGTCTCGGCGGAGTGGGAGTGGAGCGACAACGAGATTGAATTCGGGGGGCGGGCCTTGCCCCGCGGTCCGGCGCGCTTGAGCGTGCTGGCCTCGGCGATTGCGGACAAACGGTACGAGTTCAGCCCAATCATCCCGAACGAGCTCCTCAACCGTACCAAACCCTCGAGCAATGCTGTCGCTGCCCAGCGCGCGCTCCTCAACGCAATGGTGTCGAGTCCCACGATGGATCGGCTCGGGATTGAGGGGTGGCCGGCTGAAGGGGGGCTTTATGCGTCGCTCCTGGAGCGCACAGGCCTCCACGTACCCGGAGGCGCCGATCGCAAAGCGCGCTTCGTGGACCCGTCGGTCACCAGCGCAGCGCGCTTGTCCGGGCTTTGGCGGGTGGCAGACGGCTTCTTCCAGGAAGCTGGCCCGAAGGGGGCCTCCCTGGAGGGGCTCTACGAGCGTTGGCGTCAGGCCCCGTACGGCGTGCGCGAAGGACTGCTTCCCATCCTGGCAACAGCCTTCTGCCTGTCCCGTGCGGACCGGCTCTCACTATACCTCGACGGCATCTTCACGTCTCGTCTCGGGTCGATGTACGTCGACCGTCTACTTCAGGATCCGAACACCGTGCGGGTGCGCTGGTCCGAGTTCTCACCTCTACATCGTGCGGTTCTCTCTGGACTGTCCGAGGTCGTGGCGCGGCTGGCGCCGCGCGGAGCGGAAGTGGACGCTAACGAGCCGATTTCGGTGGCGCGCGGGCTCGTTGCCGTTGTCGACGGTCTCCATCCGTGGACACTTAAGACGGGCCAGCTCCCGCCCAACGCGGAGCGCGTGCGCAAGCTCGTGAAGGACGCCAACGACCCGAACCGCCTGATCCTCGACGATCTGCCGACCGCGTTCGGCGGCGGCGCTGACGCAAAGGCCACCCAAATCGTCGAGGCCGTCGCGAAGGGCATGCGGGAGTTGGTCGATGCCTATCCACTGCTGCTCAATGATATTGAGAATCGACTCCTAACTGAATTGCGCGTGTCCCCTGAAGGAACGGGCGCATTAGAGGAGCTCAGGAGGCGGGCGCTTACCGTCCGCGGTCTTACCGGCGACTTCAGGCTCGACGCCTTCGCAGTGCGGCTCTCGACGTTCGAGGGCGAGCGCGAAGACCTTGAGGCAATCGCCAGTTTGGCCGCCAACAAGCCCACCCGGGATTGGGTGGATCGCGACTTCGATCGGGCTCGGGCCGAGATTGCCGTGCTCGCGCAGCAGTTCCTTCGCGCGGAGGCCGTGGCGCACGTTAAGGGCCGCGAAGGGCGGGTCTCCATGGCCATCGTCATCGGCGGTCCGACGCGCGCAGAGCCGGTCGTGCCTGCCTTCGACGTCTCCCCGAAGGAAATCGAGGCAGCCCGCGACCTTGCGCGTGAGCTAATGGGCCTGATCTCGAGTGCGGGGGTCCATCGCGACATCGCTCTCGCCGCTATCGCAGAGGCTGCAGCGAGGCTGAGCACGTCGGAGCCGACAGGGATGTCCGTCGGCGTCCTCCCGCATGCCCCCGTCATGGCGGCCGGCAAGAAGCCCAATGGAAACGGGAAGCACGTTCGATGACCGAGGTCCGCCACGTCCTAGGTCTGTCCGGCGGGCGCGACAGTGCCGCCCTGGCGGTGTTCATGCGCCAGAACCACCCTGAGCTGACGCTCGAGTACTTCTTCACCGATACTGGGAAGGAGCTGCCCGAGGTCTACGAGTTCCTCGGCCGCCTCGAGGGATTCCTTGGTCAGCCGATCGAGCGCCTCAACCCGGACCGCGACTTCGATTTTTGGCTCCGGCAGTACAAGCACTTCCTGCCGTCGCCTCGGACGCGCTGGTGCACACGTCAGCTCAAGATCAAGCCGTTCGAGGACTGGCTATGGCCAGATCTCGATGCCGGGACGCGGGTCGTATCCTACGTCGCGATCCGCTCCGACGAGGACTACCGCGAGGGTTACAGCTCTACACATAAGAACCTTTCGGTTCGTCTGCCCTTTCGGGAGCACGGTATCGATAAGGCCGGAGTCGTCGACATCCTGGAGGCGTCTGGGGTTGGCTTGCCCGACTACTATCGTTGGCGCTCCCGCTCCGGCTGCACGTTCTGCTTCTTCCAGCAGAAGATCGAGTGGGTCCGGTTGCTCGAGGAGCACCCTGAGGCCTACGAGGAGGCCAAGCGCTACGAGAAGAACGCGGTGGAGCACGGGTCGCCGTTCACCTGGAGTCAGGGTGAATCCCTCGAGGAGTTGGGACGCCCCGAACGCATCGCTCAGATCCGCGCGGACCACGAGCGCCGGCTGGCGCGCCTCGAGCAGCGCAGACCTATTAACCCTCTCCGTCCGGGGAGCGGCCCGATGAGTCTCGACGAGGTCTACGGCTCTGCTAAGGCCTGCCTAGCCTGCCATAAGTAGGCTGGGCAGCCATGCACGCCTTTGGGTCTCAGGCACCAGCTCCTGTATCCTCTCCGTCCTGTGGGAGCCGCCGAGATGGCGATGTTACGACACGAAGAGGTCAAGTCGTGCTCCGGCAGGTCCAAATCACCCCGCAAGGTTGGCAAGCGCGTTGGTGGCGCCGCTTACGTCCACATATCTGCCCTAGGGGAGCTTGCGGACGAGGAGCGCGCGCAGATCGAAGCCGCGCGGGAACGCATCGGCGAGCATTGGAATGTGGCCAAGATAACCACCAAAGGCGTGTCGCTCCTCGCCTACGAGGATTTCGAAACGGCTGCCTTTCCACGACTTCGGCATGCATGGCGCCTTAAAACCGACGGCGTAGACCACGACGATTACACGCAGCGCGACAACCCGCCTATCCTCCATCGGAAAGAGCTGCTCCTCGGCGCCAACGACCCACGGGTTGAGCTGTTCGCAGATCTTACCCGACAAATCGTCGAGCGCGGCCTACTCGCTGATCCACACCGAATTGGTACCGCACGCGCCTGGGAGAAGCGCCTGGAGCAGGCAGGTGTCGTGGTAATCGGCCATCGCTTGGCCGATCGCGCCGCGCCGATCGCACGTCACCGCACGGCCATCGCCCGGAACCGGCTATCCGCCCCGATGCAGCAGCTCGTCCTTCACGGCTTCATCGCCGACAAAGTCTCGGTCTTCGACTACGGATGCGGTCAGGGCGACGATATACGCGTCCTACGAGAAAGCGGAATCGAGGCCTCCGGATGGGATCCCTACTTCGCGCCAGCCGCGCCACGCGCAGAGGCCGAGGTCGTGAATCTAGGTTTCGTCCTGAACGTGATCGAGGCCCCTGGCGAGCGGATAGAGGTCCTCCGCCGAGCCTTCTCCCTCGCGCGCCGCGTCCTCGCCGTCTCCACTATGGTGACTGGCCAGCGTCCCGCGGACGGGTTGCGGTCCCATGGGGATGGACACCTCACCTCGCGCGGCACCTTCCAGAAGTACTTCGCCCAATCAGAACTTCGTGAGTTGATCGCGGAGGCGCTCGGTCGTGATCCAGTTGCGGTCGCGCCCGGAGTGATGTTCGCATTCCGGCAGGCCGAGGACGAGCAGGAGTTTTTGGAGCGCCGTCAATCTCGGGAACGCCAGTGGCCCTCGGGCGTGGGACTAGGCCCTTCGCTCCGGATCGCACAGGACAATGTCCAGCGGAGCCGGTTCACCCCTTTGGTCGACGACGTGGCTGCCACCTGGCTCGAGCTAGGACGCCCCCCGTTGCGCGATGAGATATCCCCTTTGACGTCCGCGGCCTTGAGGGATGCCGGATTGTCGCTCGAGCGGGCAACACGACTCGCTGCCGACCGGGTCGGCCATGACAGACTGATTGCATCAGCAATCTCTCGTCGCGAAGATCTGACCCTCTTTCTCGCAATGTGCAAGTTTAGGCGCCGCTCAGACGCTAGCCTGTCAGAGCGGCTTCGGCGAGACGTAAGGCACTTCTTCTCCTCGTTGGCGAAGGCCGAAGAGGCAGGCACCGTGACCTTGCCCCCTGATCTGCCCTCATTCTGAAGCTAGAGGCCGTCGATCAGGAGACGGACGATGAAGAAGAGCCGGTTCAGCGAAGAGCAGATCATCGGCATCCTGAAGGAGCAGCAGGCTGGGCTGCCGGTCACTGAGATCTGCCGCCGCCACGGCATCAGCGATGCGACGTTCTACACGTGGCGTTCGCGCTACGGCGGCATGGAGATCTCGGACGCGCGCCGCTTGAAGGCGCTCGACGAGGAGAACCGCAAGCTCAAGAAGCTGCTAGCCGAGGCGATGCTCGACGTGGCGACGCTGCGTGAGGCGCTGGGAAAAAACTTCTGACGCCCAGCGCACGGAGAA
>NZ_FNVI01000013.1:0-186652 GCF_900107945.1 Methylobacterium sp. 190mf | reverse complement strand
GGGTACCGATTGAGATACCACGTCGGATCGATCTGCTCGGCCAAGCGATACAGCTCCCCGTCCTCACCAACCACTGACAGCTTGAACTCTTCTATTTGCATAGTTCGGTCTCAATGTGTCTACATTAAAGACGTCTAAATCGGCTTTTGATACACGGCTCGATACCCAGCGCTATGGTGTAGCTCGCCCGCGCGCCCGGTGGCGCGCTGCACGGCATCCACGAAGGCGTGTTTGTCGGGCACGACGTGGTCAGCGGCCATGATCAGCACCACGGCCTGCGGGTCGGTTCGCGCCGCGTGCAGGGCTGCCGCCGCCAAAGCCGCGGCCGAGTCGTGCCCCTGCGGCTCGAGCAGAAAGTCGGCGGACACCCCGAGTTGGTCGCGCTGCTCGGCGACGATGAACCGGGCCTCGGCCGAGGCGACCACGGTGGGCGTGGCGAACACGGGCGCGTCCGACACTTGCGACAGGGTTGCCTGGAAGGTCGAGGTCTGCGCGTCCACCAGCCGGGCGAACTGCTTGAGCATGCTCCCGCGAGAGGCCGGCCACAGACGCGTCCCCGTCAACAGGGCGAAGTCATCGAGGAAAACAAGTTTATCGCTCCCAAGACGCTCAACACTCGGCCTAAAAGCCGCCTACTGGCAGGCAAAACCAAGCGAAGATCCTCTACCAGAACACCCATCCTAGAGAAATTTATTGAGCATATCTTGATCTCGTGGCAAATTGATGGCGACAGCTGACGGAAAGGGATTCGTAGGCGCAAAATCATTCAGAAGAAATCGGCGTGAGTGATTGAGGCCAAATATTATGGATGCCCATTTTAGGCCTGCCTCATTAAGTGATTGCTCGGTTTTCTCCCGATATTTCTCTGGTCGAGCGGTCAAAAAAATAAACTGGGCACCTGAATCTATAAGGCCTCGAATTTTATATATATTCTCAACTAGTGGAACATCAGGTTCTGACCAGAAAGGCGGGAAGTATTCACCAGCATTACGGAAGACTACCCCATCTATGTCGCATAGATAGAGCCCATGATTATTCCGGAATGAATGCCAAGCTTCTAGAGTCCCGACATCATTGTAGTCTTTGACTGCCGATGATTTGAAGACCTCGCCTCTTCTTATAAGTTCCAGCAAGACATGGGAGACAAAAGGCTCTCCAGAATTTTGCTCGCAGCCTATCGAGCTATAAGCCTCCAGGAAGAGATCAGCAGATCGGACTCCGTATCCTCCTACTGAAATATGATTCGAGCAAACGATCTTCTCAAAAATTCCCGTTATTATTTCACTTCCATTCGTCTGAACAAAGCTCTTGCGAGCTACGCTAGTAATTTTAGGATAATCATGTAGATCGATTGTGCATACAAGATTGTCGAACAGGTTCTCGGAACAGGAGAACCAGCTATCACAGTCTTTGATAAAAATGGGACCGGTAACCTTATTTCGGCAGATCATCTCTATCACAGTTTCGGCCGGGCCACTGGTCACACTGTCGAAGGACACAATTTCAGGAAGGTTACCGAGCGCCCTTCGGATCGCTATCTCCCCGCCCAAGTCGCAAAGGTGTTCCTTAAGCGCGCCAATGATCACTCGGTGGTTTCGCCAGTGCGGGACTGTCTCTAGGGCAAGCTCGAGCATTAATTGCCCGTTTGGTGCGGTCAGCATCCATTTTGGTCTGATCCCGGGAAACCTTGCCGATCGACCAGCAATCGGCAGAAGTAGAGTTCCTGTGCTCATAAGTTAACGCTCCAAGTTTATTTCAGTTTAGCTCTGATATAAGAAATTAAGCACTCAAATGCTGCATCGTCATGCGTGTACGGTATTATTCGGGCAGCCTGCAGTATTTTTAGTGGAGTAAGTTTCTGGACTAAGTTTGGATATCTGCTTCCGAGACCAGCCAAAATCTCATCGTACAAATATCTACTGACCATTCTTAGAAGGCGGACTTCCGCGCTGCCCGAATCTGTGTTGGTGGACAAATGGTGGCGCAGTGACCAGCCAGCTTCAAGATCAAATAGAATTTTTGCGAAATCTAACCAAATCGAATCGAGGTCACTATCTAATAAATCTATAAAATAAACTGCGCCATCGATTTGAAAAATCAGGTTTTCGAGCGTAAGATCTCCATGGCATTCCGTCTGCGGGATCGATGTCCAATTTTCTTGCCGAAGATAGCAGATTAAAGAATCAAAAATTGCATTTGCCTCATTAGCCCTCGGATGAGATCTTAGTGCTCCTGAAATACTCGCAATTTTATTATGGAAAGCCGACGAAGAGAGCGTCGAGGATTTTAACATCGACAGTGAATGAATCGAGCTTAGCAGCTGCTCAGTGAAGCGTCCAACCCAGCTTATCGGTTGCTCTAAGCATTGTGATCTGAAATCGCGTCCATTCAAAAATTCCATATCATATGATAGCAGACCGTTTTCTGAATGAATCTTATATATCTCGGCCACCGGTAGAATTGACCGCAGTCTTGCCTGTTTCTCTATTTGTAGGGACAATCGCCTATTGTAATCGATTGAACCCGAGGTCTTCCGAACGAAGAAAGAATTACGCTCGCGGGCTACTTCAACTCTACACCCGGAATGGCCTCGCAGCTCAATAACTGTGTGACTTACATCCGGCGGATCTTGATCTATACTAGTCATCAAATCTTCGCCACTTATTACACCGATTCGGCGAGAATTTTATCGGCACACGCTTATAGAGACTAACGTTGCCGACGAATCGTCGCGTGATAAGTCGACAAATATGGATTACGTCCTTAAAGCCTCGCTCGGATATTATTGCGCTTAGATAGGAGTAGACGGATCTGTGATGGTTACAGTTCTCCTGGTAGCTGCTTAGACGTTGGCGCTGACGCGCCTGATGTCGGCATCGACCATCTCGGTGATCAGCGCCTCGAGGCTCGTGCGGGCCTCCCAGCCGAACGTCGCCTTGGCCTTGGCGGGGTTGCCCAGCAGTACCTCCACCTCCGCCGGTCGGAACAGGGCAGGATCGACCACTAGATGGTCGTCAATGTTGAGTCCCACGTGCTGGAAGGCGATGGCGCACATGTCCCGCACCGTGGTCGTGCGGCCGGTCGCGATCACGTAATCGTCCGGCCGGTCCTGCTGCAGCATCAGCCACATCGCCTCGACGTAATCCCGGGCATGGCCCCAGTCGCGCTTGGCGTCGATGTTGCCCAGCCGCAATTCCTTCTGCTTGCCGAGCTTGATCCGCGCCACAGCGTCGGTGACCTTGCGGGTCACGAATTCGACGCCGCGCAGCGGGCTCTCGTGGTTGAACAGGATCCCGTTCGACGCGTGCAGGCCGAAGCTCTCGCGGTAGTTGATCGTCATCCAGTGGGCGTAGAGCTTGGCCACGCCGTAGGGCGAGCGCGGGTAGAACGGCGTCGACTCGCTCTGGCGCTCTTCCTGGATCAGCCCGAACATCTCCGACGTCGAGGCCTGATAGTAGCGTGCGTGCGGCGCCGCCGAGCGCAGGCATTCCAGCATGTGCACTACGCCCAGGCCGGTGACCTGACCGGTCAGCAGGGGCTGCTGCCACGACGAGGTCACGAAGGATTGCGCGGCCAAATTGTAGATCTCGTCGGGCTTGGCCGCCTGGACGATGCGCAGCAGGGCTGACTGGTCGAGCAGGTTGCCGTCGACCAGCTCTACGTCGTTGAGGATGCCGAGCCATTTCAGGCGATGGTCGAACACGCCCGCATGGCTGGAGCGGCGCACGATGCCGGTGACCGCGTAGCCCTTCTCCAGGAGCAACTGCGCCAGGTACGCCCCGTCCTGGCCCGTCACACCCGTGATCAGCGCTCGCTTGGCCGTCATGAACCCGTCCCGTCCCAAAGATTCCCGGCTGCTACGACCGTCGGAATACGAAAGTCAACCCAGCGCCCAACAAAATAGGAATAAATATACATTGTGGGGTGGTGCTGGATTTCTGAATGGGCCGCTTCGATTATGAGCTGCCCTAAGACATTTAGCTTGCCTTTGGCCATTTGCGGCGGGTTGGGTGGGCTGAAGTGACGAAGCGAGCGTGAGGGGTAGGTAGGCTGGTGGCTTCCCGCCGAGATACACACGCATGCTGCCTCTGCATGCCCGCCTCACCGGGATCATCCTGGCGTTCGCGCCGCTGCTCGTTCACGGCTCACAGCACCATGTTCTACTGTTGCTGATCGGTGCGATCCTGACGTTATGCCGCCGCTCGGTGGTGAGCGTCCTGCGCATCATGGGACGCGCAGGCGCGGCGGTTCGTGAACGTCCACCGCATCCTCAGCCGCGCGGCACGGTACCTACGCTCTGGCAGCCACATCCTGCTAGGCCTGCCGATCTCAGCCTCCGCGCCGCGCGGTCCGATTATCCTGGCGCTGGACCACACGATGGAATGTCGCCGTGGCAGATGTGCGACATCAGACCGGCGCCGAGTGGCGCGCGATCCCGCAAGAGCTCGGGCCGTAGCGGCGTACGGCGCGGATCTTCACCCAGTGGTCGCGTGTGGGTGGGAACGTCTGCTCGGCTTTGTGCAGGAGCACGGCGTTCAGCTGGGCATGGCGATTCTCGACTGCACCAACATGCCTGCGCATCAGAAGGCGGGAATGGCCGCGATAAGGGGGATCTGCAGGCGAGCAAGACGATCATGAGGCTCTTGGCCGATCGCGTGTCGGGTATGGTACCAAGGCTCGCATGATTACTGACAGTGCATGCCGGACGATTGCCTTCCGGACCGCACCGGGGCAGACCTTTGAGGTGGCCCACGCGCTGCCCTTGCTTAATCGGCCGCCGGGCGCGCACCAATGAATCGTGGTTTATCGGGGCAACTCCATTTGAATCGCCCCGGGATTTTCGGAGGCTCCAACTGTTGAGAGACTGGAGCCATGACGAAGCATACCCCACCCTTTTCCCCTGAGGTTCGCGAGCGGGCAGTCCGGCTGGCCCGGGAGCATGAGAACGAGCACGGTTCGCAATGGGCCGCGATCCGATCGATCGCGGCCAAAATCGTGTGTGGATGCCCCCTGTTTGGCAAGCACAATCTTTGAGGTTTCGGCGGGGTCTTCGATCGGACGTGTGTCAGGCCTCATGATGTGGCCTTCGATGACGCCACGGGCCAGTATGCTGTTCGGAAGGCTGGGTTCACATCGGTTCAGAGAGCTGCATGCGCTCGAGCGCCGGGTCTGAATGTCCCTGCCTTGAACTTCGAAGTCCGTGTCGCCTACTCCTCGTCGATCGCTCGCCCCGGCCTCGCGGCCACGACGTGCCTTCGCCCGCTCGGGGCTCCGGTCACGCCATCCGGTAATCTTCCTGCTTCGTCGTCACGGCCCAGATCATCCGCGCCATCTTGTTGGCGAGCGCGACCGCCGCGACCATCTTCGGTTTGCGCGTGACGAGGGTCGCGAGCCAGCGGTTCGCGCTCCCGCCCTTGCGGACCACCCAGCGGATCACGCTCATGGCCCCGACGATGAGCAGCCGTCGGATATCGGTCTGCCCCATCTTGCTGACGGAGCCGAGCTTGGCCTTGCCGCCCGTGGATCGCTGCCGCGGCACGAGACCGAGCCAGGCGGCGAAGTTGCGTCCGCTGTCGAACGTGTCGAGATCCGGAGCGAAGGCGGCGACGGCTCCTGCGGTCACCGGCCCGATCCCCGGTATGGTGCATAAGCGTCGCAGATCGGCGTCCGTCCGCGAGGCCGTCTCCAGTTCGTCGGCCAGCCGCTCGATCACTTGCGTCAGCCCCGCGATCTGGTCGAGATAGATAGTCCCCATCGCTCGCACCGCGACGGGCAGATCGGCGACCTCGTCGGCCAGAGCCTCTTCCAGCACCTTAAGGTTTGCCGGCCCCTTCGGGGCGACGACACCGAATTCGGCCAGATGGCCGCGTAGCGCGTTGATCAGCTGCGTGCGCTGACGGACCAGACACTGATGCGTCCGAAACGCCACCGCACGGCCCTGTGTCTCGGCGCACTTCACCGCCACGAACCGCATTCTCGGGCGCGCGGCCGCCTCGGCGATCGCCTCCGCGTCTGCACGATCGTTCTTCTGACGCTTGACGAACGGCTTCACGTAGACCGCCGGAACCAGCCGGACCTCGTGACCGCTCGCCTGGGCCACACGACCCCAGTGATGCGACGTCGCACAAGCTTCCATCGCCACGACGCAGGCCGGTTGATCGGCAAGGAGTGCGGCAAATCGAGCTCGCGACAGCGCGCGGTTGTAGAGAACCGTCCCATCCGGACCTACAGCGCAGACCTGAAAGCTGCCCTTCGACAGATCGACTGCCAACATGCTGATCGTCGTCATCGATGACCCCTATGATCGGTTCCGATGCAACCGTCAGGCATACGCGATGCCGGTCTGTGGGGGGCATCCACCGCATCAATTCACTGCACCCACTCTCATGCGGTCCGCGTGCTCGCACGAGCATGGCAGCGGGTTCTCTGGCGCGCTTGGTTGGACGTGAGGCCCCACGATCCTCAGCGACACAGCTCAGACGTCCGACTGATCGCCTGATTGAACAGGGCTGGACACAGGGTGTCTCTCTGCCAAGGCATGTGAGTGGCCAATGTCGAGCTGCGAGAGTATTTCCGCGCAGCAAAGTCACATTGGCCGCAATTAAGCCTACGTATTGAGGAATTTAGTCCGTGACCGCATCAGCTACAGCGATATACCCCGTGATACTCTGTGGTGGGACGGGGACGCGGCTCTGGCCGGCGTCGCGGGAGAGCATGCCCAAGCAGTTCGCCCGGCTGGTCGACGCCGAGCGCTCGACCTTCCAGGCGACGCTGGCGCGGGTGTCGGACGCCACGGTCTTCGCCACGCCCACCGTCATCGCCTCGGCCGAGGCCCGCTTCATCGTCGCCGAGCAGCGCGACCAGCTCGGTCTCTCCGCCGACATCCTGCTCGAGCCGCAGGGCCGCGACTCCGCCGCCGCCGTGGCGGTCGCAGCGCTGCACGCCGCCGCCAGCGACCCGCAGGCCGTGGTGCTGATCATGGCCGCCGACCACGTCGTTCCCGACACGGCCGCCTTCGTGGACGCCGTGCGGCGCGCCGCCGCCGGCGCCCAGGCCGGCTACACGATGACGCTTGGCATCGAGCCCGACCGGCCCGCCACCGATTACGGCTACATCCGCCGCGGCGAGCCGATCGCCGAGGCCCCGGGCGCGGCCCGCGTCGCCCGCTTCGTCGAGAAGCCCGACCGGGCCGGCGCCGAGGCGCTGATCACCGACGGCGCCCTGTGGAACTCGGGCTACTTCCTGTTCCGCGCCGACCTGATGCTGGCCGAGCTGGAGGCGTTCGTCCCCGAGGTGCTGGCGGCCGCGCGCGCGGCCCTGGAGGCGGCGGTGACCGACCTCGACTTCGTGCGCCTCGACGCGGCGGCCTTCGCCCAGGCGCCCAAGATCTCGATCGACTACGCGGTGATGGAGCGGACCGCCCGGGCCGGGGTGCTGCCGGTGTCGTTCGCGTGGTCGGATGTCGGCACCTGGGATGCGGTCTGGCAGGTGCTGGACCACGACGAGGCCGGCAACGCCGTGCGCGGCCGGGTGTCGCTGATCGGCACGCGGAACAGCCTCGTGCACAGCCAGGGCGAGGGCCTGACCGCGGTGGTGGGCCTGGAGGACGTGGTGGTGGTCTCGACCCCCGACGCGGTGCTGGTGGCCTCCAAGGCGCATTCGGGCAAGGTGAAGGAGCTGGTCGGCGCCCTGCGGGCGCAGGGTGCGCCGGAGGCGGACGCGCACCTGCGGATGTACCGGCCCTGGGGCTGGTACCAGCGTATCGACCTCGGCGAGCGCTTCCAGGTGAAGCGGATCCAGGTCGTGCCGGGCGGGCGGCTGTCGCTGCAGAAGCACTACCACCGGGCGGAGCACTGGGTGGTGGTGCGCGGCACCGCCGAGGTCACGATCGACGAGCGGGTGGTGCTTGTCCACGAGAACGAGGCGGTCTACCTGCCGATCGGCTCGATGCACCGGCTGGCCAACCCGGGCAAGATCCCGCTGGAGCTGATCGAGGTCCAGGTCGGCTCCTACACCGGCGAGGACGACATCATCCGCGTCGAGGATATCTACGGCCGGTAGGCCTGATTTTACCTACAAAGGCCAAAGGCAACGCTATCAACTGCAGTCTGTCTCACCCGCCCTGGCAAATTGTTGACACAGGCTTGGCGTACCCATCGCCTTCTTTGATCTAGCGGAGCAAATGCGCCGCAGCCGCAGCCGCAGCCGCAGCCGCAGCCGCAGCCTGCATCCCTGAACGGGTGGATATATGTTACGCAGGGATTTAAAGCGCCATCGAAGTTCACCTTAAACAAACCCCCTCTAAATGTTATCTCAATGGATGGGCGTCTTGCGAAAATTTGGTCACAGCTTTCTGAGAAATTTGCTTCACAGAATCGTGTTGAGCAGAATTTTGGAGTTTCTGGAGGACGCGGACCTATTCGACGCGCGGTGGTACCTAAATCAATATATCGACGTGCGCGGCGATGAAATTGACGCATTGCGTCATTACATCGAGCATGGTCGCCTCGAAGGCAGAAGTCCAACACGTAAAATATGGGAGCTGAATGAGCTCGCAAGTCAAACGTTTGATCCAGCCTGGTATGCAGACCAGAACGGCCACACCCCGGAGGCTTTGGAGAACCCGACCGGACATTTCGTCGAACATGGCTTTGTTGCCGGGAGCGCGCCAACACGCAGAGTATGGGAGTTGGAGAAATTTGCCCATCAAGCCTTTGACGGCCTCTGGTACGCAAAGCGAAATCCCGACGTGGTCGCCGGAGGAAAAGACCCGTTTACACACTACGTCGAATATGGGTTTGCGGAGGGGCGTCATACGTCTCAAGCAGCTGCTGAGAAGGCAATTTTCGCAGATTTCGGCAAAAAGAATTTCGATCCAAGTATTTACTTATCCCTCAATCCTGATGTCTTGCAGGCAGGTTATGATCCGGTTCAACATTTCATCGAATACGGATATTTCGAAAACCGGCCTGCACGCCTGATTTATAATGATCGTGAACTCTTGTCGGAAGTCGGTCGAGATCCGGTGTGTTGGTATTATGTTGGCGACACAATAGATTGGCTGCACCATCACTCGCATCTGACTGGTGTCGGCCGCGTGACGTCGGAGATTTTACTGTCTGGCTTGTTCGAGGAGAACAGCGCTTTTATCCCTTGTATCAAAGATCATACAGGCACAAATGTCACACGTCTGATCGACGGAGAGTCTATTTCGAAGATAGCTCAAGCTATTGGATATGATATTGATGATGTTTCTGAGGCAGATTGTTATCTATCGCTCGGAAAATTGAGCGTGTACCGCCCTGCGCCCGGCGACAGTGTTGTGTTCGCAGGCGTGGTTTGGAATGCATCAGATGCCCTTCTATTCGCTGCTTTGAAACAGCGGGGTGTGACCATCAGTGTTTTGGTGCATGACATAATACCCGTTACTCATCCTGAACTCGTTAGTTCTGCTCATGCGCGATCTTTCGTTCATTGGTTGTCCGTAGTGTCGCACACTGCTAATGTTATCTTCGTGTCAAATGCGATAGTTGCTCAAGAAATTTCGACGTGGCTGCTAACGACTCAACTACCCTCTCAAATCAGCATAAAAAAGATTCCATTTGGCACGCGCACTTTGTATTCAAGGCAGCCGCTTTCTGGAAAATTTTCGAATCTGCGGGGCCGTGAGTTCGTATTGTCGGTCGGAACTATTGATCGTCGTAAAAATCAGAGGCTTCTTTGCGAGTCGTGGCTCGAATTTTATGACAAAGGTTTCGGGCATAACCTGCCGCAACTGGTGCTGGTCGGCCGGGATGACGAAGGTCTCTCCTCGGAACCTCGCTTTGCTCGTCTAGTAGATCTTGGAGTGCTAGTATTCATCGCCACGGCGAGCGACGCCGAAGTGGCCGAGCTATATCGTACATGCCTATTCACCGTATTTCCATCATTGAGCGAAGGCTTCGGTCTTCCCGTTGCCGAGAGTATCGCGTACGGAAAACTTTGCCTCTCGTCTGATTTGGCGGTTATCAAGGCGCACGCTGGCGATCTCGCTTGGTATTTCGACCCGCGATCTCGGGAAAGCTTGGACGCTCAGTTGGAAAAGGCCTTGTTCAGACCAGCTGACAGGGGCGTCGCAGAGGCGCGCATCCGGTCCGAGTTTAAGCCTACGTCATGGGCCGCCGCAGTTCGCTCCATCATGGAGGCCGCAGACACGCTGACCGATTGCGGGGTTAGCCAATCGGTCGGCGGATATCAGAGCGTGTACAGCCAGTATCAGTCAGAGCCGCCTCAGGTGTCCTTTCTCGTCGTAAATAAAAACTCTGCTTCTGACGTGATCCAGCTCATTCGTTGGATCGTTATGAATATTGAGGATGTGTCGTATGACATCGTGATAGCCGACAATGGGAGTGATGCGGTAAACCTGAAAAAATTGTCTTTCCTTGCTCCTCTGGTACACATCGTCAAGATCGGATGTGATCGATTTGCGGGAGAAGCATGTAATATAGCGGCCGAACTATCGCGCGGCCGTCAACTATGTATGGTCTCGGATGTTGGTGCCCTCTCCTCCGAGGGATTGCTGGCTGCACTTCGGGTCCTGCAGGATGGGGGTGCTAAGGCTGTGTGCGTCTCTACCACGCCGGTGGAGCGCGTAATTTCGAACGACGGTGATCCATCGGCGGCGTATCAGTTGACGACGCTGGATCTCAGCATGCTCGTTGCTTCATTTGCTAATGACCCTCGGCGCGACGGCAGGTGTTTCGATGCGTTGTTTATAGACCGCGATCTGTTCTTGCAGCTGCTGGGCTTTGACTTAGCTTTTGAGCCCGGGCCCTATGAAGATGTAGATTTAATCGCGAGAGTGCTATCGCATTCGGTCCCGGTGCTTGCCCTTCAAAACATGGGCCCGATCGCTGCGTATGCTGATAGGGGGGGGATCGCATCGGAAGATAAACACTATATCTGCGATCTCAATCGCAAGAAATTTCTCGATCGCTGGTCGAGTGCCCTCAATCAGCGGGGGGATGATCGGCGCTCCCGATCCGAGCGCGTGCCGTCTTCGCTTGGTAGCGGGCGACCCACCCAACCGGAATGGCCGGTGGCAGTCCTGCATACACCCTACCCACTCACGCCTGGGGGAGGCGAGCGCTACCTCCTGTCGATCGCCGCGCTTCTCTCGGCGGACCATAAGGTCGTTCTGGCGCTCCCGCACCGGTATAGCCGGTTGCGGTTGCTGAAGCTGGCCGAAGAGCTTTCCTTGAATCTCGACTCAGTCGAGATCCGCCTCCTGTCCGAGCTTGATCGAGCCTCGCCGCCATCGTTGTTCATCAGCATGGACAACTTCGTCGTCCCGAGGCAGGACCCGCTTGGGCGCAAAAACTTTTACATTTGCCAATTTCCATTCCCGATGCATGGTGCCGTCGATGCGACGAGGCGGACCCGTGTCGCAGGGTACCAGAAGTATGTTGCCTACTCGGTATATGCTAGAAGACACATCGAGACGAGGCTCGACAGCATCCAAGCTCCCGATATTCCGGTTTGTCTGATCTCGCCTCCGGTGACGCAAATCGGTTCATCCGATAAATGTCCGCATTCGATCATGACGGTCGGGCGGTTTTTCGTCGGCGGGCATGCGAAGCGCCACGATCTCCTCATCCAGGCCTTCAAAATGCTTAAAGAGCGCTGTGCCGAGCCTATCGAGTTTCACATCGTCGGGTCGACCATCCCAGAAACGAGACATATGGATTATGTCGAGCGGCTTGTGGCGATGAGTTCGGGGTTCCCAATTCATATTCATCTTAATGCTACGCCAGAGTTGTTGACTTCTCTGTATGCCTCGACCGAGGTTTACTGGCACGGAGCGGGCCTTGAGGCTGATCTGACCAACGAGCCCTGGGCAGCTGAGCATTTCGGAATCAGCGTCGTGGAGGCTATGTCGGCCGGTGCGATCCCGTTTGCCCTGGCATCCGGCGGCCCCCGGGAAATCATCGCGCACGGCGTCAATGGCTTTCTCTACGACTCCCTCGAGACCCTCGTGGAGAGCACGCGGAATTTGCTCTCGAGTAGTTCGACGGATCGGCAAGCCTTATCGCGGGCTGCCATTCTGAGAGCGAAAGACTTCTCACCCGAGGTTTTCGCACGCAGGATCCAGGCGTTGTTAGCCGATTGAGATCGGGCGATCCGACTGCGATGCGAGTGGCAGGTCGCATGAAGGGGTCGCGTCGGGGATAATCAAGCACCGCAATCCGCTGCGCCGCCCACCACCGCTTCGGTTCGGGTAGGCTCTGGAGGCTCCCTGTGGCGGGTGCAAAAGCGTGATCGACAGCGGCGGTTCGCCGAGGCAGGTGCGCGATCCCCACATCCGGGTCCATTCCGGTCACCGACGCCGCCAATCCCCAGGCGAGGGATGCGCGCCGACCGACCGACGGGCGCTTAAATTGGGCAGAACTGTTTGCGAACCGTTCCGCCCTTGCTGTACGACGCCGGTGGATGCGCTGCGAGAGGCTCGTGTGGTGTCCCTCTCAGCGGCCGAAGTTCCTGTTCAAAGTCCCGCTATGGTCCGCTACAACGCGCTCCGCCGCATACTGCGCAACGTCCTGGGGGGCGGCCGCAGCTCGCTGGCCGAGCGGGCACTCGCGCAATCCGATTTGTTCGATGCGGCATGGTATCAAGCGACTCAGGCCCCTCACCTGCCGCTGGACCAAGCCGCAAGACACTATCTGCAGCATGGTGCCGCGCTTGGGCTGAGCCCCGGCCCGCTGTTCGACGGGCCCTGGTACCTTGCCAACAACCCCGACGTCGCCGCTGCGGGCCGGAACCCCCTACTGCACTATCTCGATAGTGGACGCGCCGAAGGGCGGCCGATTTGCTCTCACGTCGACGCGGCGTTGGTGGCGCAGATTGCAGCCTCGGATCTGTTCGACGCGGAGTGGTACCGGGTGACCCAAAAGCCTGACGTGGCAGCAGACCAAGCCGCGCGGCACTACCTGCAAGAGGGCGCCGCACTTGGGTTGAGCCCCGGCCCGCTGTTCGACGGGCCATGGTACCTAAACAACAACGCCGACGTCGCCGCCGCGGGGTTGAACCCGCTGCTGCACTACTTGGATAGCGGACGATCCGAGGAACGGCCGATCTGCCCGGTCGCCGAGCCGGCGTTGGTGGCGTGGATCGCGGGCTCCGAGCTTTTTGATGCCGAGTGGTACCAGGCAACTCAAGCGCCCGACGTGGCGTCAGACCAAGCCGCGCGGCACTATCTGCAAGAGGGGGCCGCACGCGGGCTGAGCCCCGGCCCGCTGTTCGACGGGCCGTGGTACCTCGACAACAACGCCGACGTGGCCGCCGCGGGCCAGAACCCCCTGCTCCACTACCTGAACAATGGCTACTCGGAGGGGCGGCCGATCTGTCCCTTCGCCGACCCAGTGGCGCTGGCTCGGATCGAGGGCTGCGATCTGTTCGACGCGGAGTGGTACCGGACGGCGTACGTTCCCGACCTAGCGTCGAGCCAGAGCGCACGACACTACATTCGCGAGGGAGCAGCCCTCGGGAGGAATCCTGGCCCGCTGTTCGATGGGGGGTGGTATCTCAGCAACAACGCCGACGTGGCCGGAGCTGGCTCGAACCCGCTGCTTCATTATCTTGTGAGCGGTCGCGCGGAGGGCCGGCCGATCCGCTTGGCGTACGCCCGCGACACTGGAGCCCGCGTTATCGAGACGCTCCCCGTCATCCTGCGTGAGAGCACGACGGCCCGCATCGTCGTCGTGGTCCACGCCTTCTACGTCGACGTGTTCGAGAAGCTGCTACCCCAGCTCGTGCGGGCGATCCCACAGTTCGACCTGCTGGTCTCGACCGACCATCCCGCGAAGAAGAGCGCGATCGAGGCGGCCGCCGCGCGCGCCGGCCTCGCCGGCCGCTGTCGGGTCGTGCTGGCGGAGAACCGCGGCCGCAACTTCGGGCCGCTCGTCGCCGTCTTCGCGCAGGACATCCTGCGCTACGACTACGTGCTCCACGTCCACACCAAGAAGTCGCTGTTCAGCGGCGCCGAGCAGACGCGCTGGCGCGACGAGATCTATCGGGCGCTGTTCGCGAACGCCGCCTGTGCCGCCATCGCCCTGGCGCTTTTGGAAGAGGACAGTCAGATCGGCCTGTTCTTCCCAGAGACCAGCGCGCACATCGTCTACTGGGCGCACACCTGGCTCGCGAATATCGGCACCGGCCACGGTCTGCTCGCCCGCCTCGGCCTGCCCTACGACGGGTTCGACGAGTACCTCGACTACCCCGTCGGCGGCATGTTCTGGGCGCGGGTCGATGCCCTGCGCCCGCTGCTGACCGCCGGGTTGACCCTCGCCGACTTCCCCGATGAGCACGGTCAGACCGACGGCACGCTCGCGCACGCGATCGAGCGGGTGATCCCTCTGGTGTGCCGGGCACAGGGCTACCGCGCCGTCTGCTTCGACTACGACCGGGGACTCGCCCGCTACGACAGCAGCGCCCGGAACTGGCATCAGTACAGCGCCCGCTCCCAGGACCACGCACTGCTGGCGCTCAGCGAAATCGATCTCGTCTCGTTCGACCTGTTCGACACCCTCGTGAGCCGCCCGGCCCGGCGCCCGGACGCCGTGCTCAAGCTCGTCGAGCACCGCATCGCGACGGAGGAAGGCCGTCCCGTCCCGTTATTCGCGGAGCGCCGCGCCGCCGAGAACCGGGTCCGCGCCCGCAAGCACCACCGAGGCGACGTCAACCTGTCGGAGATCTACGAGGAGCTCGCGGCCTCCGGACCCATCCCCCGCGATGTGGTCGCGCGTGCTCACGCGCTTGAGAAGCAGATCGATATCCACGCCCTGCGCCCGCGCCTGGAGGTGATCGACGTCCTCAAGGCCGCGCAGCAAAGCGGCAAGCGCATCGTCCTGATGACGGACACGTATTATGAAGAGGCCGATATCCGCGCCATCCTGCGCGAGATCGGCGTGGCAGACCTGTTGGCGGCGGTCTACGTGTCGAACGCGGTCGGCGCCCGCAAGGACCGAGGCGACCTATGGCGCTACGTCGAGGAGGTCGAAGCAGTGCCCCGCAATCGCTGGCTGCATGTCGGCGACAACGAACACTCGGATATCCAGGCGGCCTGCGACCGAGGCATCCGCTACCTGCACGTCGCGCACCCGGCCAAGATCCTGGCCCAGAGCGGGTTCGCGCGCGACGAAGGGGATCTCAGCCAGACCTGGCCGTCTGACCTCATCGTCGGCCATGCAATGCTGCATCTGGCCCGCAATCCGTTCCTTGACCGAGCCGCTCCACCTTACCTGTCGCTCGGCTCGACCCGCGATGTCGGCTACGCGGTGTTCGGGCCGCTGCTGCTGCTGTTCATGTCCTGGCTGATCCGGCACGAGGCGCTTGCCGGCCTCGGCCGGCTCTACTTCCTGGCACGGGAGGGCGACTTCCTCGTCAAGGTCTACCGCCTGATTCGGGAGCGCTACGGTCTGGAGCACCTGCCCGAGGGGCGCTACTTTCACGTCTCCCGACAGACCGCGATCGCGGCTGCGCTGGGCCAGGGGTTCCGCCCGGATCTGGTACTCGGGGCTGGCCGCTACGTGGGCAGCATCCAGGGGCTTCTCTGGAACAGGACCAGCTTCACAGCCCCAGCGCATCTCGGACTGGACCGCTTCGACGTGCGGCTCCCGGGCGACGCGCCGCTCGTCGAGCGCGTCATGAGGCAGATCGAGCCGGAGATCGCCACTCATACCGCGGACATGAACGCGCGGTTCTGCGCTTATGCCCAGCAGGAGAAGCTGGAGGCCGGAGGAGCCTACGGCGTGGTCGATGTCGGCTATTCAGCCACCATCCAAAAGATGATGCAGGTGGCACTCGGCCAGCCTCTGACCGGCTTCTACATGACGGCCTTCGACACGGCGAACGCGGTCGCGCAGGACGGCGGCTTCGCGTTCCGCTGCTTCAACGCCGGCTCGGAGAATCCCGAAACGACGACGCTGCCGGTCCTAGCTCACGCCCTTGCCGTGGAGGCGTTCCTGACCGCGCCCCACGGACAGGTCGTGGGCTACGAGACGACGGGCGACCGGATCGCGCCGCTGTTCAAAGCCGATCCGCGCAGCCCGGCCGAGCACGTCATCCTCGCTGATCTGCACGCCGGCGCCGAGCAGTACATCACCGACACGCTCGATCTCTACGGGCCGAGCCTGCTCCGGACCGATATCCCGCTGAACGGGGCGCAGGAATTCCTGCGCATGCTGATGGAAGGCCAGATTGCCACCCCCTCCGAGCCGATGAAGGCGCTCGGCGTCGAGGACGATTTCTGTGGCCTGCCGATCCACAGGGTATACGCGACAGGATAGGAGCGACGCGCGGTGCGGGAACGGAAGCGGCCTTCCGCGTTTGGTACGTGCGTCGCGGGCGTTGAGAACCGGTGCCCTCCCCCGAAAAGGGCGCCGAGAGTGTCAAAGCGCTACGATGCGGATGTTGCGAGCGCGAGCGCTCTCGAGACCTGATCGAGGGATACGAAGTAGTTCGCGTGCATCGGGTGGATCCCCTCGGCCTGTTCCGTCGACCCACGAACGAACAGCAGGCGGGCTCCGCTGGACTCGACGAAACTGGTGAAGCCGCGAAAATAGAACGCCGAACTCTCGTGCGTTAGGGCCACGACCCGAGCGTCGGGCCGGCAGAAGATGCAGTTGATCAGGGCCGAACTCGCCGAGCCGACGATGATGTCCGCGGAATGGTAGATCGCCACCTGCTCGGCGAACGTCAGCTGCTCTGGGTGGACGACCTCGAAGCCGTGAGGTTGCAGGGCCTCGATGATGTCTGCCTCGTTGACGAGCCGGCGCTGTGTGAACCCCCGCCGAGACAGGATGATCCGCCGGCCTGTCCGCCGCAGGTCGAGCCCGTCCGCGGCGAGCCGCTCGAGGATCTTGCGCCGCACGGCGGCGAGGATGTCCTTGGGCCAGATCGCGTCGTAAATAGGAAACTCCGGCCGGGTATCGAAGGGAAAGAAAGCCGGTACTGGCGCCATCCCGAGTTCGCGGAAGCGGGTCGCGACGGGTGGCAGCTTCACGATGGCCCGGTCGCGCTCGTCCATCAGCGCGATGATCTCCCGGTGCGAATCCGGCATTTCAGCGTCGACGCAGATCGGAAGCCCTGAGGGGCAGGCGAGGTCGTTGAAGCACAGCATGCGCGGGACGAACTCGAGCAGCCAGTGCCCGTACTGTCGGCTCTGGAACCCGAACAGCATCAGGCCGGCGTCGATCTCACGAATCTCGGCAGGCGCCTCGACCAGGGTGCGTCCGGGCCCCCAGACCGCCGTCATGATCTGGCCCGGATTGACCCCGTCCTTGATGTCGGCGAGGCCGCTGAGCGGATGAGCCGCCAAGTCGTAGATCAGGCGGTGTCCGTGTAACACCACGTTGCTCCGGGGGAACGTGAGGCAGTCTTTGAAGAACGCGAGGTATCGCGGCGGCGCGTCGAGGGTTCCCGCCTGCGATGTCATCGCGATCGGGCCGTCGAGGAACTTCACGTCCGGCTCGGCTATCCTGCGGCTGGCCAGCAACTCGCGATAGACGCCCTGGCCTTCATCGGCCGCCTGCTTGGCCGAGACGATGTCGTAGATTCCGACGGAGCCGAGGCCGGCGATAACACGGGTGCTCTCGTGCAGGCCCGCCGCCTCCTCGTGCCGGCCCTGATCCGTCAGCGCGTTCATCTGCAGGATGCGCAAGTTTCGGATCTTGACGCTGATCGGTTGTCCATCCCCGGTCGCGAGGCCTTCATCGCTGCCGTTCATCGCGAAGGCGAGCCGGTAGCATTGAACCGCGGACTCCGCTCGGTAGCGGCACTCGTGATTCCAGCCGATGCGGAGCAGGGTTGCGGCGGTTTCCCGCGTGGCCCCTTCGGCGCCGTCAAGCTTAAATTTGGCGATGAAGGCGAGGGCTTCGTCCCAGGCTTCCCGCTCGACATAGTCGCGCAAGCATGCACCTGCTGCGAGCATGCGCCATCGCGTCGGATCGCGCGTGTCGATCGAGGCGGCGAGATCGTAAGCGCGCGCCGCATCCTTGTACCGAGCATCGCCTTCGAGCCGGAAGCCGAGAGCCGCGAGGTGGCGCAGGGTCGAGGCCGCGCCCGGTTCCACGGGTGGCTCCGTGCTTAGCAGGAAGGCCAGCGTCTCGAGCTTATCGGGGGCATTGCCGCTGTTGATCGACCGGATCAGGTCGATGAAGGTCGCCGTCGGCCGCATGTCGCTCCTGTCTGTCGTCCGCTGGTTGCGGGCTGCGTCGGATCAGTAATGAATCGCGGGGCGGGTGACGAGGGATCGGCGCCACCGGACGCGCATGCCGTCTCTCGTCGGGCCGGGGCTTTGAGTCGTCGGTCGAGAATCCGTCCCGATGCGGTCCCGCACACCGGGAGGAGCACGTGGCGGCATCCGGCAGTTGCCGATCGCGGCCATCGCCCGTACCACACCGCCACTGCTCACCGTGTTTTCAATCGTCACCCCGGATCGCCGCGCAGCGAAGCGCTTGAGGGCGCTGAGAGGTTGAAGGTGCCGCATGATCGTCGACGACAATTTTGCATATCACTCGGAGTGATCGATGAAAAAGAGGGTTTTGGTCGTTCCTGCCGGAACAGAAATCGCCCACGAGGTCATCGAGAGTCTGCGATTTTCTAAATTTTGGGATGTTTACGGTGGTAATTCCGTCAATGATCATTCCGAGATACTTCTAAGAGACAAATGCCATTTTGTCCCGTTCGTGATCGATCCGAACTTCGTGCCGGCTGTGCAGGATCTGGTCACGAAATTGAAGATCGATTTCGTCGTACCGGCGCACGATGAGGCGTTGTTCCGTCTAGCCGGACGTATCGATGGCGCGATCGTGGCCGGACCTTTGCCGAACCTCGGCGATATTCTGAAGTTAAAATCGACCACGATCGCCAAATTGCGGCACGTGGTGCCCGCGCCGCAGGTCTATGCCCCGGGTGAAGAGGCGTTTCCCGTCTTCTGCAAGCCCGACCGCGGACAGGGATCGCGCGGAATCAAGATCGTCCACGACCCCGACGAGCTGCTACGGATGCGGTCTGCAGACGGCAATCTTATCGTTCAGGAATTGCTGACGGGTGAGGAGGTGACGGTCGACTGCTTTTCCGATCCCTCCAGCCGCCTCCTTTTTGCGGGCGCCCGCAGTCGGGTTCGCACGACAGGCGGCATTTCCGTCCGCTCCCGGCTGGTAAGCGATGCCGAGTTCCCCAATCTGGCGAGCAGAATTTCGGAAGGGCTGCAGCTCACGGGCGCGTGGTTCTTCCAAATGAAGCGGGGCGCCGATGGGCATTACAAGTTGCTGGAGGTGGCCAATCGGATCGCGGGGTCATCTGGGTTTCAGCGCGTCCGCGGCATCAATCTAATGGACGCTTGGTTGCATCAGCTGTCCGGACAAGCCGTAACCTTTCAGTCGCCGGCTGACATCGATTTCGTGTATGATCGTGCCCTCTACGTTAAGACGATCGTGCTATCGCAAGTAGATGCGTTATATGTCGATTTCGATGATACGTTGATACTGGATGGCAGTAAGATCAACCATCGACTGGTCGGGATGCTATATGGTGCAAAGTATAATAAACAGAAGAAGCTCATCCTTCTCACACGACATGACGGCATCGTCGAAGAAAAATTATCGGCTTTCGGTCTGAGCGCGCTGTTCGATGAGATCATCCACCTCAAAAAAGGTGAGAGAAAATCGGACTCCATCGCAGGACCGCATGCGATTTTCATCGATGACTCGTACCGTGAGCGAGCCGATGTCGCCGAGACGTGCGGCGCGATCGCGATAGGTCCGGAATCCCTTGATCTCGTCGAAGGCATCTTATGATCCAGACGAAATCACAAACCGAGCGGCTCGTCCTCTTCGGAGCCGGCGCGCTGGCGCGCGAGATCCTGGTCGTTCTCCCACGGCTGCATACGATCGGTCGTGACATCGAGTTCGTCGGCTGCTTGGTCGACCCTGACGTCGCGGCCGCCGACAGACTCCACGATCGACCGATCTCGCGGAAGATCGACGATTTCGCGGGCGACGACACGCTCCGCTTCGTCGTGGCATTGGGGGAACCCCAGGCACGGGCCCGGGCGGTCGAGCGCCTGAGGTCCATCGGCGCGCGCTTCGCTTCGATCATCGATCCGGCTGTGCTGATCGGCGCCAGCAGCAGGGTCTGTGAAGGATCGATCATCCTCGGCCACGCGTCGATCACGGCGGATGCGCTTCTCGGCGCCCATGTCCTCGTGAATCCGGGGACGACCATCGCGCACGATAATCGGATCGCGGATTTTGCGACGCTCAGCCCGGGCGTTCATCTAGCCGGGCACGTCACCGTCGACGAAGGTGCCTTTCTGGGCACTGGAGCCTCCGTCATCCCGGGGGTCCGCATCGGCGCCCATGCCCTGGTCGGCGCCGGCGCGGTCGTGATCCGTGACGTACTCCCTGGATGTACGGTCGTCGGCAATCCCGCCCGCATCCTCGATCGCGAGTGAACCTGTTCGAGGGGCCTCGGACTGGCGAGGGACTGGCGAGCGCGCAGTCCCCAGCACAGCAGGCAGGCGCGCGGTCCAATTTCCGAGCGCCTGCATTCCTGGATCGAGAGCGCGAACTACAGACCGTCGCGGGAGCCAGACGAGCGCGCTCTCTCCGCCCCCATTCGGATCACCATGTCTTACGCGCGACCCACCGCCTCGATGGCGCGCAGCACTCGATCCGGCGACACAGTGTAGTTGGCGTGGAACGGGTGACCGGTTTCGCTGCGTTCCGTGGTGCCCCGCACGAACAGCAGGTCCGCGCCGCTTGATTCGATCATGCTCGTGTACCCGCGAAAGTTGAACGAGAGCCCTTCGTGGATCAGGGCCACGACCTTCGCTCCGGGATGACAGAAGATACAGTTCGTCAGCGCGGAGCTCGCGGAGCCGACGATGACGTCCGCCGCATGGTAGGTCGCGATCTGCTCGGCGAAGGTGAGGGTCTCGGGGTGAACGACCTCGAACCCGTGCTGCGCGAGGGTGGCGACGATCTCTGCCTCGTTCAGCAGCTGCCGCTGGGCGAAGCCGCGCCGCGAGAGCACGATCCGCCGACCGGTCCGTCGCAGATCCACGCCGCGCTCGGCCAGCCGCCCCAGCACCTGGGAACGCAGATCGGCGAAGACGTCGCCCGGCCAGATCGAATCGTAGACCGCGTGCCCGGGCCGCATGTCGAACGGCAGGAGCGTCGGAGCCGGCGCGAGGCCGAGTTCCCGGAAGCGTGTCGGCACCGCCGACAGCGGGAGGATCGGCCGGGCTCGCTCGTCGATCAGCTCGATGATCTGCCGGTGTGTCGCCGGCATATCGTCGTCGATGCAGATCGGGAAGCCCTCTGGGCAAGCGCGGTCGTTGAAGCACAGCATGCGCCCGACGAATTCCAGCAGCCAGTGGCCGTAATTCCGGCTCTGGAGACCGAACAGCATCAAGCCGGCCTCGATCTCGCGCCGATCCGTGGGCGCCGCGACCAGAGCGCGCCCGCTGCCGTAGGCCGCGACCATGATCTGATCGGGATTGACCCCGTCGCGGATATCGAACGTGCCGCTCAGCGGGTGGGCGGCCAGGTCGTAGATCAGGCGGTCGTCCTGGAGCACGATGTTGCTGCGCGGAAAGGCGAGGCAATCCCGGAACAGAGCGACGTATTGGGGCGGCGCATCGCGTGAGCCGGCTTGGGACGTGAGCGCCACCGGACCGTCGAGGAACCTGAGTTCGGGTTCGCGGATCCGGCGCCCGGGCCGCACCTCCCGGTAGACACCCCGACCATCGGCGGCGGCTCGGTGGGCCGACACGATGTCGTAGACGTGTACCGGACCGAGGCCGAGCAGGTCGCGCGTCTGTTCATGTAGGGGGGCGGCCTCCGCGTGCCGGCCTTCCTCCGCGAGCGCCCGCATCTGGAGGATCCGGATATCGCGGATCTTGCGCTCGAGCGTGTGACCATCGACCGTCGCGATCCCGTGGCCGCCACTGCTCAGGGCGTGAGCCAGCCGGTAGCATTGCACCGAGGCCTCTGTCGCGTAACGGCACTCGTACTGCCACGCCAGGCGCATCAGGATATCGACCCCCGCGCTGATCGCCGCGCCGGGGTCGTCACCGTCTCGCAGGGCCTCGACGAAGGCGGCGGCCTCGCCGAAGCGCCCCCGCTCGCACAGGCCCTCAAGGCTCACAGTGACGGCGGCCGTTCGCCAGCGCTCCCGGCCGTCTACTTCGACGGCAGCGATCAACCTGTAGACCTCAGAGGCCTGCGCGAAGCGGTCGCTGCCCTCCAGGCGGAAGGCGAGGGTCTCGAGGTGCTGCACGATCGCCTTGCGACGCGCGCCGGGCAGCCCATCCCCGGTCACCACCGCGGCAAGCTCTTCGAGGATCCGAGTGACGTTGCCGCCGTCGACCCGCTTGATCAGGTCCATGAACGCCGCGGTCGGCCGCATGTTGCCCTCCTGCCCCGTCGCGCCTCGACGGCGCGTGGATCGCGATCTGACCGGTACCGGATGTCGCTATCCCTGACGAGCGCGCGTCGGGCACCCGCAGCCCCGCTCTCAGGCCGCGACGCGCGCAAGGAGGCGGCTAGGCTGATAGACCGCACGATGACCGCTGCGGTCGAACGCGGCCGACGCCATATCGGTCGCGATCCCCACCTGTCGCCTCAGGCCGCCCAGTCAGGCCGCCCTGTGACGCGCGCCTTCCGCGCCCAGGTCCAGGGATGTATAGCGAGCCTCGTCGCTATCGTACCATGATGACGGCGATCGAGAGCGAAGGCGTGTTCGAGCGATGATCCCGGTACTGATCCCGAGCCTCCCGGAGACGGACGCGATCGTCCCCTACCTGCGCCGGATCGACGAGGCCCACATCTACAGCAACTACGGACCGCTCACCAAGGCGTTCACGGACCGGCTGTGCCGGTTCATCAGCGCCCAGAGCGGCGGGGGCCAAGTCGACGCGGCCCTGACCAGCAACGGCACGACGGCGATCGAACTCGCCCTGCGCTACCGCAGCGCTGGCCGGACCGGCCGGATCTGCGTCATGCCATCCTGGACCTTCATCGCCACGGCGCACGCGGCGGCCAATGTCGGACTGACGCCGTACTTCACCGATGTCGATCCGATAACCCTGGCGCTCACGCCGGAGATTGCGGCCCGCGCCCTATCGGCCAATCCTGGCGATGTCGCCGCCGTCATCGTTGTGAGCCCGTGCGGAGCTCCGATCGAGATCGGGGCCTGGGAAGCGTTCGAGGCGGAGCACGGCGTGCCCGTGATCTTCGATGCCGCCGCGGCGGGCCTGAACCTCCGGCACGTCGGCGCTCAGCCCCTGTGCATCAGCCTGCACGCCACCAAGGCGCTCGGCATCGGCGAGGGCGGCGCGATCATCAGCAGCGATGCCGCGACGGTCGCGGCGATCACCGCGATGACGGGGTTCGGGTTCACGGCCGGCCGGCGCGTCTCAGAGATGCGCGGCGGTAACTACCGCATCTCCGAATACGCAGCCGCCGTCGGCCTTGCCGTCCTCGACGACCTCGACGCGCGCATCGCCCGGCTGCGGGAGGTCTCGCTGGCCTACGTCGCGGGGTTTGAGCGGATCGGTGTGTCGATGCAGGCGGGCTTTGGCCGGGAGTGGCTGACGATGACCGCCAACGCGATCTTCGACGCCCGCGCTGTCGCGGACGTGACCGCGGCCTTCGACGAGTCGGGGATCCAGTGGCGGCGCTGGTACGGTGGCGGCTGCCACACGCATCCGACCTTCGCCGCCTGCCCGCACGACGGCCTCCCGGCGACGCGCGGCGTCGCCGAGACCGCGATCGGCGTGCCGTTCTTCCCGACGATCGCGTCGGAGCAGATCGCACAGGTCTGTGAGTGCGCCGAGCGGGTTCTGGCGTCTCGCTGAGTGAGCACCCGAGAGATCGGTCTCCAGTTCCGCTGCCACGCGAACGGTCGTTGACGATGAGCGAGTCATTTCGGCAGACCTTGATCCAGGCTGCACAGTCCGGCACGCAGGACGGATTGGACGTTCTGGAGCGGTCCCTGCGCGCGGTAGAGCCGAGCGACGTCCTCGCCCAGCACTTGGCGACGCTCGGGTTTCGATTCGAATCCGAGGCCAGGGTGGGACTCGCCGCCAAGGCCTACGCGCTCGCCGCGCGGATGGGCCGGGCGCGGGCCCCCGGCTACCGGCTCGCCGCGATCCGTGCCCGGATCCTCGACCTGTGCCAGAACGATGACTTCGACTGCATCGAGCCGCTGCTCGATGATCTGCAGCAGGCCAAGGACGCCGCGCAGGATCGGGGCCACGCCGATCCCGCCTTCACGGATCTCGGTTGGGCCTGCGAGATGCACGGGGAGGCCGAGCGCGCGGTGCGCTTCTACCTGCTGGCACGGATCGTCCGTGACAAATTCGGCGGCGCAGCTCTGACGCATGACGGCGACACGTTCGAGGTGAAGATCAAGAACCTGCGGCGCCTGCAATTCGATGCCTTGCTCCCCGAGGGACGGTTCGACGAGGCGATCGAACTGCACAAGCGAACCGGCCGTGTCCACGGCTCGGCACCGCTCGCGAAGTACCAGATCGTCAGCGCGAAGGCTCTCTCCGAGGCGGGTCTCGCCTCCTACGTCGAGGTCCTGCCTGCGCGTCGGATCGCAGCCCCGGCCCTCAAATTCTGGGAGCCGCCGCCGCCCCTGCGATCCGAGGCGGGTGACCTCGACATGCCGCCGCTCTACCTCGCCTTCCTGGAGGAGGCCCACGCGTTCCCGCGCAGCAACGTCGTCGTGACGGCTGATCGGGTCGTCTACGATGTGGCGGCCCATCCGCGCCGGAAAGACGTCCTGATCCAGGACGGGGTCAATCTCGACCAGATCATGATGGCGGCCTTCGGTCAGACCCACGCCCTGATCGAACTGCCTGAGAACGCCGAGCGGATCGAGGCCGGGTTGGTGATGTTCGGCCTCCAGAGCCGCAACTACGGGCACTGGTTCAGCGAATTCGTGCCGCGCATGATCTGCTACAACGATCCGCGTTGCCCGGGCGGGATCCCGCTCTGCATCGACGACCACATGCCGGGTACCCACGAGGAGATCCTGGCTCTGCTCGACACCCGCAACCGGCCGGTGATCAAGCTGCCCGCCAAGCCCGTCTCGTTTGGGAAGCTCGGGATGGCACCGGTGCCGGCCTTCTTTCCATTCGACATGAAACCCGGACAGCCGTTCTACGATACGATCTGGCCTAGCGACGTCTTCAGGACGATCCGGGATCGGATCCTGCAGCAGGCACGCGACCGCGGCCTGCTGTCCGAGCGCCGAGATCGTCGCCTGTTCATCTCGCGCAAGGCCTTCACGCAGCGCGTGCTCGAAAACGAGCAGGAGGTCGCCGATCGCCTGCGCCCGCTCGGCTTCGAGGTGATCTACCCGGAAACCCTCTCGTTCCTTGAGCAGGTCGCCCTATTCCATTCCGCGGCTCTGGTCGTCGGATCATCGAATTCTTCCCTCAACAACACGCTCTTCTCCCAGGTCGGATGTCAGATTCTTGGCCTCATACACGAGGACCTGAACTTCAATTTCCGAGGCTACACCAGTTATGTGGAGTCGGGGGGCGCGCAGATCACGTTCCTACGTGGCAAGTCGAGCGAGCGGCGAAGCAATGTGCACGCCTTTCACGCCAACTATCGCGTGGATCCGAAACAGGTCGCCGACGCGGTCGCTCAGTTGGCGACACGATCACCTGCCATCTCCGGCCGCATCGTCACGTGACAGATGGCGCGACGGCTATCCCGTGAGCCCGATTCGCATCCGGATGACAGCTCAGCGCAGCGCCTGAGGTTTATCTGAAATCCGAGTGCCGCGGGTGCCGCGTCACGGAGCCTGCGGCATCACATTTTCAACGACCGTAGCCGGCGATCGGCCGAGACCTGTGCGAGGACACGATCGATGCAGACCGCCGCTGAGACCGCCGAGCCGGCTCCGCCTCAGCTGGAGCCGTGGCAGGACGACTTCTCGACGATCTACCGCAGCGGGCGGTTCGACCACCTCTGGTACGCGGCGCGCTATCCCGACGTCGGCCTGACCGACCTCTCTCCGCTCGAGCACTACGTGAAGTACGGCGCCCGGCTCGGCCGGCAGCCGCGGCCGGACTTTCCGGGCACGCCGGACGAGGCGTTGGACGGGAGCTACGTCAATCCGTTCGCGGCCTGGATCCGGGCACGCGCTGAGACCGAGCCCGCGCCGGCCTGGAACCGGCCGGTCGTCTCGGTCCTGTGCATCACCTACAATCAGGAATCGTTCATCCGCCAGACGCTCGACAGCATCCTGAGCCAGCGGACCGACTTCCCGTTTGAGCTGATCGTCGGGGACGACAAATCGAGCGACGGCACGGCCGAGATCATCGCCGAGTACGCGACGCGGCACCCGAACCTCGTCGCGATCCTGCGGCCGGAGAATGTCGGCGTCGTCAAGAACCTGGACGACATCGCGGGCCGGGTCTCGGGCGAGTACGTCGCGATCTGCGAGGGCGACGATTACTGGACGGATCCCGACAAGCTTCAGCGCCAGTTCGACTACATGCAGCAGCGGCCGGAGTACACGCTGTGCTACCATCCGGTGAAGGTCGTCTACGAGGACATGCCGGGTGTCGCGACGATATATCCGGAGCATTGCGCGGCGCAGCCAACTCTCTCCGATCTGGCCGTGCGCAACTTCATCCAGACGAACAGCGTGTTCTACCGCTGGCGGTATCGCGGCGGCGAGAGGCTCGAGATTGGCCGCGGCATCATTCCGGCCGACTGGTACATCCACCTGATGCACGCCGAGGTCGGCCGGATCGGGTTCCTGCCCCAGATCATGGCGGTGTATCGCAAGCACGCGGGCGGGATATGGGCTCACGCATCCCAGCTCGCGCGGCACAAGCGGCTCGGCAAGTCGGAGATCGAGTTCTACCGGCAATTGCGCGGCCATTTCGGCGGCCGCTTCGCACAGAGTTTCGCTGCATCGCAGCGGCTGATCTTCGCCCGCCTCGCAGAGGCGTTCCTGGACGAGGCGGATGTGCCGGGCTTGCGCCGCCTGATCGAGGACCATCCCGACATCGCCCACGACACCCTCTACGAGATGGGATTCGACATCGCCTGCCTGCCGGTCGGCGATGTCGATGCCCTTCGCGTGTGGCTCGAGGAGCAGCTGACCGTCAGCGTCATCGTGACCGCTTCCGATCCCGGCACCGATCTCAATCCCGCGCTCGCGGGCATTCTGGCCCAGCGCGGGCTGTTCCGGCTGCGTGTCGTCGTCGGCTTCGAACGCTCGACCCAGGCTGCCGCGGAGAGCATCGCTGCCCTTCGGGCGGCCGATCCGGACCGCATCGACGTGCGCCCGCGCCCGCAGGATCTCGGCCCGCTCCGGAACCTGCAGGATTGCATCGCGGCTTGCGATGGCCGCTACATCGCCTTCTGCGACGCGGATGCCCGCTGGATCTCGGACCGCAAGATCGCCAAGCAGCTCCGGATCCTGCGGAGCGATCCCAAGCTCGGCCTGTGCTTCAACTGGGTGCTCGTGCATCGCACGGCGGAGGGATCCCTATTACCGCACGAGGCGCAGGGGCGTCTCGCGGCCGGGAACCTCCGTTTCTCGGATCTCGCCACCGAACCGGTCACCGCGCACCGCTCGTGCGGTCTCTACCGCGCGGACGCGCTGCGGACCCTGCCGCAGGCGTTTTTCGAGGAGCCCGGCGCCGGCGACTGGCTGATGGATCTCTACGTCGCCGATCGGAGCCGCATCGCGTTCCTGCGGGAAATCCTGTCGGTCTGGGACCTCCGGGCTGGCAGACCGGGGTCCAACTCCCCCGACCCGATCCAGACGGCCCAGGTCGCGTCCCAGCGCCGACGTTTCTCCGCCCTTTTCGGTCGTGGGCGCGGCTTCGAGCCCTACGCGCTCGTCTGCACGGTCACGGGCGGCGGCGCGGCGCTGTCCCCCGATTTCGCCCGTGCCCATCTGGAGGCGCCTGCCCCCGGCGCTGGGACCGAGATCCAGGATGGGCACGTGGTCTTCGCCGGCTGGATCGTTCCGACTTACGGATCCCGGGCGACGCTGGTCGCCGAACTCGAGGGTGAGACGCATCGATTTCCCGTGGACCAGCCGCGGTCAGATGTGGTCGCGGCCCTGTTCGGCGACGCGCCCGCCCCGCTGGACGCGGAGCTCTGCGGATTTCGCTTCACGCTGCCGTTCGATCAGCACTTAGCGGTCCACCTCCTGATCGAGACCGAGGACACTGTCCTGACTTGGCTGTCGGTCTCCGTCACCCCGCGATCCGAGAGCGAGGCATCCGGCTGACGCACATCGTTCCAGCCCGGATGAGGCCCCTCCCCCTCGGTGCGGCCCAGCGCCCGGGCAGGGTTGACCGCGTGCGCGAGGCAATCGTATCACCCGGGCAACGCGCGGCCTGGCCGCTGCGGTGGCCGGTTTGCGGCGCGCGCCGCACGGCGCAAGCTTGAGCGCCATGGGTGCGAGGATAAGAACGGAGCGGTTCTTGGGCGAGGACGTCGAGACGCTGCGGACAGAGCTGGCCGAGACGCAGGCCCGGCTGAAGGAAGCGCAGGGCGAACTCGCGCGCTTGGTCCGCTTGGCCGAGGCCGACCTCCAGCGTCGACGCCCAGGCGAGCAGTCGAGCGTCGTCGCCGCCTCCGTGCGCCGGCCCGCCGCAAAGGACGTGGCCGCCCGCATCGCGCGCCTCGTGGAACTCTATCGCGAGGCTTCGGCCGCTTCCCCCAACGGCGCACCGGTGGTCGGCGAGGACACGATGCTCCGGTGGCTTGAGACCTCGGGTCTGTTCGACCGTGACTTCTATCTCAAGTGCAACGGCGACGTGGCGAGCGCCGGAGCCGATCCGACGCAGCACTACTTCAACCACGGCTACGCCGAGGCGCGGCCGCCAAGCCCCCTCTGACGCCGGCCCGGACCGCTTTCCGATGCTGCGGTGACCGCATCGCCGCTGCGCGTGACGGCAGCCAGCGGCCGAGACCTGTGCGAGGACACGATCGATGCAGACCGCCGCTGAGACCGCCGTGCCGGCTCCGCCTCAGCTGGAGCCGTGGCAGGACGACTTCTCGACGATCTACCGCAGCGGGCGGTTCGACCATCTCTGGTACGCGGCGCGCTATCCTGACGTCGGCCTGACCGATCTCTCTCCGCTCGAGCACTACGTGAAGTACGGCGCCCGGCTCGGACGGCAGCCGCGGCCGGACTTTCCGGGCACGCCGGACGAGGCGGTGGACGGGAGCTACGTCAATCCGTTCGCGGCCTGGATCCGGGCACGCGCTGAGACCGAGCCCGCGCCGGCCTGGAACCGGCCGGTCGTCTCGGTCCTGTGCATCACCTACAATCAGGAAGCGTTCATCCGCCAGACGCTCGACAGCATCCTGAGCCAGCGGACCGACTTCCCGTTCGAGCTGATCGTCGGGGACGACAGATCGAGCGACGGCACGGCCGAGATCATCGCCGAGTACGCGACGCGGCACCCGAACCTCGTCGCGATCCTGCGGCCGGAGAATGTCGGCGTCGTCAAGAACCTGGACGACATCGCGGGGCGGGTCTCGGGCGAGTATGTCGCCATCTGCGAGGGCGACGATTACTGGACGGATCCCGACAAGCTGCAGCGCCAGTTCGACTACATGCAGCAGCGGCCGGAATACACCCTGTGCTACCATCCGGTAAAGGTCGTCTACGAAGACATGCCGGCGGTGGAGGAGCAATACCCGGAGCATCCCAATCCGCAGCCGTCCCTATCGGATCTCGTCGCGCACAACTTCATCCAGACGAACAGCGTGTTCTACCGCTGGCGGTATCGTGGCGGCGAGAGGCTCGAGATCGGCCGCGGCATCATCCCGGCCGACTGGTACATCCACCTGATGCACGCCGAGGTCGGCCGGATCGGGTTCCTGCCCCAGGTCATGGGCGTGTACCGCAAGCACGCGGGCGGCATGTGGGCCGCCTTCGACACCGTGCTGGCGCGGCACAAGCGGCTCGGCAAGTCGGAGATCGAGTTCTACCGGCAATTGCGCGGCCATTTCGGCGGCCGCTACGCCGCGGAATACGAAGCCACGCAGAAGCGCATTTTCCGGCGCTTGGCCGAGGCCTATCTCGATGAGGAGGATCCGGCCCGGCTGGCGCAGCTGATCGAGGACCACCCCGACATCGCCGAGGCGGCCCTGAACGAGTTGGGTCTGACCGCTGCCGACCGGCCGCGGCAGGATCCGGCCGCCCTGCGGACCTGGATCGAGGATCAGCTCACCGTCAGCGTCGTCGTCACATCCTACAATCACGTCGGCACCATCCGGCGCTGCCTCGACGGTGTGCTCGGCCAGCGCGGCCTGTTCCGGATGCAGGTGGTGATCGGCGACGACCGGTCCACCGACGGCACCGCGGAGATCATCGAAGAGTACCGCCTCCGCCATCCCGACCGCATCACCGTTCGATCGCGAGAGCGCAATCTCGGCATGCTGCAGAACATGCGCGACTGCGTCGCTGCCTGCACCGGCCGGTTCGTCGCCTTCTGCGAGGGGGACGATTACTGGATCTCCAACCGGAAAATCGGCCTGCAGCTGCGCATGCTGCGGACGGATCCGGCGCTCGACATGTGCTTCAACTGGGTCCTGCTGCACCACGTGGCGAACGGATCGTACATTCCGCATGAGGAGCAGGGCCGGTATCAGACCGGACCGATCAGCTTCCCGGTGCTCGCCCGGGCCCCGCTCACCGCGAACTTCTCGGCCTGCTTCTACCGGGCCGAGGCACTGCGCCGCGTGCCCGAGGCATTCTACGACGAGAAGGGCGCCGCCGACTGGCTGATGAACCTCTACATCGCCGACAAGGGCCGCATCGCGTTCCTGCGCGAGATCCTGTCGGTCTACACGATCCAGACCAAGGGGCAGTGGTCGGGTCTCGACGAGACCATCAAGAACCTTCTGATCGGGCAATACCAGAAGCGGTTCGCGACGATCTTCGGTGAGGGGCGCGGCTTCGAGAAGTTCGAGGTCGGCTGCACCATCGCCGAACTCGACGCGGAACTGCCGGACGCCTTCGCGCGGGCCCATCTCGAGGCGCCGCAGGATCGGGTCTGGGCCGAGATTCAGGATGGGCAGGTCGTCTTCACCGGCTGGATCGTCGCGGCGAACCGCGAGAAGGCTACGCTCGTCGCAGAGATCGACGGCGTGGTGCAGCGCATTCCCGTCGACGTCCACCGGCCCGACGTCATCGCGGCGGTCACGGGAGACATGCCGACGACGATGGAGGAGGCGCGCTGCGGCTTCCAGTTCGTGCTTCCCTACGCGCTGCACCTCGAAGTGCTGCTACGGATCGAGGTGGCGCACGAGGTGATGCCGTGGCTGTCGATCATCCTCACGCATCGCGTGAAGAAGACGGATCGGCAGGCGGCCTAGGCGTCGGCTCTCCGGGGATTTCGCCAGCGGAGCGACCCGGTCAGCCGCGATGACAGATGTCGCGGCGCGCGCCGAGACGGGCCTGCGGCGGCAGCCGGTGCGGACACGGCGCTGTTCGATTGCGCCGGACCGCACAACTTAGTTGAAAGCCGGAAAGGCCGATCACCGGGATCCTTTGGACAGGTTCGGTCGTCGCGAGTCCGACATCGGGGATAGGGAAGCCGGCCATGGTCCGGATCGAGAAGCCGGTGATCGATCCCGATCGATTGGCCCAGGTCACCACTCTTGCCGCAGGTGCACATCCCCATGGCGGCGCCTTGTGCGCGATGGAAGCCGTGGCCTTCATCGCCGGCGAGCCGGTCTCGGATCAACCCGCCTGCGCGTCACCGAGCATCGCGGCGTTTATCCGCAGCTGGAGCGATGGCCTGTCGCAGACCGAGCGCGATGCCCTGATCCGCCCCCTCCTCCCGCGCCTCGTCGGGACGCGCGGCTCCAAGGCGCTGGAGCGCCGACGCGTTGCCCGGGTGGCCGACTGGCTCGTCCGGACCCACGTGCCCGCTTGGTTTCACCTCGCCAAGCTGATCGTCGAGGGGGACGAGCTGGCCGATCTCCCCGCGCTCCAAGATTTGGCTGATCTCGCGTCGTTGTGTGACCACCTAAAGCGCGCCCGCAAACGCGCGGCTGTCGCGAACCTGACGCTGCGGCAGACGGGCCCCGAGGTCCGGGGCGCGGCCTGGGACGCGGCCCATCGCGCCGCCTGGGTGACTGTTCGCGACCCACTCGAAGCCGCCGGCCTGCGGATCCTCGCCGCCGGATGGGATGCCGCCTATGCGTCTGCCTACGCGGCGGCCCGAGCCTACGGAAAGGCGCCTCTGGAGCCGACGCGGCGCGCCCTGCAGGAGACGGCGCTCGCTCTGGTCGAGGATCTGATCGTCATGCCGGAGCCGCCCTCCCCCGGGACCGATCCGGCGCCATGAGCGGCGGGCAGCCCACGGACCACGCGGTCGGCCGAGCCGGTTCGGTTCTGGCGGGGGCGCGCTGTCTCGTGCTCGGCGGCGGCGGCTTCCTCGGGCTGAACCTGTGCAACCGTCTGGCGGAGGCGGGCGCCGAGGTCACCTGCTTCAGCCGCAGCCACCCTCAGGCCGAGGTGCTCGACCGCCGCGTCACCCGGGTGACCGGCCAGTTCGGGGATCGCCTCGCGATCGCCACGGCGCTCGAGCGTCAGGACGTCGTCTTCCACCTGATCGCCGGGTCGATCCCCGAAAGTTCAAATCGAGATCCATCCGCGGAGCTCGGGGCGACGCCGATCGCCACCTTGCATCTGCTCGAGATCTGCCGTTCGGCCCGGATCAAGAAGCTCGTGTTCTCGTCCTCTGGCGGTGCGATCTACGGCGTCCCGCACGCGATCCCGATCTCGGAACAGGCGCCGACCGACCCGATCTCGGCTTACGGCATCAGCAAGCTGATGATCGAGAAGGCGCTATACCTGTATCGTCATCTCCACGGAATCGATTACCAGATCCTGCGCATCGCCAATCCGTACGGCCGGTTTCAGCTCGGCACCAAGCACCAGGGCCTGATCGGGAACTACATCTTGCGGGTGCTCTCTGACCTGCCGCTGGAGGTTTGGGGGACCGGTGAGGTAGTGCGCGACTTCCTGCACATCGACGACGTCAGCGACGCGTTCCTGGCCGCGGTCACCTACGATGGGCCTCACAAGGTTATGAACGTCGGCAGCGGCCTGGGGTTGAGCATCAACCAGATCATTGCCGAATTGAAGGAGGCATTCGGGCGTGACCACCTCCCCTGCGTGCATAAGTCGGCCCGCGCTGCCGACGTGCCCGCCAACGTGCTCGACACCGCGCTGATCCGTTCCGAGTTCGGCTGGCAGCCGCGCGTCGGCCTGCGCGAAGGGCTCATCAGTACGATCGCGTGGATGCGTGCGCATCTGGCGGAGACGCGGGCGGAGCGGCACTGAACCCCGCCGGCGAGGGACAATGTGACGTGCGCGCGATCCCCATCGTGACTCACGGCGCGAGAGAGCCTGTTTGGCAGGTCTGACCTTCACTTCGCCCCGGAGGGGCCACGATTGTCGGCGACAGCGCGACGCGAGTCGCGAGGAGACCGCATGTCCTTCCTACACGATCTGCCGATCGCCGACCTGATCGCGCATTATGGCTACGTAGCGATCTTCGTCATCATCACGCTGGAGAGCGCCGGACTGCCGCTGCCCGGCGAGACGGTCTTGTTGACCTCGGCGGCTTACGCGGGCAGCACCGGGAACATCAACATCGCCATCGTCGTGGCGATCGCCGCGACCGCCGCCATCCTGGGCGACAATGCCGGCTACTGGGTCGGCCGCCGCTGGGGGCTGCCCCTGCTCCTGCGCAAGGGGCATCTGATCGGGCTCGATCACGGTCGGCTCAAGCTCGGCCAGTACCTGTTCCGCCGGCACGGCGGGAAGATCGTGTTCTTCGGCCGTTTCACCGCGATGCTGCGAGCCTATGCGGCCGTGCTCGCCGGCGTGAACAAGCTCGATGCCCGCCGTTTCATGGCCTTCAACGCGCTGGGCGGCGTGGCCTGGGCTTCGATCATGGGCTTCGGCGCCTACCTGTGCGGCCGATCGATCGAGAACGTCATGGGACCGGTCGGCCTCGGGCTGCTGGCTTTCGTTTTGCTGGGCGCCGTTGCGCTGTGGATGTTTATGCGCCGGCACGAGGCGCGCCTGATGCTCGCCGCAGAGGCTGCGATCCCGGGGCCGCTTGCCGAAGGCATGGATGATGAAACCGCACTGCCGCAGGGCGCGCCAGCGGTGACCCATGGGACTCTAGAACCGAGCCCCTCGCTTCAGGCGAACTTCCAGAGCCAGGTCGAAGCGCTCCTAGCGCAGCGGGAGCGCGCGTCGATCCAGACCGCTCCGCCGGCTGCCGAACCGAGCCCACGCGAGCCTTGGCCCTTGTGGTTCAGGTTCGTTGTGATCCTCGTCGCGGCGGCCGTCGGCATGACGCTGGTCTCGTGGCACGATGGCGTGACCGGAGGCGCTTACGGTCGCCTCGTCGGGTACGTCGGGATTCTTGGTATCGCGCTGATCCTTCTCGTGCCCACCGCTCTCCTGACGGTGCTCGGTCTGAGGCTACGGCGTCCGAAAGATCGGATCGTCTCTGAGGGCGAGGAGGAGGCGATCGGACTGGCGGCGTGACCGCGTCCAGTTAGCTGACCTGGCGGACGTTCCCGGTGCTCGCGCGATGGGAACATAGGGGTCACCGGTCGTGCTATCCGCCTCACGCGACAGGTGCGCTCCGGCCGTTCCGGCTGCACGACGGTAATCTCCTTCGTCGGTCCCTGAGCGGAGTGAGCTCGGGCAGCGTGTAACCAGGGACGCTGGCGCCGACGGGAGGAGCCGGCGCTCGAAGCTGGAAATCACTAGCCCTTGTGGCCCTTGAAGAACCGCCTCGCCCGCGCGAACGGCGTCAGGACGTGAGCGCGGTCCAAAGCGGCGCGGATCTCGGCGGCGAGCTGCACCGCGACGATCTCGCGGGCGGGATCGTCATAATGGACGATGTCGTAGAAGGTCTCCTCCTCCCGGTCGCGGAAGATGCCACTGAGGTCGAGGGCCGTGAAGGTGCGTCGGTACGGCCGCCGCTCGGCGAGTTGCGCGGTGAACGCCTCCAGCTTGGCATATTGGCGGTCGAGGTAGGCGAGGAATGTCCCAGAAGCGACGCCACGCTCGGCCTCCGTAAGGTGACGCTTGCGCAGGATCGTCGGCTGCAGAACGCTCACGACAGGCACTCGGTAATCATGGGACAGCTTGGTCAGCCGATGGGCCGCGAGTTCGTAATGGTGGACGATGGAGTCCTCCCAGCCGGGGCTCTGCCAAGCCACCTCCGCTCGCAGCCGCTTCAACTCCTCGTAGATCAGCGTAATCAGCGCATCATAGGACAGGCCATCCTCCCGGGCTCGGGGATCGTGCGTGTCGAAGAAGTGATCGTAGAGCTTCTGGGTGATGAAGGCGTTATACGGATGTCCCGGTCGGGGATCGTACGTCCAGGGTTGGAATAGATCGGTGCTGCCGCTGAGCACGAGGATCGCGTCGGGATTGCAGGTCACAAGACGCGACCAAATCAGGTGAGTCATCTGCGTGAGGCAGCTCGACATCACCCCGAAATTGTAGACCTTCGCACTGGTCAGTCCGTCGGCCCGCAGGATCCGCTCGAGGCGGCCGGGGAGCGTGTTGGCGATGTCGCCACCGTCGATCGTGGTCGAATCGCCGACTACGAGGATTCGCGTCTCGCCTGCTGGCTTGCGCTCGACGATTGGCGCCGCGTTCAAAAATCCGTGAGCGTCGAATGGGACGCCGTAATGACTCGCTCCCGGCTTGCCGGCAAACTGGATGAACGGGCTCGGGAAACGCGTGTTCGAGTCGAGATAGCTGAAATGGTGCAGGAACTTGCGCCGCCGCGCAGCATCCTCGCTCTCCGGGGGCGGCCAGAGCTGATCGACGCCCGGGGCGGTCAGAGCCGCCATCATGGTGTCCCGAATTGCCGCGTAGCCAGCTGCATTGAGCCGCACGCCGTCGTCGCTGAGTGCTGGCCGGAGTGCACCCGTCTCGGTGGCGAGAACGGCGTCATAATCGATGAACTGCGCCCCGAATAAATGCACGTGATCGCGCAACCACGCGTTGACGTGCCCGATGAGCGAGACTGGCAAGCCAGCTGCACCCGGCGAAGTGGGATCCACCGGTGGGATCGAGCCGACCCAGGTCCGCACGTAGAGGTCGCGCGCGTCCTGCAGCATCGCCGTGATGTCGGCCACGATGGCCTCATGAGACGCGGAGCGACCATGGCCGAGGATGTCGTCACGTCCGCCGATCAGATGAAGCCCCTTCGCTCCATAGGCGGAGATGTCGGAGCGCAGCCGTTGCGCCATATCCCGGGTAGACTGCCCGGCGATCCCACGGGGTACCGTCTGCGGTCCGGAAAACAGGGCCGGCGTCTCGGCCGTCAGTCCCAACGTCAAAGAGTCGCCGAAGAACAAGATCGGGCCGAACGGGAACAGTGGCTTTTTCGCCTCTGACATCGCTCGGCTGCCTCAACGTGCCGCGAAGATCTCGACCCCATCGAGATGCAGATGCTGCTCCTCGTCGAGATCAACCTTCAGGTAGCGGAACCGAGCGTTGTCGAACCGCAGATGCAGGGGAAGGCCGGGATGACAGTGAGCGTCCACTGCATCGAAAACGAGGCGGTAATCGTTCTCGGTCTCGCCCAGCCAGACCCGCATCAGCTGCGCCCGCTCGCTGGGTTGGCCCCAGCGGTTGTAGATCCGGATCTCCGACACCCGCTCGATCGCGCCGAGGTCGAGCACGAACCACGGGTTCCTCTCAAGCGCCGTGTGGAAGAAGAACGAAGGGTCGCCGGTCGTACGCTCGCCGTAAGTCCCGGTCGTACCCGACCAAGGCGAGGCGGAGCTAGCCAGCCAAGTCTTGCCCAGGGCGATGTTCTCGGACGGGCGTGACCAGACCAGCGCGTCGCGCTCAAGCTCATCGATCAGCGTCCTGATCTGCTTCGACGGCTCGCGGAGTGTCGGGATCTCTAAGTCGAGCTTGTAGATCAAGTTCGAAAGGATGCTCTGATCGAACCGGTGGTCGATGAACCCGTCGAGATCGGGCAGGCCCAGCTCATTGGGCATGTCGGTGACGACACGCGCGTCGCTCGCGTAGCGCAGCCACTCGGCGATGAGCTGGCGGGTGGCGGGACTAACCTTGAAGGCGATCCATGAGGCCTGGATCTGATCGGCCTCCCAGAAGCGCTCTGAGTCGCAGTCCATAAGTAGGAAGCAGTCGCGCTTCGTCCAAGTCCGCTGCGGCTTTCCATGAAGCACGCCGACAGCGACCCGTCGCTCTGACTCGTCGAGCCAAGCTAGCAGTGGCGCTACCGGAGGCAGGGGATCGTCGCCGACCGCCTGCATACCGGTATCGCTAAAGACGATGAAGTCCCCATCGCGCCGCTTCTCCAGCGCTTCAGCGATAATGTAGGGTTTCCACGCCCAATTTCCTGCCCCTCGGGACCGGTCGAGGATCTCCCGATTGGCTCGATAGAACGGTGTCTGGCGGATGCGGTCCGGGGACCAACTCTCGATCGTATCGAAGTCGCCTGTAGCCGCTGCTGAAGCCACCAGCCGGCGTTGGCTTTCGATATAATGATATTTTGCTGCGAAGCTGACCAGCGTCGTATGACGTCCGCGCAGTTTCCGGCGCTGGATCATCAGCACCTCGGCGCGGTGCATCGCGTACGCACTGACGCGAAGCGCCACGTGCGTCTCGTTCTCGCTGGCCAACACCATCCTCCTGGAAATCGGCTGAAGGCTTGTCGCCGATGCTTGTGTCTTCGGCAAGTTTTCGACGGTTATTAGCTTGTTAGCGCCGGAATGAAAACTTGACAGGCACGAGCTGGTCCGGCGAAATCGCGAGGCATTGAGGCCGCACCATTTAGGACAAGTATTTATCCGACGGAACGGACGGCGTTTTCACGACAACGGTGACGGCGTCTGTCAGCGCCTCGAACGCCGTCGCCTCGCCCGGCTCAGCGGTGATAATGTCCCCCGCCTGCCAGACCTGATCGAACATGCGGACCGTGCCGGACACCACGAGTGTGAGTTCGGTGGCGACCTTGTGGAAATGCTTCGCCTCGCGAGTGCCGGCGGCGTAGCGCTTCAACCCTACCTCAGCGTCCGCGCTGCGCGCCGCGCAGGGATCGAAATCCCCCAAAAACCAGCCACCGGTCATATCGTCGAGACGGTGATGTTTCATGACGTAGGTCCGCTTTCGGTCAGGTGCTCGTAGTTGCTTAGTTGCCGCGGTGACTTGATCGGCATGTAAGAATCCTTCGAGAGTGCGAACGTCTGAATGATCTTCTGCCGGAGGATGAGCTCGTTCAGTGCCGGGGCCACGTAGAACAGGCCGTTCACGTGCGCATCCTTCAGCACCATCGTCTGCAGGGCGTCGAAGAAGTCGCCAGCCCGGCGCAACCAGTAGAAGCCGGCATTGGCCTGTCGGCTGATCGGCCGCTTCTCGGCAACCTCGATCACCTGCCCGTCGGCGTCGGTGCGCACGAAGGAGTAGCGCGGGTGCAGCGAGTCGAAGGTGAGTATCCCGCCATCGGCGGCGCTAGCGCGAAACCGTTCGACGATTTCGGCGAAGTCGACGCTGATCTGGTCGGTCGCGTTCAGGATGATCAGTTCTTCGTCGGCCTGAATCTGATCGATCGCCATCAGGGCGGTGCAGGCCGCCCCGGCAGTCGGACGCTTGATCTCGACGGTGTCGGCCTTCGGCGAGATCAGGCGGACGATATCCCGGACATGGTGCCGCGCGTTGTCGATGGCGCGGACGCAGACGATGTAGCGATTGGGATCCAACGACTCGAGTGCCGTGATCTGCCGCTCCAGCATGAGGTGGCCGTCGACCTCCGACAACCAGACCGGATAGGGGTCGTCCTCGGTCGGCGCACTCGCGCCCGCGGCCAAGATGAGGATGTTCATGGCGCCGCCGCCTCGATCTCGGCGATCCGTCGATCCACGTTCGAAAGTGTGACTTCAGCCGGTGTCCGGACGACGAGCAGGTGCGCCCCTGAAAGCCGCGCCGCCTTGATGCCGTGTTCGTTGTCCTCGAGGATCAGGGTCTCCTCCGGTGAGACGCCAAGGCGCTCCATGGCGGTCAGGTAGATTTCCGGGTCGGGCTTGGCCCGGGAGACATCCTCGTTCGACAGCATCAGGTCCAAGTGCGTGCTGAGGTTGGCGCGCTCCATCATCATGGTGACCGAGTCCCGGACGGAGTTCGAAGCCACCGCGAGCTTGACGCCGCGCGCCTTGAGACGCGCCAGGGCGAACTCGTGGGCGAAGGTCGGCCGACACCGGGTGCTGACGATCTCCAGCGTGTAGGTCTGCTTCAGCCGGTTGAGGAAACCGTGAAGACCGCTCGGCAGGTTTTCGGTGGCCGTCAGGAGTTCGAGCTTCCTCCGGGTCGGCAGACCGTCAAAAGTCGTCAGGTGATCGGTCCGGCTGATCTCCATGCCGAACAGACCAAGTGCGCGGTTCAGCGCCTCGTAATGCCAATCCTTGGCATCGATCAGAACGCCGTCCATGTCGAAGATGACGGCCTTGATCATGGACTAATCATACGGTGAGCCCGATCGGGGAAATCGGTGCACAGGGTGATATCGCCGGGCATCGTTAGGAGCCAGTCCCAGACGTGGCGCGGATCGCGCCCGTGCAGTTCCGGCGAGACCACGCAGACGGCCTTGCCGGCCGCCAGATGCCGTTCGATCACCGGCCGGTCGAACCAGTCGCCGCGGAAGCCGTCGAGCCACACCCCCTGCGCCGCGCCGTAGAGAATTGGCTCGGGCTCGACGTCGCTGTGGCGAGTGTAGAACGGCAGGCCGGCGCCCGCGTACCGGACCGTCTCCGGGCCCGACATGTCGAAGGCAAACCAAGAGATATCGCGTCCGTCGAATGATCGTGCGAGCGCAGGCCCGATTCCATCAGCCTTGACGTTGACGGCGAGCGGCAGCCCGGTCCCGGAGAACAGGTCGAGCAGGGCCTCCCAGGGCAGTGACTCATCCTCCGGGGGATCGTGCGAGACAACGAGCCGGCCTGCGCTGTCTCGGACGTCGGTCTCGGTGCCGTAGCCGGCAGCGATCGTGCGCTCGAAGGCCGGGACGGTGTTCTTCTCGTCCGGCTGATGCCACCAGCCGCGATGGCTGATGATCCTCATGCGGCCGCGGCGTCCCGCGAGATCGGCAGGCTCAGGAATAGGTCCAGGTCCCCCGGTGTGCCCAGCCCGTACATCCCGTCCGCCTCCCGGCCAATATTCATGTAGTCGATTCGGGCGCCGGCCTCGATCAGCTCCTCGTAGACCGGGGCGACGTAGAATTCGCCGTTGACGCGCTTGTCGGCTGCGATCATCCGTTTGGCCGCGTCAACGAAGTCGCGGCCGCGCTTGAAGTTGTAGATGCCGACGGTGGCCTCGTCGGAGATCGGCTGCTTCTCGACCACGCGCGTCACCCGGCCCGTCTGATCCAAGCCGACGAACGACCACTTTGGATCATGTGCGGTCATGGTCATGATGAGGCCATCGACTTCGGGATCATCGATCCGGCTCAGATACGCGTCGATCGAGCAGTCGATGAACTGATCGCTGTTCGCGATCATCAGGGGGTTGTCGGAGATGTGCCGCTCGGCGAGGAGCACGGTGCAGGCCGCGCCCTCGGTGATGACGTCGATCTCGACGAGCTCGGCATTGGGCGCCCACTCGGTGAGCTTCTGCCGCAAGCCGTAGGCTTCTACATGCTCGCGCTGGCAGATGAAGATGAAGCGGTGCGGACGCGTTGGGCGCAGGTTGTCGATGACCACCTTGATCATCGGGATTTCGTGGATTGGGATCAGCGGCTTGGGCTGAGCATATCCGACGGACGCGAACCGGCTTCCCCGTCCAGCCATCGGTATGACGATATCGAGCATGATGGGCCGGCGAAGTCGAGGGCATTCGAAGAGGTCGGGACGCCATAAGCGATCTGTCCGCGAGGCTCAAGGTGACCGGATCACGCGCCCGGCTCCGCAGTCTCCGACGTCATAGCCGATGGGATGTCGAACGACGTGGGCGTGGATCCGGTCCATGGCCGCCTCTCGCCTGATTGGCAGATTGGATATACGGCGGGATCAACACCCCGGTCCGAGCGGGAGATGCGGACGTGCCTTGTGCTGCGGTCAGGCCGCGTTTGACGAAACAGCGAGCACGCGGGTTTCGTAGCGCGAATGCCAGCGCGAGCCCGGCGCTACTGTCGGAGCCGAAGTGCAGAGACGGGATGCTATGACCGACCGTATCGGTTTGAAGACAGGATCGGATCGAAGCCTTGTGGCGGATCGGATCGCGCGGGCGATCTACGCGTATGCCGGCCGGACGCGGCGCGCCGTCGGCCACGCGACCGTGCGCAAGGGCATGGCCCTCCTGCCGGCGCCCGTCGCTAAGACGATCGCGCAGACCCTGTGTCGCGAATTCGCCAGCCGCGCCGGGACGCAGCCGTCACAGAGCGAACTTCGGCGGTTGGCCTTCCTGTACGGCGTGTTTCCGCAGGATCCAAATTTCATCGCGTTGACGTTCCGCGTGAACGTGTATCCCGACACCAACGCGCGCGCGATCGAGCATCTTCTCGCCCGCGTGACCCCCGACATGGACGAGCGTGACGACCTGAACGTCATGCGCCTCTTCTACATCCACAAGACATCCCCGGCAGGGTTCGATCCGCAGCAGTTTCAGCGGATTACGTTCGACGCCATTCAGCATGATGGCATTCTGGTCGACATCTGGCGAGTTCTCTTCATCAAATTGGTGATGGAGAAAATGGACGCCGGCCGATTTGATAAATCAATTGTCCAGCACTATATCGAGATAGAGAGCGATCCGAATATTTTATATTCGATATTATACTTATTGTTCGACAAATTTAATCGACTCAACGATCTCGATGCTCTGGCAGCAGTCGTCGCGGTGGCGCAGTTCAAGAATTCTGCCGAGGGCCTCGCGATCGCGTATTTCTTCCTGGTGTCGTTCGGTTTCGAGGCGCAAGCGGAGGCGCTAAAGGAGTCGAACCGCGGTCTCCCGAACGCCCAACTCCATCCCATGTCTATCAAGGGCCGGCTGGCGCCGCGGCCTGTCTCAGCCGCCTCGGACGACGGGGCGGCGGATGACCAGATCGATCCGGGCTACGCGGCCCTGACCTGGGCTTGGCGCGATGCCGAGCTTCAGAAGGTGGAGATCAGGACTCGTTTGGCTCGCAAGCCGCGCGCGGCGTCGCCGCGGGCTCCGGACGCTCCGGCGGAGCCCCGCCTGCTGGTCGCCTTCTTCGGGCAGATGCGGTTTCCCGAGGCCACTCTGCCGGGCGTGCGCGACTGGATTTTGAACGACTTCGCCGCCCATGCCGCGGAGGTCAACCTGACCTTCGCGATCTGCACTTGGCGCGAGACCGGCGGCAAGGTGTTCTTGCCGGATGATCACATCGATACTATCGGCGGGTTCCTCTCGCCGCCGATCATCGCGCTCCTAAAGGACCTCGGCTGCTGCACGATCTCGGATATCCGTCCGCATTGCCCGCGCGTCGTGAGCAAGATCCTCGATCAGGCGCACGTCAGCACGGAGATCGATGAGAGCCGGATCGCCCGCGACTTCCCGGGAGAGACGTATTTCGATGTCGACAGTGAAGCCGGCTACATGCGCGCGCTGGGTCAGACCATTGCGGAGGCGGTCGACGGCAACAAGATGCTGATGAATCAGGGGCGGATGATCTCGCGGATCAGCGCGGTGACGCAGATCCTAGCCACCATCGACCGGTCGCGCCCGGCGCCAACCCATGTCCTGTTCATCCGGCCTGACCTGTGCGACCTCTCCGGCTCGCTCGCCTCCGTCTTCCAGCAGATGCGGGGTCGGTCGAACTGGGCCGTGGTGGACGAGGATGCCTACGCGCAGGTCGTAGAGGGCGTCGGAGACCGCTTCATCTTGGCGGACAGGTTGGCCGCGGATGAGATCGTCGGGATCGGGTCGTATACGCAGCGGATCTTCGATGGCGTAGACCCTGAAAGTGCCCTGCGCCGGAAGCGCCTGGAGCCGCACCAGATGCTGCGGTCGCTGATGTTCGAGGCTAGCATCGACATCCGGACGGTGTCACGCCGAACCGTCGGCTGGAACCTGTTTCGCGGCGCCGTCAACCCTGATACCGTCCTGGCGGAGCTGCGGGTCGACGTAGCCCATATGGCCGATGGCACCCTCAAGGAGGCGTTCACGGCGCGTCTGTAGTCCCGCCGTCCGAGCGCGGCCTAAGGTGCAGCGCCTGCGCCGTATGACCGCGGGCCGGCTCCGGTCCTCAGTCAAGTGGCAATCACATCCGATCGTCGAAAGCGAGCTGCTCGATCGGGTAGTCGATCATCATCTGGCGGCGCTCCGGCGAGTTGTCCCACTCCCCGACTTTGGTGTACGCGCCCGCACGGTCCACGACTTCGACGATTTTGCCTATAGTGGGGATGCCCCTGAAGTGCTGAGGCCATCCGGACGCGAAGTAGTACACCTCCTCGACGCGTTCGGAGAGATGGCAGACCCCGGGCCCGAACGTGCCGAGGCCGAACACCAAGTAGCGGCCGTTCACCAGAGCGGCGACGTCGTCAGCCAGCGTCCCGCTTTGCGTCTCCAGCGGAATGCCGAGCCCTACGATATACGCCTCGAGTTCGGAGATCACGGGGTTGAGCCGATTCTCGAACACCAGTTTGATGGAGGCGATGCCCTTCTCCGCAATCAGGCGCTCGATCACGAGCTTGTAGAACGCCAACGGCGGCTGCGGATAATGCGGCGCGACCCACGTGCTGAAGATGTCGCCCGACCGGATGTGGATCAGGAGCTGATCGTCGGGCTTCGTAGGAAACCGAGTCGGAAGCCGGTTGAATAGGGGGCGGATGTAGTTCGTGATGATATGGCGCGAGCGCTCTTGCTCCAGATCCCCGGCCAGCTTCTGAATTTGGACGTCGAAGAACATTCCCGACAAAAAATATCCATCGGTCGGGAGCGAATGTGAGGCCGGGATGAAAGTAATGCCGCCGATCTCGCGCGGTTCGGCGTAATTGAGGACTTCGCTTCTGTCTCGGGCTGGAAGCTTGATGTATTTCAGCTTTAGCGCGACGCAGATGCCGATCGCTAGCAGACATTGGATGATGAAATTTCCGAAGGCACCGTTCTCGTAGAGGTCGATGCCGACGATCGACAAGCTCCGCTGCTCCGGATGGCCGAGCAAGCGATACCCCCGGTAGAGATCGATGCCCGGCCGCTCGGACACCAAGTCAAAATCCGCGTTCATGAGATTGCGCCAAACGATCAAATCGAAGGCGGCTCGCTCGGTCCACACGCGCGGATTGCCGGCGTCATCGGCAGCTAAGGCGGTGGTGGAGACGCGGATATAGCGGGTCCAGCTCGTCTCCGCTGGAGCGATCAAAATCGGTGCGGTCGCGGCCGCATCGTCGGCCCGCGGGACGATTTCGGGGGACGCCCAGGTCTCGCCATCGTCCGAGAAGGCGATCCGAACCTCGGGTGTGTCCGCTACAGCGGGCTGCGCGATCTCGATAGAGTGGACGGGGAAGCGGAGGCCCAGGTCGATCTGCCGCCAAGCGCCGGCCTCGGCGGCTAACGATGGCGGGGCGATGTGCGGATCGACGACCGTCCACACACCGTTCGGAGTGAGCGCGACAAGATCGCGATGAGAAGCTTGTTCGTTTGCCATCGACCCCGTTCCGTATGTCCCGCCTGACATCCCTCGTCGGGCTGACCGAGACCGAGTCCCGACCCGCTACATCGCCTGCCGTCCGGCAGCCTCTGATCGTGCGGGTCGATGGAGGGTGACAAGTCCACGCCGCGCACGCCGACGTTTCCCGCACCCGCGCGCCGTCTCTAATAGAGGCCGGCGTGGAGGTCGAGGGCTAGCTTCAGTGGGAACCTGCGTTGCGCATCCGATCGCTCCGCATGGACAGGCTGCGTCTGTCGATGCGATATGTAACGCCGTTTCACCGTCGTCCGTATATGCGCGATCGTCGTCAATGCGGCTTACAGCCAGCCCAGGAAGCTGAGATCGAACAGGCATGCCCATCAAGATCGTCGACTTCGGCCAGAACAATCAGATCGATGCGGCGGACGGGTTCCTCGAGACGCAGAATGGAACCATCTTCTTCGAGCGCAGCAACAATCACATCATCATCGGAAAAAATTCGAACAGTGACGATATTTATCTTCACTGCGGGTCCGACGCGACGGTCCATGTCGGAGATCACGTACGGCTGGCCAAGGCCAGGATGCACATCGTGGCGCCCACCAAGCTGATCGTGGCAGAATTCACATCGTTTGTCGGGAACGCGCAGATTTCGGCGCACGAGGCGGCTGAGATCACTTTCGGGCACAATTGCCTCATTGCCGATGAAGTGACCGTCTCGGTAAGTGACATGCATTCGGTCATCGATCTAGAAACTGGCGCGCGAATCAATCCTGCGCGGCCAATCATGATTGGTCACCGTGTCTGGATCGGCGCTCGCTCGACTGTGCTGAAGGGCACGACAATTGGCGATGGATCCTTCATCGGCGCGCATTCGCTGGTGCGCGGCAGCTTCCCGCCCAATGTAATGGCTGGTGGCGTGCCGGCTAAAATTATCCGTACCGGTGTCACGTGGCGCACTGATCTGATTTAAGGATCTGGGAGCATGAGATGTAGATGGTGCTGTTTGTAGTAATTATGGCGGATAATGGCAAGCGTTCCCGCCGTGTGATCAGATCTATATGGAAACGATAGATCTGCTCAGTAGTCGAATGTGAATAGAGAGCTCTTGGAAGCCGTCATGACGCTCATTCGTCTTTTTCGCGGAACTGAACCTGGATCTGCGCCCGACCCAGGTAAGATGCGTCCTCGGGGACTCGCGGTAAACGTCGCGGATCGGACGATTTATTATCTAGACGCTAAAGGCCAATTGGCACATTGGAAGGCAGACTCCATACCAGACGAGCTCTGGGATCGTCTGGCAAATGGATTCGAAGTTCAGCGCCGGGTTTAGCCGCATCTTAGGGCGTTAGGAACAAGGCAACCTTAAACACGAGGCTTGCCTTGTCATGCAAAGGCGCCAAGAAGCGCACTTTAAGGTATTATAGCGCAGCGCGATCGCTTCACCTCATGACGAGGATGTCAGGCTTTATGAAAAACGCGTTCAAAATACTTGCGTCGGATGAAAAATCTTATTGCGATAATGGGCGCTTAATGAACTCGTCCTGTGTCAGGCGGTCGTGTCCGACTGCTCATTGTTTCGGCCGCCGGTCCGCTACTTTTATTCCGACGGCGCGTGAGACGCCTATGGTGCAGGCTCGAAGCCTGCACCGATTTTGAGATCAATGAAGCCAACCATATTGCAGGCCCGAGAACGGCTTTGCGTGCTACAGTTCAGCCGTCGAGCCCGAGCATCAGCCCCAGATTCTGCACGGCCGCCCCTGAGGCGCCCTTGCCGAGATTATCGAGGCGCGCGACCAGCACTGCCTGCCCGTGCTCGGACGAGCCGAACACGCGCAGCTCCAGCCGGTCGGTGTCGTTGAGATCCTCCGGCTCGATCTTCTCGCGGTGCGCACCGGTTCCGGCGCCCGGCACCACCTCCACCAGCCTCTGCCCGGCGTACCAGTCGCGCAGGGCCGCCTCGAGGTCGGAGGCCGTGGGCCGGCCCGGCAGCGTCTCGAGGTGGAGCGGCACGCTCACCAGCATGCCCTGCCGGAAGTTGCCCACCGACGGCACGAAGATCGGCCGCCGGGTGAGGCCGCTGTAGCGCTGCAATTCCGGCAGGTGCTTGTGGGCGAAGCCGAGACCGTAGAGCTGGAACGGCGGGGCCGTGCCCTGCTCGTAGGCCTCGATCATGCTCTTGCCGCCGCCGCTGTAGCCGCTGACCGCGTTGACGCTGATCGGGTGGTCGGCCGGGATCAGGCCGCCCTCCACCAGCGGCCGCAGGAGCGCGACGCCGCCGGTCGGGTAGCAGCCGGGATTGGCGACCCGCCGGGCGCGCGCCACCGCCGCCCCCTGCTCCTGGGTCAGCTCCGGGAAGCCGTAGGTCCAGCCCTCCGCGACCCGGTGGGCCGTGCTGGCGTCGAGGACGCGGGGGCCGCCGCCGGTCAGGCTGTCGGCCAGCGCCACGGTCTCCTTGGCGGCCTCGTCCGGCAGGCAAAGCACAACGAGGTCGACCTCGGCGAGCAGCGCGCGCTTCGCCGCCGGATCCTTGCGGTGCTCCGGCGCGATGCTGCGCAGGGCGACCCGCCCGTCGCGCTCCAGGCGCTCGCGGATGCCGAGACCGGTGGTGCCGGCCTCGCCGTCGATGAACACGGTGGGCTTCGTCGCGCCTGCGCCAGACATCGCTCGTCTCGCTCTCTCGAATGTGCCTCGCCGCCCGAGTCGGGCACCGCGGCCGGGGATCAGGTGCGCGCGGTGCGACAGCCTGTCAACGGCCGTGCCGCGGCCTGAAAACGCGAAAGGGCGGCTCCCGCAGGAACCGCCCTCTCCGTGACACCGGTGTGACCGGGTATCAGCGCTTCGAGAACTGGAAGCTGCGGCGGGCCTTCTTGCGGCCGTACTTCTTGCGCTCGACCACGCGGGCGTCGCGGGTGAGGAAGCCCTCTCGCTTCAGCGGGGCGCGCAGCTCCGGCTCGTAGTAGGTCAGGGCCTTCGACAGGCCGTGGCGCACCGCGCCGGCCTGGCCGGAGAGGCCGCCGCCCGCCACCGTGACGGTGATGTCGTACTGGTCGACGCGTCCGGCGATCTCCAGCGGCTGGCGCAGGATCATGCGCAGCACCGGGCGGGCAAAGTAGGTCTCCACCGGGCGCTTGTTGATCGTCACCGTGCCGCTGCCGGGCTTGATCCAGACGCGGGCGACCGCGTCCTTGCGCTTGCCGGTGGCGTAGGCGCGGCCCTGCGCGTCCAGCTTCTGGACGTGGACGGGGGCCTCGTTGGCGGGGTCGACCGCGCCGGTGTTCGACCGGTTGAGGTCGGCGAGGGACTGCAGGGTCGCCATGATCAAGCGCTCACGTTCTTGCGGTTGAGGGCGCCGACGTCGAGCGCCTGCGGCTGCTGGGCCTCATGCGGGTGCTCGGTGCCCTTGTAGACGCGGAGATTGCCGAGGATCTGGCGGAAGAGCGGGCCGCGCGGCAGCATGCGCTCCACGGCCTTCTCCACCACACGCTCGGGGAACCGGCCCTCGAGGATGAACTTGGCAGTCCGCTCCTTGATGCCGCCCGGATAGCCGGTGTGGTAGAAATAGCTCTTCTGATTGTACTTACGCCCGGTGAACTTCACCTTCTCGGCGTTGATGACGATGACGTTGTCGCCGCAATCGACGTGGGGCGTGTAGGCGGCCTTGTGCTTGCCGCGCAGGCGCATCGCCACGATCGACGCGAGGCGGCCGACGACGAGGCCCTCCGCGTCGATCACGATCCACTTCTTGTCGACCTCGGCGGGCTTCAGCGAGGTGGTCTTCATAGCCAAATCCCAGGGGTTCCGACGGACCGGACCCCGACGCGTCGGGATCCGCGGACATCGGGGTGCCGAAAAACGAGCCGCCGCGTGGAGCACACGCGGCGGCGGTGCCGGGTGCATAGACCGCCCCGGATGCCGGGTCAACAGAGAAGTGCGCGATCCCGAAAAATCTATTCCGATCAGTGGTTTGATGGTTGAGGTATCAGAATACCGCTAGCCATCGGAGCGCCGGCCACGCTCCGCGATGGTCAGCTTCTGGACGCCCTTGGCCGCCAGCACCGGTTTCCGGGCACTGAGGATCCGGGAATTCACGCCGGTCCAACCGATCTCGCCGGAGAGCCGGCCGTACTCGATCTTGGGGCAGCGGTTCATGATCACCGTCAGGCCGCGCGCCTCGGCCCGGGCGGCGGCCGCGTCGTCGCGCACGCCGAGCTGCATCCAGATCATCTTCGGCAGCGGCGTCAGCGCCAGCGCCTCGTCGACCAGCGGCCCGGCGGCGGCGGAATTGCGGAAGATCTCGACCATATCGATCGGCTGGTCGCCCAGCCCGGCCTGGACCTCGGCGAGAGAAGCGGCCACCCGGCGCCCGAGCAGGTCCTGGCCGGCGAGGCCGGGATTGACCGGCGTCACCGCGTAGCCCCGGTCGAGCAGGTATTTCAGGACGATCCAGCTCGGGCGCGCCGGGTTCGCCGAGGCACCCACCAGTGCGATCGTGCGCGTGCCGTTCAGGATGGTGCGGATCTGCGCGTCCGGGTAGCGGGCGTGCCGCTCCGCGGGTGCCGCCGCGTCGCTGGGCGCGGGCGGGCGGTTCTCGTGGCCCGTTTCGTCCATGGCGTTTTCCCTCGTCGTCCGGATGATCGCGGGTCGTGTCGCGCTTCTCGCCGCGTTCTTTGCCGCGTATCTGGCCGCGTGTCGCGCCGCTGTCGCGGCCTCGGCGCGGCCGCCGTCACAGCCGCCAGACTTCGTAGCCCAGCCGCGCGAACGGCGCCTTCTCGAAGAGCGCCTTCACGTCCACGATCAGGCCGCCGGGCTTCACCCGGGCGGCGATCGCCTCCGGGCCGAGCCTGGCGTACTCGCGGTGCGGGACCGCAAGCACGGCGGCGTCCGCGCTGGCGGGCAGGTCGGCCCAGTCGACGAGGTCGATGCCGTACTCGGCCTGGGCCTCCGCCTCGGAGGCGCGGGGATCGTGGACCGACACGGCGCAGCCGAATTCCTCGAGTTCCCGCACGAGGTCGGCGACCTTCGAGTTGCGCAGGTCCGCGCAGTTTTCCTTGAAGGTCAGGCCGAGGACGATGACCCGCGCCCGCCCGGTCCCGCCGCGCCGGACGATCCGCTTCACCGTGCCGCGGGCGACGTGGGCCGCCATGCTGTCGTTGATCCGCCGCCCGGCCAGGATCACCTGCGGGTGATAGCCGATCATCGCGGCCTTGTGGGTCAGGTAATAGGGGTCGACGCCGATGCAGTGGCCGCCGACCAGCCCGGGGCGGAACGGCAGGAAGTTCCACTTGGTCCCCGCCGCCGCGAGGACCTCCTGCGTGTCGAGATCGAGCTTGTCGAAGATCAGCGACAGCTCGTTCATGAGCGCGATGTTCAGGTCGCGCTGGGTGTTCTCGATGACCTTGGCGGCCTCGGCCACCCGGATGGACGAGGCGGCGTGGAGCCCCGCCTCGATGATCGACCCGTAGAGGGCCTTGAGCCGCTCCAGGGTCTCGGGGGTGTCGCCGGCGACGATCTTCACCACCTGGGTGAGGCTGTGCTCCCGGTCGCCCGGGTTGATCCGCTCGGGTGAGTAGCCGACGAAGAAACCCGTCTTCCAGCGCAGGCCCGAGGCCCGCTCCAGGACCGGGATGCAGATCTCCTCGGTGGCGCCGGGATAGACGGTCGACTCGAAGACCACGGTCGCGCCCGGCCGCATATGCCGGCCGACGAGGTCCGAGGCCCGGACCAGCAGGTCGAAATCGGGGCACTGGGCCGCGTCCACCGGGGTCGGGACCGTAACGACGATCACGTCCGCCGCGCCCAGCGTGGTCGGGTCGTCGGTGATCGTGAGCTGCGCGGCGGCCCGGAACGCCTCCGCGTCGATCTCCCCGGCCGGGTCGTGCCCGGCCCGGTAGACCGCCACCTTGTCGGCGGCGCGCTCGTAGCCGATCGTGACCCGCCCCCGGCCGAACGCCAGGGCGAGCGGGAGCCCGACATAGCCCAGACCGACGATCGCCACGCTGTCCGCCTGGCGGTCCCGCAATTTGCCCGCTGAGCTATCTGCCGCCCCGTCAGCCACGCCGGATCCCTCTGCGGGCTCGGAAGGCGCCGATGACGATCCGGCCGCCGGGCGCGTATAGGGGCGGTCCGCGCCGGCGTCGACTCGCCCCGTCCTGCGCGGAGCACGTCCCCGGACCGCTGACGGGGTGAGCACGGGGCGAGACCGTGGGGGTGAGGATGCCCGATCTCCGCTGGACCGAGGGGCCGGTCCACTGCACCGACCTCGTCGACAGGACCGGAAAGGTCTTCGGCTACGTCGGCCCCTGCGCCGCGGGCACGCGGGGCTACGTCGTCCAATCCGGGTCGGAATGGCCGCCGCGCCCGGCCGCCTTCGCCGATCACCCCGCGGCCTCGGCGGCCCGCGCCTGGGTCGAGGCCGCCGTGTCCGCGCGCGCCTTCCAGCCCATCCGCATCCTCCGGGAGGACGGCGCGCCGGAGGCCTGATCGTCCGGCGCGGTTCAGGAACTCGTCAGGTTCGCTCGGCTTTGTTGTGGCGTGGAGTGGAGGCGCCCGATGGCCGAAATCTGCATCACGGAAGACCAGAACGGATGGTGGACCGTCTACACCGCCGGGCTGGTGGTGACCGATCTGACGCGCGAGGCCGCCGAGGCCTTCGCGGCGAGCTACCGCCGCGTCACGGCCGGCTGAGCAACGGGCCTTTTCAACCCGCGGGGCGGCCTCGCGGAGCGCCGGCGCGTTCGGGCTCCGGGGCGCGCCGTGCTATGAGGTCCGCCGAACCCCGATCGCCCAGTCGCGGGCAATGAGGTCGATCATCATGCGCCTGTTCATGCTCGCCGCCGCCCTGCTGGCGCTGCCCGCTCCCGCCTCGGCGCTGTGCCGCTGCACCTGCATCCGGGGCGAGATGAAGGCGATCTGCCAGGAGACCGACCTCACGGTCCCGATCTGCCAGGGTCTATGCGAGACCACGATCCGGCAGGACCGGGTCATCACGCCGCTGGCCGGCGGCCGGCAGGCCTTCGAGCCAGCCCAGTCGACCAACCCCGCGCCGGGCGGCCTCGTGTCCCCTGATCTCAGCCTGGACACCAACCCGAACGGCACTCAGCTCGGAACGCCAAGCCAGCTCTCCGGGAGCGTCGGGTCGAGCCTGTCCTCCGGTAGCGGGCGCTGAGTCACGAAAAAGCCCCGCGCGGCGGGTGCCGGCGGGGCTGAAGGTTGAGGACGCCCGGTGCGTTACGCCGAGCGACTGCGCCTAGAGTAGCATCATTCTGCGCGATGGGAAGTTCTCGCGAAGAGAAACCAAGACTATTTTTGCCGATTTCCCTCAAAACAACGAGAAATCCCCCGCTCGGCTAGGCCGGGCGGGGTCGATCGCAACGGATGCATGGCGAGAGGCCGCGCGGATCCTTGGCCCGGGACCCGTCCGACTTAAGACTGGGTCTTCAGATAGGCGATGAGGTCGTTGATCTTCTTGTCGTCAGCGATGCCCTGGAAGATCATCTTGTTGCCGGGCACCTTCGTCTTCGGGTTCTTCAGCCACTCGTGCAGGTTGGCCTCGTCCCAGGTGATGCCGGAGTTCTTGAGGGCGGCGGAGTAGTTGTAGCCCTCGTAGGTGCCCGCCTTGCGGCCGACGACGCCCTTCAGGTCGGGACCCACGCCGTTCTTCTGGAAGTTGTGGCACGCCTTGCAGGGGGCGAACGCCTTCTCGCCGGCCGCGGCATCGCCGGCGTCCTGGGCCTGCGCGGCGAAAGGCATGACAACGGCGAGAACTGCGCCGATTGCGAGCATACGCATGTATTAACCCCAATCCAGAAGATAAGCTTCGCGTTTCTGGCAGAAAAAACGCGCGATGCAAGCGAAAAAATCTGAGTGCGCGTGCAGATTATATTGTGCGCTAGCTTATATCATCTCGTAGCCCATGCCGGCCGCGATGGTAGATCTCCGGTGGCGAGTCGACGCCCGCGTACGGCCCGTCGCGTCCACGGAGGGGCGCGGAGCAGTCGGAGCCGGCGAACCTGAGAATTCTTCCAAATTTCGCATGTCGGGATGTTGACGTGCGCCGAGGCGCGTTAATCCATTCCGTGCTGGAAAATCCGTCACGCTATCGAAGCCGGGGTCGATGCGCATGGAAAAGACCCCGCCGCAGTGCGCCGTACTCGGTGCTAGGGAAGGCCTGAGGTGGTGCTGCTGGGGACCGCGCAGGATCGGCGCGCGCAGTAATGCTGCTTCGTTCGGCTGTGGGTCTGCGGCGATGCGCGCAGACGTCGAAGTCGCGCTAGGCTTGGCTTCCAGGGCAGCATGGCCGATGACGACTCTGATGTCGAAATAGGACCCCGGCGAGCCAAATGTCTAATGACCCGCAGAAGGTACCGATTGAGCATGTGAACTGGGTGCGCCGGGACGGGGACGAACTCGTGGTCAGCCTCGTCACCATGGGTCGGTCACTCGCGTTCAGCTTCAGGCCGGACGCGGCATATGTCCTTTTTGAAGGCATCGTGAAGGCGCTGCGCGAGCAGGCTGACGAGGCGATCCCGGCGAGCACGGCTGGTTCGGACGAGTCAGATGCCGGCTGAGATCTCCAGTCGATGAGGCGGAGCGGTGATGCATGGCCGTGAAGGACTGCGCACGCCGCGTTCGTTCGCCGCTCAGGACCGCTCGTGATAGAACCCGTGGCTGACTTCGGCGTTGATGTTGATTATCTCGGGAACAGCCGATGTCCTTCATCGACGAAATCAGAAGCGATCTGTCTGGGTGGCTTGCACGTGCCCGCGCGGAGCCAGAGGACGCACTGGTGAGCACGCAGGGCCTTTCGCTGTCCACCGAGGATGCCGAGCGCCTAGAGGAAGTCGTGTCGGGCAAAAGCCCGAACTATGGGAGGTCCCTCATTTCACCTGGAGCGGCCGCCATGGGCAGTGCCGAGCCGGATGGCGGTCGATGGGCGCGAGCGAACTCCGCCCGCATTACCGGCGAACGGTTGGGCGCGTTCACGGGTGGGCGCGATCAGCGCGATGAGACGGGTCGACGGGCGGGCTGATCGCGTCGCTTTAAGGGAGAACTGAGCTTTCAACCCCCTCTTCGTCGGAAGGGCTTCGGAGCGCTGGGACTTTTCTCATGCGACAATCCAAGAATTGTCCGTAATTCCGAGCTTGGCCACTGAGCGTTCACACGGAGCTGACCTGACTGGCTGGCTTTAGACCGGGCCAATTGAGAGGATCAGCCAGGACTAGTGGACTCGGACATGCGGCGAGGTCAGAAGACGAGCGCGGTACAGCGTCAGGATCTCGCAAAACCGGAGAATTCGCACTCACGCCGGAGCAAATTGATGGTCCGACCCATGCGCGGCCCACATTTGATTCGAGTGAGTGCCACGCCAACTCCGTTTAGGCACAGCTCACACGCGGGTGAGATCAGACGCTTTCTCCCGGCCCGCGGACGCAGGTGTTCTCGTTTGCGTTGATCGACTATTATCCTGACATCGGCAGTTTGGCCGGCCGCCGCGACTTCAGCTCCGCCGGCATCGACGCGCGGGGCTTCTCTTTCGCAACTGCCAGGATGTCCCTGGGATCAAGCTCGGTTTTCTCCCCCGGGGTGCTGAGCCTGAGAAGCCCGCCCGGCCCGCCAGTGCAGGCTTTTTCGTGCCCGTCCGTCAGCGCGGCTTCGGAGCCGGCGACTTCGGGTCCTTGAAGAAGCCGCTCCGACCCTCAGCCAACCCGGTGTTCACGAAGTGCACCAGCGGATTGTGACCGGAGGCAGCCACATCGGGGTTAGCCGCCAGATAGCCGTCCGTGCTGAAGCCCGCGCTCGGATCCCGGCCTTCCTTCCAACCATGTCGCAAATAGTGGTCGAGCGGGTTTAGCCCAGCCACCTGCACGTCCGGGTAGGCGTTCAGATAGTAGACCGGATCGAAGCCCGGCAACCGGACCTTGACGAACGATGGAGGGCGCCTGAACGGCCTCAGCATACGCAACTTCATGATAGATCCCCGAGCCTGAGACGCCCGCTCGATCCATCATTCTGAGCCGTGTTGCAAGCGCTGACCGCTCCGCTTGCGTGGGTTCTTCTGCGCTCGCGCTGGCCCGCGGCCTGCGACGGTCCGACACTTCTCCCCAGGGCTCAATCAGCCCCGCTGGGACCGCCGCGTGGGGCTTTTTCGACTGACCGACGCATCATGAGGCTGCGGCTCAACGTTGCAGTTTGGGCTATTCTTCGACTGAAACGAGCCAGTCCCGGCGGTAGTCGCCACGATAGACGACCTTAGCCTTTCCGGCATACTCCGCAGCGCATTTCATGGCTTCGGCTTCGTTCGCGAACACATAATGTCTGAGCGACACAGCGTGCCTCCACGTGGGTGCCTGACGACAAAGATGGCTCACGCGACCTCGGTGACAATCCGTCTTTGTACTTATGCTCACTGTCTGAGCCGCAGCCGACCTGCGCCGGCGACCGCTTCCCTTCCTTCCCGAAGCAGCGTCGCGTATCGGCTCGGCTCGCTCGCTGGTGAGATCAGACGCTCCCACGTCCTGTGAGCAGATCGGGGCGGCGCCGAGGAGCTGATCTGTGGCCTATAACGCAAGCATAGCATACTCGTGATGTTCAGCGGAGCCCTCGACTACCTAAACCGATAAGGTCAAGAACCGGTCAACCTGATCCGGAGGTTTGTAGCCACAGTCCGCTGCCACGCGCCATTCGCTTAGCAAGCTCTCTCAGCGTTGATTGCATTATCTTAGCCAGCCACTAGTCAGCCGATCGAACTCATAGAAGCTTAGAGATGTTATCTCCAAGAGCTGTATTCCGGCCTTTGGTCGGCAAACATGCGGACGCGCTCTGCGAATTCTTGGTGGGCAACCCAAATATCGGTTTTAATGTAAGGAAAAAATTTATGCCTCAACGTAAACAGGTGGTCTCCGTTGACACCTTTGATGCGATCTCTCCAACAAGAGAGCAAATGCTGCTCGATATGAGCGAATGCCGGAATATCAAAGCTGAGTTGAAACTCACCTAGGAAATGGGTCGATATTTCGGTGAACTCCGAGCGTATTTGATGAACTTCTGGCGATTGAATAGCGCCAGCACCCCAAAACCCGTGAAGATTCCAGAATCTTATCAGCTCGCAATCCGCATATCCATAGGATTGATTGCTAACGCTTGCGCCATCTTGAGAGAAATCCAGCGCTAATACATCAGATGCAAATTGCGACGCCACGTCGGGGATCTGATCAAATAAAAAAATCTGGATTGCATCTCGCCCAAAGTGTTTAGACCAGCCTTCAAGAAGCACATTCGGAACCAGTAAATGTAAGTGATGCGGCATTATCAAGCAGTCGAGAGCGAATTCCAAAAAGGGCTGCACGCTTCCATGTTTTAGCTTCTCCTGCCACCACGGATGCATCAACGTCAGGATATTTCTTTGGTAAAAAACAATTGAGACGTCGGCTTGGGGGAAAGCCTCTCGAATGCTCGCCAGCGCCTCATCACTCAGATAACAAAGCTCCTCGCTCGACAGTACGCACGTCTTATTCGCCTTTTTCAGCTCCAAGAGCATTTCTTTGAAGATGGGATTATGCGGTTCGCCTGCCCTTTGCGCAAACGTATGTTGCCCGATTTCAATCGAATTTGTGAATGGATAAATAAATTTGGCATTTTCAGACCTCGACGCATTGTACAACATCTTCTGAATGGATGTTGTTCCAGTTTTGTGCGGGCCAATGTGAATCACTAGTCTGTCAATCATTGCCATGATAATATATTAATCTCAAATAGCTTTAGCAATGCAGGTCAGATATTGCACTCCTGAGCGGCTTGGGGGATGACGACCCGGCCCGTCGAGAGCTCGGGACGCTGAGGCGCATCAGCATGTCGATCAGGGGCTGTGCTGAGGTCGCGATCGTTTCTCCGGCGGTCGCGAGTGTCAGATCCGGCTTGAGCGGGGCTTCGTATGGAGCCGAGATGCCGGTAAAATTTGGGATGGCGCCTGACCGCGCGCGACCGTAAAGGCCTTTGGGATCGCGCGCCTCACAGATCCTAAGAGGAGTGTCCACGAAGACCTCAAGAAATGCGATGTCACCTGCGATGATTCGAGCCGCTTCCCGCTCCGCACGGGATGGTGAGATTAAAGATACGATCGTAATAAGACCGGCGTCTGCCATGAGCTTGCCGGTTTCAGCAGCACGGCGGACATTCTCGGCTCTGTCACTCTCGGTGAAATGTAGATCGCTGTTGAGGCCGTGGCGCAGGTTGTCCCCGTCCAACACCATCGTAGCGCGGCCGGCCCGCGTCAACGCACGGTCGACTTGGCTCGCGATGGTGGATTTTCCCGCTCCGGATAGGCCAGTCAGCCACGCGATGACGGGCCGTTGGCCAAGTACCCGCCAACGATGCTCGCGCGGTTGTAGCTGCTGCCAAGTCAGATTGCGATCTGCGACTTGGTTCGCTTGTCGTCTCAAGTCTCGCCCTCCGGTCATGTGCGGACGTACGATGACACGAAATCGTGATTGGTTGTGTTGCTGCAACGTCACGTTGAGCGGCCGCATACCTCGTCGGCGACCCGATGGCTGTCGCGACCGACTGGGACGCAGCACAAATCAGGCCCGCCGAACTCGATAAGGCACGATGAAGGTTGGACTGTCATAGCTCCCGTTCAAGCCACATCAGTCTGGCTCGTAGATCCGGCTCCGGGCAGTCATTTACCTTGAGGGTGTGCCGGCGCGCTGATGGTCACCGACGGTCGGGTCGTCGGTGCGGAGCCGGGTCGAATCATGTTCGACCGATGCTTTGGCTATCGGATGAAGCCTGGGCAGACCTGGAGAGGCCCTATCGGGAGCTCGCGCTCTCTGAGCTGATTCAGCTCGATCGATCAATTGATTGGCACGCGAGGCCTTCAGTATGCTCGGTAATTAGGCAGCTGCGAGAACAGGAACATCCTTCGTACCATTGTGCATTCAAGCGAATGATGCTCAACAAGGGTCTTCGTATTGATCTCGCCGTGCGTCAGGCGCGGCAGCGCAGAATAGGGTGTGCGTACATGCCACGTGAAGGATTGGAAGAAGTCGACATCAAGCGGCTTGTTGAGCGTTCGAATGCGACAATTCTTGATATTGGAACAAATAATGGAGATATGAGCGACAATTTTTCAAAATGGTTTCCCTACGCTCAGATTTTTTCTTTCGAACCAGATCCTCGCGCGATCAAAAAAATGCGGGCCCGGAATCTGAGCACCCGAATACATCTATTCGAGAAAGCTCTAGGGCAGAGCGTTGGGACGGCGACCTTCCACCAGAGTGCCGGGAGAGATCTCGGTGCTGGAGTAATAGATAGGGAGACTGGGCTTATTGAAGAATGGGATCAGTCTGGGTCGTTGAGGGCGCCGAAGGACCACCTCGAATTGTTTCCCTGGATATCGTTCGAGAATAAGATTGAGGTCGAAGTAACAACGCTTGATGCGTGGTGCGCAGATCAGAATATCAAGTACATCGATTTCATATGGGCTGATGTTCAGGGGGCCGAAGAGGACTTGATAAGGGGCGGATTGCAGGCTTTGGGAACGACACGGTATTTTTATACTGAATTTTCTGACCGAGAGATTTACGAAAATTCCATAGGGTTGCAAGGTATCTTGGACCTGCTGCCAAATTTCGATATTGTTGAAGTTTTTCAGAGGGATGTCCTATTGCGGAACCGACACCTTTGGGGATGAAGCACTGAACTCCGCTTCCTGTCCCTGCGGCTTCTGCTTCCCTCCGTGGACGGCGAGGATATCGCGAGCAACCGCGATATGAGCCGGCGCATGGTAGGCATCGGCATTTTCGGGAGCGTCCTGAAACGCGTAAGGCCCGCGCGATGGCGGGCCTTCTCAGGGTCGGGCGTACAGCGCTCGCGACGGTTGTGGTTTCGGGCGTCTCGCCCGTTGCGTCGAGGGTGGCGGCGACCGAACAGCAGGGCGGCGAGCCGTTCGAGGAACGACGGCACGAGGATCATGGCGCCAACCTTGCCCTTGTAGCGTCTCCAGGCGCGTGCCTTCAGCCGCTCGTTCGCATCTTCGGGGCTTGACCTTGAGGCACCACGTGCCGCCATCATGCTGGTACTCGAACAGGTAGTCGTAGAACGCGTCGTCCCCGGAGTTCCCATGCACTTCGAGATCTATCGCGACCACAAGGACGAGTGGCGCTGGACGCTGTACGCGTCGAACGGTCGGAAGATCGCTGACAGCGGCGAGGGATACCAGGATAAGGACGACTGCCTCCAGGGCATCGAGGTCGTGAAGCAAGCGAGCCACTCCGGCGTCCGAGAGAGACCCAGTCCTCCCGTTCCGCCCACGACCCCGTTTGGCTTCTCGCCGCCGAAGGCATGAGGCATGCGCTGCCGTCACCGCGTCGGGATAAGCCGTCCGCTGCCTTCATCATTCATGGCGATGCTGGCGCTGCTCGTCTCCACCGCGGCCCAGGCGGCCGAACCGGGCTCGCAGGTCGTGGGGACCTTCAAACATTAGGAAAACGGATACGAGCAGGGCGTCACGGTGAAGGCCGTGGGCGGCGGCTAGACCGGCAACTTCTCCACGGCCAAGAACCGCAGCTGCGGCGGCGAGGTGACGATGAAGGGCTGCGCCATCGGCCCCACCACCATCGTCTTCAGCAAGTCCGATAACAGCAAGGTCTGCTGGATCGCCCCCCCCCGCACGAAAGTACGAGCACCTCTGTCTCGCTGCGATCACGCTGCCGCTGCCCGCCAAGAAGATCCCAACGGTGCCGCCGGGAATCTTCTACACGATCGAGGTCTGCGACACGAACGGCGGCAAGCTGGAGCTTCACCTCGCCAAGATCTACCCGCTGGCCGTGGCGATCGCTGCGTTGGAGGCTGCTTGCGTGGAATGGCCGACTAACGAGGTTACCCTTCGAGATCCTGCCCGGATCGTGCGGAAGCCGGAACTGCCTCCGCGGTGCGCTACCAGGTGACGTTTCGGCGCAGCTCGCTGACCGCGAGGCCGGATGCACTCATAAATCAGTGGCTGAACGAAGCCCTATCGCTCTTTCTGTCGCAGTCTTACGATATTCTGCGCGCAACGCACTCAGCTCTTCTGTTAGGGCTTCCACTTGTTGCTTCAAATCATCGATATTTTGCTGCGATAGAATTGACTCATTTTGTAATTTTGCGACATCCTCACGGAGGCTGCCGATAATTTCAATTAAGATAATTCCGTCAAAATGCATGATCTGCATTAATTGATTCCTAAACTTGGCCAAAATATTAAACATTATGGCAACTCTTCGAAATAAGGGCATTGATTATTCGTCTGCAACTTTGCTGCACTGTCCGCGGGTGGAGCAGGCAGGTGCTGAGGGCAGCGAACTGGCGGCCGCGGCCCGGCGCGGGCGGTTCGGTTGATATGGCGGCGCCGGGCTTCCGCGAGTCGTCGCCCTCCACCAGCCCGCGGCTCGCGGCGAGGCGCTACACGTCGGCGTCGGTATAGACCAGATTGGCAATTTGCCAGTGTTCGAGCTCATCGCCGATCGGCCACACGGCGATATCGGCCGCCCGCAGCGCCGTCTCCGCTTCCATGGCCGGGTCGGACCCGTCGTCCATGCCGCTACGCCGACGCTGCAGTCAGCAGGCATCTGCGGGCGCTCTCCAACCGATCCTCATCGGATCGCTCCGGCATGTCCGCAGCGATCCTCATGACAATCTCCCGCGTGGCTGCCTCGTCCAGGCCGAGCCCGCGCGCGAACCCGTCCAGGCGCCGCATCATGCGCTGGATCGCGGCTTGTTTGTGTGCAGCTTCCGCGTCGTCCGACATGATCGCTAAAGGCCTCCCACGGCGATTAGGACCGACAAAGAAGCGAGCGCCAACATCCCGAAGACACCGAACGCGAGCGCATGGTGTCTCTTGGCAGGTTCACGCGCCCTCAGGGTAACAATCAGGTCCGACGCTGCATAACCGACGATGGGCGCGGAGACCCATAGTACGGCGAACAGGATCCAGCCCATGAGCGTCTGCGGAGTCATGTGACGCTACCGTCTCTTGGGCCGACGCTTTAACGCGGGCCGCAGCGCCTTATCAAGGACACTGCGGATCATCTGGATGATCGGCTCGGCCAGCGTCCCGTAGGTTATCTCGCACGAGCCCTCGACGAGCGCTCGGATTTGCTTGAGCGCTTCGACCGGGTCCATCGGCGGCAGTGTACCAGGCTCAGCTGCCATGACGACGACCTAAAACAGCTTCTCCGTCGTCGGGCTCATCAGACCGAGGCTGTCGGCGAGGTCGAGCAGCTCGCCGTCGCTCAAGCCCTTACCGTCCACGATCCAGAACGCGAAGTCGTCGCCCAGAGGCTCGACCGAATGGCCGGCGGCGATCAGGGCCTCGACGGCTTCCATGACGCGGCCGCGTTCGCTCATCATTTCACCGGGTGCGCCAGCAGGATCGCGGTCCGGACGATATTGTGCTTCCAGGCCGGCGTGTCGGTAGTGAGCGCCTCGGCCGCGCGGGTGTTCGTGTGGATCGTCTCGACGAGGTCGAGGGTCCAGCCCTTCGCCAGCAGGTAGGCCTCAGTCGCCAAATCTGCGAGCACGGCGTCGACCTCCTGATCGGTGACCTCAGGGCCTTGCGCAGCTCGGAGACGGTCGCGGGGGCCTTGGCCATCATATCCCGTTTGGTGGAAGGGTAGATGATGGGTTTGAGGCGTCCGCCTCAGAAATTCAGCAACGGAATCAAAGCAGCTTGGCGGAGGGAGCGGGATTCGAACCCGCGATACCGTTTCCGGTATACACACTTTCCAGGCGTGCGCCTTCAACCACTCGGCCACCCCTCCGTCCGCGAACCGGGCACCCGGACGCGCACGCGGCGTGCCGGGCGCGGCCAGGGCCGCGCGGTGCCGTGCTGTTAGCTGGGTGCGCCGTCCGGCGCAAGGCGCAGACGGCCGGGCGATGCGAAATCCGCCCGGCCGCGTTTCTCACTCCCTCGCCTTACCCCTCGGCGTCGTCGAGGTGGAAGCGGACATGCTCCACGTTCGCCCGCTCGAAGGCCTGCATCACGTGCTGGTAGGAGCGCTCCATGGCGTTGTCCTCGACGCCGGGGCTGTCCTCGGGCTTCAGCACGAACATCAGGAGCGAGCGCCCGGTCACGTCGTAGCCGGAGCCGAACTTGAAGCTCTCCACGTCCTGGCTGTCGGGCAGGTTGGTGTCGAGGAGCCGCGTCCAGGCCACGCCGCCGACCGATTCCGGCAGCGTGAACGTCACGAGGTCGTGATAGGCGTTGAACATGATCAGCAGGGTCGCGTCGCCGCCGCGGCGGTGCAGGCCGGTGGCCTGGGCGCGCCCGTCGAGCTGGACCGCGAAGGCCCGGGCCTCGCCGTCCGACCAGTTCTCACCCGCCATCTCGCTGCCGTCCGGCCGCAGCCACGTCACGTCCTTGACGCCGAACTCCTCGTCGTACTGGCCGGTGAGGAACCGCCCGCGGCTCAGGATCGGCAGGGCGTTGCGCAGGATGATCAGGCGCTGGGTGAACTCGGCGAGATCCCTCTCCTCGTCGCCGATCGCCCCCCAGTCGAGCCACGAGACCTCGTTGTCCTGGCAGTAGGCGTTGTTGTTGCCCTTCTGGGTCCGGGCGAACTCGTCGCCGGCGAGCAGCATCGGCGTGCCGCGGGACAGGAACAGGGTCGCCAGCATGTTGCGCATCTGGCGCAGGCGCACCGCCCGGATCTCGGGATCGTCCGTCGGGCCCTCCACCCCGTAATTGTACGAGAGGTTGTGCGAGTGGCCGTCGCGGTTGCCCTCGCCGTTCGCCTCGTTGTGCTTGTCGTTGTACGAGACCGTGTCGTGCAGGGTGAAGCCGTCATGGGCGGTGAGGAAGTTCACCGAAGCCCAGGGCTTGCGCCCGCGCTTGTTGAACTTGTCGGCCGAGCCCGAGACGCGCGCCGCCAGGTCCGGCAGCAGCCCGCCGTCGCCCTTCCAGTAGGCGCGAACGTCGTCGCGGAACCGGTCGTTCCACTCGGCCCAGCCCGGCGGGAAGCCGCCGACCTGGTAGCCGCCCGGGCCGCAATCCCACGGCTCGGCGATCAGCTTGACGTTGTTGAGCACCGGGTCCTGCCGGCAGGTGTCGAGGAAGCCACCGCCCTCGTCGAAGCCGTAGGGCTCGCGGCCGAGGATCGTCGCGAGGTCGAAGCGGAACCCGTCGACCTGCATCTCCTGCGCCCAGTAGCGCAGGGAATCGGTCACGAGCTGCAGCACCCGCGGGTGCGACAGGTTGAAGGTGTTCCCGGTGCCGGTGTCGTTGATGTAGTAGCGCGGCTCGTTCGGCAGCAACCGGTAGTAGGAGGCGTTGTCGACGCCCTTGAACGACAGGGTCGGGCCCTTCTCGTTGCCCTCGGCGGTGTGGTTGTAGACCACGTCGAGGATCACCTCGAGGCCGGCGCCGTGGAAGCGCGAGACCATCTCCTTGAACTCGGAGAAGGCGAAGTCCGGCACCGCCGCGTAGCGCCGCGCGGGGGTGAAGAACGAGATCGTGTTGTAGCCCCAGTAATTCACCAGGTCCTTCTGCTGCAGGTAGTCGTCCTGCACGAAAGAGTGGACCGGCAGCAGCTCCACCGAGGTGACGCCGAGGCTCTTGATATAGTCGAGCACGTCCCGGGTGCCGAGGCCGGCATAGGTGCCGCGCAGCTTCTCCGGCACCCGCGGGTCGAGCTTGGTCATGCCCTTGACGTGGGCCTCGTAGACGATGGTCTTCTCCCAGGGGATCAGCGGCTTGCGGTGCCGTCCCCAGGTGAAAGCCGGGTCGATGACGCGGGAGCGGCGCGTGTAGGGGGCACTGTCGCGCTCGTCGAAGGTCAGATCGTCGCCCGTCTCCATCTGGTAGCCGAACAGGGCCGGGTTCCAGGTGATCGAGCCGACGAGCCCCTTGGCATAGGGGTCGATCAGCAGCTTGTTGGGGTTGAACCGGTGCCCGGCCTTCGGCTCGTAGGGGCCGTGGACGCGGTAGCCGTAGATCGTGCCGGGGCGCGCGTCGGGCAGGTAGCCGTGCCAGATCTCGTCCGTGTACTCGGGCAGCTCGATGCGCTCGATCTCCTGCTCGCCCTGGTCGTCGAACAGGCAGAGCTCGACCTTGGTGGCGTGAGCCGAGAACAGCGCGAAATTGACCCCGAGCCCGTCCCAGGTGGCGCCGAGGGGATAGGGTTGGCCTTCCTGAATGCGCGAGCGGGTCGCGCGGGCCTGCGATGCGGGACGACGGGAATCGGACATGGACACTCCGGAACGCGACCCGCCCGGCCACGTGCCGCTGCGGGGAGCCCCTGGTGAACGTGCCGGAAACAGCGAAGCTCCCGCAGTGCCGCAAAAATCGCGGGGCGTGACGACCGTGCCCCGCTCAGTTCGAGGCCGCTTCCGTGAAGCTCCGGTCCAAGGCCCGGCCGACGTCGAGCGTCTTCGACAGGATGCCGTACCGCGTCGCCCGGTCCGAGGCGTCTTGCATCTCCTTCACGACGCCCTCGTCGAGCGCGATCGGGCGCGTCCGCTGCGCCGTGTAGGCCGCGCGCAGGACGTCCTCCGGCATCTTGGTCAGCGCGGCCGTGTTCCGGGCGTAGGCCTCCAGATGGTCCAGCGACCAGAGCCGCGCCCGGTTCAGGCGGCTCAGGAAGTCCTGCAGCACCGCCCGCTTGGTGGCGATGGCGCTGTCTGAGGCGACGATGAAGGTGATGGTCGGCGTGAGGCCCGCGCCGTCCGCGATCGGCCGGGCCTTGTCCTTGAGCGTCGCGAACGCGACGTAGGGCTCCCAGACCGCCCAGGCATCCACCGAGCCGGCCATCAGCGCGACCTTCGCGTCGACCGGGTTGAGCGGCGCGAAGGTGGCCTCGGACGGCGCGATCCCGGCCTTCTCCAGCGTCGCGCTGATCAGGAACTGGCCCCAGCCGCCGCGGGTGCCGGCGAGCCGCTTTCCCTTCAGGTCCGCGGCCGAGCGGATCGGCGAATCCGCGCGGACCAGGATCGCCTGCGTCCGGGGATCGGACTTGGTGCCGCCGATCGCCTTGATCGGTGCCCCGGCCGCGACGACCGTGAGGAAGGAGAGGTCGCCGGTGTAGCCGACATCGAGGGCGCCGGCGTTGAGCGCCTCCAGGATCGGCGCGGCGGCGGGGAATTCCGACCACGCGATCCGGTAGGGCAAATCCTTCGCGTAGCCGGCGATCTCGAGGAGCGACCGGTTCCCACCCTTCTGGTCGCCGACCCGCAGGACGACCTCCTCCGCGCGGGTGGCCACCGCGGCCAGCGTCACGGTGGCCAGCGTCATCGTGGCCAGAGTCAGTGCGGTCGCGAGCCGCGCCCCGGCGAGCCGGCGGCCACCGGGCCGCAAGTGAGATCGGATGAACATGGGGCCTGCCGGGATACGCTGCCCACATTGTGCGGGCCCGTTCGGTGGAAGGCCAAGTTTATGCTTGCCGCGAGGGCGGTCAATGAAACGAAATCTGTATTGCCCGCGGTCGGCAAACGAGACGACATCCGGCCGACCTCCGTGGGGAGACGAATGTCTTTCCCCGCGCGCCGCGCCGGTCAGCAGGCGGGCGGGAACGCGTCCGCTAGGTAGGCCCGCACGAAGCCCGGCATCCGCGCGGGATCGATGTCCTCGCGGCCTCGCACCACGTGCATCCCGGCGAGTTCCGGCTCGTCCTCGGCGCCGAGATGGTCGGCGATGCGCGCCACGAGCCGGGCGGCGGGTTCGGGGAAGCGCACCGGCCGCAGGAAGGCGAGCTGGCCCTCCCCCTTCAGCAGAACCCATTCCGTCTCGGCCCCGGCGGGCAGCGCGAGGCCGGTCTCCTCGGCGAGTTCCCGGGCGGCGCTGCCGGTGAGATCGACCCGCGCGCCGCGCACGTCGTCCGGATCCGGGGTGCCACAGGGGAAGTAGAGCTGGCCGGCATTGGCCGTGTGGGCGCCCATCTCGCCGAGCAGGACGGCGCCGTCCGCCGTCCAGGGTACGATCGCCGCGAAGGCGTTGGCGATGCGGGCCTCTGCGTGGGGCCTGTCCCGGTAATAGGTGAAGGTCGCGTAGCGCGTCGCGAACAGGTCGAGCCGGGCGACCCCGTCGGCGACCGCGTGGTCGCAGCACAGCAGGACGGTCCCGTCGAACATGCCGGGGCTGCGGCGCAGCCGGGTCTGCCAGTGGGCCGCGATGGCGGCTTCGTGCACGCGCGGGAAGGCCCAGTCGTGGTCTACGAACCGCGCCGCCACCTCCGCGACGCGGGTGATCCGGAAGCCGTCGGAGACGCCGTCGGAGGAGCCTTCAGACATGCAGGCTGCCGTCCGACAGGATCACGGCGGCGCCGCCGATCTCGACGCCCTGCAGGGCGCCGGCCGCGATCGTGAGCTGGAGCGCGATGTCGCTCGGCCGCCCCATCGCCTCGCCCTGGCGGATCGCCACGTCGTGGGTGCCGTCGCCCAGCGCCTCGAACTGCATCAGCACCCCCGCGAAGGCGGAGGCCGCCGAGCCGGTGGCGGGATCCTCCGGCACGCCGACATTCGGCGCGAACATGCGGACGCGCCAGCGCTGGCCGGTCCCCTCGGGATCCGGGGTGTAGAGGTAGAGCCCGTCGGCCGGATCGGGCGCCTGGGCCGTCCGGGCGGCGTCGAGGGCGGCCACCGACGCCACCGGCACGCAGGTGAAGGTCGGCCCCACGCCGTGGCGGCTCGGGGCGTGCCGGCCGGTGCCGATGTCGCCGGGCTGAAGGCCCAGCAGCGGCGCCAGCACCGCGGGATCGGGACCGAGCCCGAGGTAGTCCGGCAGGACCGGGAGCCGGAACCGGGCCCGTCCGCCGGTCCCGTCCGCCAGGGTCTCGACCACGCAGGGGACAATCCCGATCCCCTCCTCCAGGCCGAAGGCCCGGGCGTCGCCCCGGGTCGGGTCCTGCAGCGCCAGCAGCACGGCGGTGCCGACCGTCGGGTGCCCGGCGAAGGGCAGCTCCCGGGCGGGGGTGAAGATGCGCAGCGACGCCCGGTGCCGGGCCTCCCGGGGCGGGAGGACGAAGACCGTCTCCGACAGGTTGAACTCCCGCGCGATGGTCTGCATGGCGGCGGTGTCGAGCCCCTCCGCGTCGAGCACCACGGCGAGGGGATTGCCGGCGAGCCTCCGCTCGGTGAACACGTCGAGGGTGACGAAGCGGCGCGCCATCGGGTCGGTCCTTGCTGCTCTCTGCGGATTTGGACGGAGCGGTTTGCCGGGGGCGCCTCAGACCGCCTCGACCGGAAACCGCGCGCTCGGGTTCACGTACTCCTCCTGCGCGGCCACCGTCAGGATCTCCCGCGACCCCGCCTCGGCGGTGCGCTTGAGCAGCCCGTAGATCGAGGCCGCCGCGGCGCCGAGCGCCGCCTCGGCCGAGCCGGTGCGGGCATAGTGCACCAGGAACAGCGCCGCGATGCAGTCGCCGGCCCCGTTCACCGCGATGGCGAGCCGGGGCGTCCGGACCCGGAACACCCGCCCCTCCGCGCCCGCGAGCAGGTCGATGCTGTCGGCGGGCGTGTCGGCGCAGAGCGCCGAGGTGACCAGGACCACCCGCGGCCCACGCGCCCGGAGCGCCGCGATCGCGGCCCCGGCCTCCGCCAGGGTGCCGCTCGGCAGGCCGGTGAGGAGGCCGAGCTCGAACTGGTTGGGCGTGAGGATATCGGCGGCCGGGACCGCGCGCTCGCGCAGGAACGCCTCGATGCCGGGGCGCACGTAGACGCCCTCCTCGACGTCGCCGATCACCGGGTCGCAGCAGTAGAGCGCCCGCGGGTTCGCCGCGCGCACGGCGTCCACCGCCTCCAGGATCGCGGCGCCGATCTCGGCCGAGCCCATGTAGCCCGACAGGACCGCGTCGCAGCCGCCCAGGACCCCGCGCTCGCCGATGCCGCGCACCACCTCGCGGATCATCGCCGCATCGAAGACCGGGCCGCGCCACGCGCCGTAGCCGGTGTGATTGGAGAACTGCACGGTGTGGACCGGCCAGACCTCGACCCCGAGCCGCTGCATCGGGAACACCGCCGAGGCGTTGCCGACATGGCCGTAGGCGACGTGGGACTGGATCGACAGGACGTTCAACGCGGGACTCGCTCGTTGTCCCGCTACGGTTAGCCGGTTCCCGCGCCGGCCGCACCCCTGTCCCTTGCCGCCCTCCCCCGCGCGCCTCAGATGGGACCGACCCTCCTCCCATCCCCAGAGCCCCGTTCGGAGCCCCATGGACATCGAAGCCCTGCGCACCTCGACCCTCGCCTTCGTGGAGGCGCACAAGGCCTGGACGCCGGTCATCGCGGGCGGCCTCGCCTTCTGCGAATCGATCGCGATCCTGTCGCTGTTCGTCCCGGCGACCGTGATCCTGGTCGGCATCGGGGCGCTCGTCGGCGGCGCCGACATCCCGTTCTGGCCGGTGGTGATCGCCGCCGCGGTCGGGGCCGCCCTGGGCGACTGGATCTCGTACGAGGCCGGGCGCTGGCTCGGGCCGGGGGCGAAGACCAAGTGGCCCCTGCGGCGCTATCCCGAGCTGATGGCCAAGGCCGAGGCCTTCATCGGCCGGTGGGGCATCGCCGCGGTGGCCCTGGGGCGCTTCTTCGGGCCGGCCCGCGCTTTGGTCCCGCTCTTCGCCGGGATCCTCGGCCTGTCGCGGCTGCCGTTCCAGCTGGCCAACGTCGCCTCCGCGCTGGTCTGGGCCTTCGTCCTGCTGGCCCCCGGGGCCGGGCTGCTCACGTGGCTCGACCGGTGATCCGGCTCGACCGCTGATGCGCCGCTTCCCGCCCGAGCGGATCGTCTGCCTCACCGAGGAGACGGTCGAGACCCTGTACCTCCTGGGCGCGGAGGACAGGATCGTCGGCGTCTCCGGCTACGCGGTGCGTCCGCCCCGGGTCCGCCGGGAGAAGCCGCGCGTCTCCGCCTTCACCAGCGCGGACATCCCGAAGATCCTGGCGCTGGCGCCGGACCTCGTCCTGGCTTTCTCGGACCTCCAGGCCGGCATCGTCGCCGACCTCGCCCGCGCGGGCGTGGCGGTGCACCTGTTCAACCAGCGCGACGTGGCGGGCTGCCTCGCGATGGTGCGCACGCTCGGCGCCCTCGTGGGCCTGCCGGAGCGGGCCGAGACCCTGGCGGCGGGCTTCGAGGTGCGGCTGGCCGCGGCCGCCGCGGAGGTGCGGGACCGGCCGCCGCCGCGCGTCTACTTCGAGGAGTGGGACGCGCCGATGATCTCCGGCATCGGCTGGGTCTCGGACCTGATCGGCCTCGCCGGCGGCCGGGACGTTTTCCCGGAGCTGAGCCGCCAGCCGGCCGCGAAGGACCGGATCGTCACCGCCGAGCAGGTGATCGCGGCCGCGCCCGACGTCATCCTCGCCTCGTGGTGCGGCAAGCGGGTCAATGTCGAGCGCATCCGGTCCCGGCCCGGCTGGGCGGCGATCCCGGCGGTGCGCAACGGGCGCATCCACGAGATCAAGTCACCGCTGATCCTGCAGCCCGGCCCGGCCGCCCTCACCGACGGGTTCGACGCGATCCGGGCCTGCCTCGGGTGATCGCCCCGGGGTGATGCGTGGGGCGATGCCGCGCCGCAGGTGACGGACCGGGCGCGACTTGGCAGGATGTCCCGATTCGGTACAGACGCACCCGCAGACGCATCCCCCGAGTTCGATGTCCGCTTCTCTCGGCCTTCCCGATTCCGCGCCCCCGGCCGTCGAGGCGCTGCTGCCGCCCGACCGACGGCAATCGCCCACGGCCCTGCGCATCCAGCGCGGCGTCCGCCGGCTGTTCTCTGAGATGGGCTGCGTCACCCTGCCGGAATTCTCCCTCGTCAACGGACGCCGCGCCGACGTGATCGCGCTCTGCGGCGCCGGCAAGCTCACCATCGTGGAGATCAAGTCGAGCGTGGCCGATTTCCGCGCCGACCGGAAATGGCCGGATTACCGCGATTTCTGCGACCGGTTCTTCTTCGCTATCCCCGAGGACGTGCCCGAGACGCTGATCCCCGAGGAGTGCGGCCTGATCGTCGCCGACGCCTACGGGGCCGGGATCCTGCGCGAGCCGCCGGAGCACCCGCTGAGCGGCGCCCGCCGCAAGGCCGTGACGCTGCGCTTCGCCCACAGCGCCGCGCGCATCCTGCACGCGCTGGCCGATCCGGGCGCCGTGCGGGAAGGGGCGCTGTAGGTCGCTGACCGTACCGGGGCCCTCGGCGGACCCACAGCCGACGCGGTATTCATCCGACCGGGAAACGTCCTAGAACGGCCGCGCTTGCCGGAACTCCGGCGCCGGGCCCGATCCACCGATGACATCCGTCGCCCTGTTCGAGTTGATCCTCGGTCTCCTCGGCGCGGCCCTGCTGCTGTCGCTGGCGGCCGGGCGCCTGGGCTTCCCGCCGGCCGCCGCCCTCGTCGTCGGCGGCATGGCGCTGGCGGTGGTGCCGGGCCTGCCGGCCTTCGATCTCGACCCGGACCTGATCATGGTCCTGTTCCTGCCGCCGCTCCTGCTGGAATCCGCCTACTTCACCGTCTGGCGCGACTTCCGGGCGAGCCTCGGCCCGATCCTGTCCCTGTCCCTCGGCGCGGTCCTGTTCACGACCCTCGTGGTCGGGCTCGTCGCCCACGCGGTGGTGCCGTCCCTGCCCTGGGCCGCCTGCTTCGCCCTCGGCGCCATCGTTTCGCCGCCGGACGCGGTGGCCGCCAAGGCGGTGCTGGCCCGCGTCGCGCTGCCCCGCCGGATGATCACGGTGCTGGAGGGCGAGAGCCTCGTGAACGACGCCTCGGGCCTCGTGCTCTACCGCTTCGCGGTGGCGGCGGCGCTCACCGGCACCTTCAGCGCCTGGGCGGCGGCCGGCAGCTTCGCGTGGCTCGCGGTGGCGGGTGTCGCGGTCGGGATCGCATGCGGGGTGGCGGTGACCCTGGTGATGCGCCGGATGCACGACGCGAACGCCATCACGGTGCTGAGCTTCCTCGCCGCCTACGTCGCCTACCTCGCGGCTGAGGAGATCCACGCCTCCGGCGTCCTGGCCGTGGTCGCCTGCGGCCTGATGATGGGCGGCCGGGAGCACGAGACCTTCGACGCGCATGCCCGCCGCCATTCCGTGGCGGTGTGGGAATTCGTGGTGTTCGTGCTGGAGGCCCTGGTCTTCGTGCTGATCGGCTTGGCGCTCCGCGGCGTGCTCGCCCGGACCGGCGGCCAGATCGGCACGCTCGCGGCGGAATTGCCGCTGGCGCTCGCCGTCACGGCGACCTGCGTCGTCGCCCGCCTGCTCTGGGTGTTTCCGGCCGTCTACCTGCGGCGGCTCCTGTCGCCGCGGGTCCGCGCGCAGGAGCCCGCCCCGAACCCGGCCGTGCCGCTGATCGTCGGGTGGGCCGGCATGCGCGGGGTCGTGACCCTGGCGGCCGCCCTGGCGCTGCCGGTGGATTTCCCCGACCGCGACGCGATCCTGGTCGCGGCCTTCGCGGTGATCCTGTTCACCGTGCTCGTGCAGGGCACGACCCTGGGGCCGCTGATCCGCAGCCTCCGCCTCGACCCCGCGGCGCACCTCCCCGAGGGCCACCTCGACGCGCCGATGGCCCGCGTCGTCGTGAACGAGGCCGGGCTCGCCGCCCTGCAGGGCCTGGTGTTCCCCGAGACCGGGGCGCTGAAGCACCCGCGCCTCGTGGAGGAGTACCGCCGCCGGGTGCGGGCGGCCTCGCGGGACCGCGACGAGCGGGCGGCGCTGGAGGCCGAGAAGACCGAGCACTTCGCCGCCGCCCTGCTCGCCGTGCGCTCAGGCCGGTCGGCCCTGATCGACCTGCACCGGCAGAACCGGATCCACAGCTCGGTGCTGCGGCAACTGGAGACGGAGATCGACCTGGAGGAGCTCCATCTCAAGCGTCTGGCCGGGACCGGACAGGCCCACGGCTGAGCCGGGGCGCGCCCGTCAGTGGGCCGCGCAGCCGTCCGCCGATTGGCCGTAGCCGCTGTAGACCACCCGGACCTTGCGCAGGCAGCTTCCCTCAGCCTTCGGCGCGGCCGTCACGGGGGCGACCTCCACAGGCTCGACCCGCAGGGTCGCGGCCACCGGCTGGTCTTCGGAAGTGGCGAGCGCGCGGGTGGCGCTCATCACGAAGGGCGTGGCGGCCAGCGACGAGATGGCGAGCGCGGCGAAGACGGCGATGTTCTTACGGCCGAAGCTGGTGCGGGTGCGAGCATTGAACATGACGGGTCGTCCGACGTTTAATATTCGGCAGCGCTGAGGTGCCGAGATCCCCTGTTGCGCTGATAACTTGGCCGTCAGCTCGGCGGTTCCGGTTTATTGCCCAAAAACCGCCACGCTTGAGTGTCCCGGCGCACGTGGGGCGCCGGCGCTCAGAAGATCCTGCGGTACTGCACGAAGCCCGACTTCTCGGCGATCCGATCGTAGAGCTGCATCGCGTCCGCGTTGGTCTCGTGCGTCAGCCAGTGGACGCGGGAGCAGCCAGCGGCCTGCGCGGCCGCGTAGACGTGCTCGATCAGCCGACGGCCGATCCCGAGCCCGCGGGTGCCGTCCGCCACGAACAGGTCCTGCAGGTAGCAGTAGTCGCCGACCGTCCAGGCCGAGCGGTGGCGGATGTGGTGGACGAGGCCGACAGCCTCGGCGCCGCGCCACGCCAGGGCCCCGTCCACCGGCTCGGCCGGATCGTTGAGGCGCTGCCAGGTCGTGTCGGTGACGGCGTCCGACAGGTCGACCTTGTAGAAGGACTGGTAGCCCCGCCAGAGCGGCAGCCAGGCGTCCCGGTCGCCGGGGCCGATCGGGCGGATCGCGAGGTCAGGATCCATGATTCTCTCCGTGGATGCGCAGCCAGCGGACCATCATCGGGACCGCACAGGCAACCCGGGCTGCCGGCGCCGCGCCCCCTCGGTCGACACCCTTCGCCTTGCACCCCTCGCCGCCCGCACCTAAACCGGCCCGCCGGCGCCCCCAGCCGCCGCGCGATCCCGAGCCGCCGAGACCGATGTCCGAAAAAAAATCCTTCCAGGGTCTGATCCTGACGCTTCAGGAATTCTGGGCGGCGCAGGGCTGCGTGATCCTCCAGCCCTACGACATGGAGGTCGGTGCCGGCACGTTCCATCCGGCCACGACCCTGCGGGCGCTCGGCCCGAAGCCCTGGAAGGCAGCCTACGTCCAGCCCTCGCGCCGGCCCAAGGACGGCCGCTACGGCGAGAACCCCAACCGGCTCCAGCACTATTACCAGTTCCAGGTGATCCTGAAGCCGAACCCGCCGAACCTGCAGGAGCTCTACCTCGCCTCGCTCGCCGCCATCGGCGTCGACCTGAAGCTCCACGACATCCGCTTCGTCGAGGACGACTGGGAGAGCCCGACTCTGGGCGCCTGGGGCCTCGGCTGGGAGTGCTGGTGCGACGGGATGGAGGTCAGCCAGTTCACCTATTTCCAGCAGGTGGCGGGCTTCGAGTGCGCGCCGGTGGCGGGCGAGCTGACCTACGGGCTGGAGCGGCTCGCCATGTACGTCCAGGGCGTCGAGAACGTCTACGACCTCGACTTCAACGGCGCCGAGGGCGCCGACCGGATCACCTACGGGGACGTGTTCCTGCAGGCCGAGCAGGAGTACTCCCGCCACAACTTCGAGGCGGCCGACACCGCGATGCTGTTCCGCCAGTTCACCGACGCGGAGGCCGCCTGCCGGTCCTACCTCGCGGCGGGCGCGCCGGACGCGGAGGGCGCGCGCCACCGCATGGCGCAGCCGGCCTACGACCAGTGCATCAAGGCGAGCCACGTGTTCAACCTGCTCGACGCGCGCGGCGTGATCTCGGTGACGGAGCGCCAGAGCTACATCCTGCGCGTGCGCGAACTGGCGAAGGCCTGCGGCGCGGCGTGGCTGAAGACGGCGGCCGGGGGGGCGTGAGGTCGGCGCTGGCGCTCGGCCAGATGGCTGCGGACGACGCAGTCCGGAGTGCCCAGATGCGCCGCCGTCCTTGCGAGCGCAGCGAAGCAATCCAGGGTCGCGCCTCGCTGCCAGACCTCCCGCTGCCCTGGGTCGCTTCGCTGCGCTCGCGATGACGGAGGGTAGCCCCATCGCGGAGCCCCTTGAGCCCTCGCGCGTTGCAACCCCCGCCAACCGGCGCGCCTCGGCGCGTCCGCAGACGCGGGACATGCCCAATGAAGAAGACGATCCTCGCCCTCAGCCTCCTCGGATTCGGCCTCGCCCCCGCGCTGGCGGCCGATCCCGGGCCCGAGGCCACGGTCAAAAAGCTCTACGCCGAGCCGCACCCGAATCACTCCTCCGTGTACTCGAAGCGCCTGCAGGGCCTGTTCGACGCCGACGCGAAGCAGGCCAACGGCGCCACCGGCAACCTCGATTTCGACTACCGCCTGAACGGCGAGCCCCTGAAGCCCGACACGGTGAAGAACCTGACCTTCAAGGAAGCCACCGAGGGTAAGGACCAGGCGAAGGTCACGGTCGAGCGCAAGGGCGGCAACGGCGCCAACGTCATCGTGTACGACCTCGTGCGCGAGGATGGCGGCTGGAAGGTCTCCGACGCCCACGCGATCGGCGACCGGAAGTGGCAGCTCTCGACCATCCTCAAGGGCGAGTCGCGCTGAGCCCCGCGCGCCGACCCTCGACAGGGGTGCGGCGCGGCGATATGGCCGCCCCATGCCCGACCTCCTGCTCGAACTCCGCTCGGAAGAGATCCCCGCCCGCATGCAGCGGCGCGCGGCGGAGGATCTGAAGAAGCTCGTCACCGACGCCCTGGTGGCGCGCGGCTTACTGTACGAGGGCGCCCGGGCGTTCTCGACGCCGCGCCGCTTGGCGCTCCACATCGCCGGCCTGCCCGCCCGGGGCGAGGCCGTGCGCGAGGAGCGCCGCGGCCCGCGGGTCGGCGCGCCCGAGGCGGCCGTCCAGGGCTTTCTGAAGGGCGCGGGCCTGACGAGCCTCGATCAGGCCACGACCGTCACCGACCCGAAGAAGGGCGAGTTCTACCTCGCGGTGATCGAGCGGCCCGGCCGCGAGACGCTGGACGTCCTGGCCGAACTCCTGCCCGAGATCGTCAAGAGCTTCCCCTGGCCGAAATCCATGCGCTGGGGCGCGGCCTCGGCCGAGCCGGGCTCGCTGCGCTGGGTGCGCCCGCTGCAGTCGATCGTCGCGACCTTCGGGCCCGAGACCGAGACGCCGGAGGTGGTCCCCGTCTCGGTCGCCGGGATCGCGGCCGGCACCGTGACCTACGGCCACCGCTTCCTCGCCCCCGAGGCGATCGAGGTGCGCCGGTTCGACGACTACATCCAGGCGCTGGAGCGCGCGAAGGTCATCCTCGACGCCGACCGGCGCAAGGACGTGATCCTGCACGACGCCCGCGACCTCGCCTTCGCCCGCGGCCTCGACCTCGTGGAGGACGAGGGCCTGCTGGAGGAGGTGTCGGGCCTCGTGGAGTGGCCGGTCGTGCTGATGGGCTCGTTCGACGAGTCCTTCCTGGACATCCCCGCCGAGGCGATCCGCGCGACCATCCGAGCGAACCAGAAGTGCTTCGTGCTGCGCAAGGGCGGCTCCGAGCACCTGGCGCCGGCCTTCATCCTGGTCTCGAACCTCGTCGCCACCGACGGTGGCCAAGCGATCACCGCCGGCAACGAGCGGGTGGTCCGGGCGCGCCTGTCCGACGCGAAGTTCTTCTGGGAGACCGACAAGGCGATCCGCCTGGAGGACCGGCTGACCAAGCTCGACGCCATCGTCTTCCACGAGAAGCTCGGGACGCAGGGCGAGCGCATCGCCCGCATCGCGGCCCTGGCGAAGGACCTCGCGCCGCTGGTGGGGGCCGACCCGGCGCTCGCCGAGCGCGCGGCGCGCCTCGCCAAGGCCGACCTCGTCACCGAGATGGTCGGCGAGTTCCCCGAGCTGCAGGGCCTGATGGGCCGGAAATACGCGGCGCTCCAGGGCGAGCACGACAGCGTCTGCGCGGCCATCGAGGAGCACTACAAGCCGCTCGGCCCCTCCGACCGGGTGCCGAGCGATCCGGTTTCCATCGCGGTGGCGCTCGCCGACAAGCTCGACACGCTCGCGGGCTTCTGGGCGATCGACGAGAAGCCCACGGGCAGCAAGGACCCGTTCGCGCTGCGGCGGGCCGCTCTCGGCGTGATCCGGCTGATCCTCGACCGCGGCCTGCGCCTGCGGCTGCTGGAGCAGGTCGGCGCTGCGGATCGCGGCCTCGCCGGGCGGGCCGGTGCCGACGCGCGGGATCTCCTCGGCTTCCTCGCCGACCGCCTGAAGGTCTATCTCCGCGACCAGGGCGCCCGCCACGACCTGATCGACGCCGTCTTCGCCCTCCCCGGCCAGGACGACCTGCTGATGGTCGTGCGCCGCGTCGAGGCGCTCGGCCAGTTCCTCGACACCGAGGACGGCAAGAACCTGCTCGCGGGCTACAAGCGCGCGGCCAACATCCTGCGGATCGAGGAGAAGAAGGACGGCCGCGCCTACGATTCCGCGCCGGACGCGGCGCTGGCCGCCGCGGGCGAGCCGGCCGAGCGTGCCCTGGCCGAGGCCCTGGCGCAGGCGCGCGAGACCGCCTCGGCGGCCGTCGCCCGCGAGGATTTCGCCGGCGCCATGCAGGCGCTCTCGACGCTGCGCGCGCCGGTCGACACGTTCTTCCAGGACGTGACCGTCAACGCCCCCGACCCGAAGCTCCGCGAGAACCGCTTGGCTCTGCTCAACGCGCTGCGCGCCGCGACGCGGGAAGTGGCGGAGTTCGCGAAGATCGAGGGGTGAGCGTCGGCGCGCCGAGCGCAGGATCTGGCGCAAATCCCCTCTCCTGCACGGGAGAGGGGGCGTGTATCGCCTTACACCGATCCCTGAGGATACTCACCCGTGATCGTGCCCGGCATGGTCATCCGGCTCCGGCAGGGTCAGGCCGAAATGGCTCACCAGATCGGCCACCTGCCCCGGGCTCAGCTGCCGCGGGTTGAGGTTGCGCAGGAGCAGGTAGAGCTTGGCGGTCTCCTCCAGCTCCTCGGTGGCGAAGACCGCGCCCTCCAGGCTGTCGCCGGCCACCACCGGGCCGTGATTGGCGAGCAGCACCGAGCTGTACTTCCCGGCCAAGCCCCGGATCGCATCCGCCACGGCCGGGTCGCCCGGGCGGTAATACGGCACGAGCGCCGTGCCGCCGGTCCGCATCAGGTAGTAGGGCGTCAGCGGCGGCAGCACCTGCCGCGGGTCGATCTCCGGCAGCATCGACACCGCCACCGCGTGGGTCGAGTGCAGGTGGACGATGGCCTTCGCCTCGCTCCGGCTCTCGTAGAGCGCGCTGTGCAGCGGGATCTCCTTGGTGGGCTTGTCGCCGGAGACCAGCCGCCCCGCATCGTCCAGCCGCGCGATCCGCGCCGGGTCAAGGAAGCCGAGCGACGCGTTGGTCGGCGTCACCAGCCAGCCGCCGTCGGGCAGGCGCAGCGAGATGTTGCCGGACGAGCCCGGCGTCAGGCCGCGCTCGAACAGCGAGCGGCCGTAGCGGCAGATCTCCTCGCGCAGTCGGCTCTCGTTGCTCATGCGGTCGCTCCCTCGATCAGCTCGAATCCGAGATCGATCTTTCTCGGGCCTGCGCCGGTCAGGCAGGCGGCGGCCTGCCGGCCGATCTCCAGGCGCGGCGTGCGCACCGTCGACAGGGGCTGCGGCATCGCCGCCGCGAAGTCGAGCCCGTTGAAGCCGAACAGCGCGATCCGCCCCGGCACCGCCAGCCCCGCCGACAGGCAGGCGAAGTAGCCGCCGAGCGCCATGTCGTCGTTGGAGAAGTAGACCGCGTCGAGATCGGGCACGCGCGCCAGCAACGCCTCCAAGCCGGCCCGGCCCGAGGCGGGCGAGGACGGTCCCGTCCGGATTTCCTTGCCGTGGAGCGCCAAGCCCGCCTGCCCGAGCGCGGCCTCGAACCCGGCGAGCCGTTTGCCCGCCCGCAGGTCGACCGCGAGGTCGTGGCCGAGATAGGCGATCCGCCGGTAGCCGCGCGCGACGAGGTGGCGGGCGCTCGCCGCCCCGACGGCGCGGTTGGAGAAGCCGACCACGGCGTCGATCCCCTCCCCGTCCGTGTCGATCATCTCGACCACGCGCACGCCCCCGGCCTTCGCCAGGGCGACGGTGCCGGGATTGTGCTCTAGCCCGGTGAGCAGCAGCGCCGCCGGCCGCCAGGACAGGAGCGCGGCGGCCAGCGCCTCCTCCCGGTCCGGGTCGTAGTCGCTGACGCCGATCACGCAGGGGATGCCGTCGGCGTCGAGGGCGGCGGTGAGGCCGCGCAGCAGGTCGGGGAAGACCACGTTGGCGAGCGAGGGGATGACGACGCCCACGAGCCGCGCGCTCGCCCCCTGGCCGGCGAGGCTGCCGGCGAGGCGATTCGGAACGTAGCCGAGACGGGCCACCGCCTCCGCCACCCGCTCGCCGGCGCGCTTGGAGTAGGAGCCGTGGTTGCGCAGGACCCGCGAGACCGTGCTCTCGCCGACCCCGGCCTCGCGGGCGACGTCGGTGAGGGTGACGAGCCGCCCCGACGGCTGGATGTCGTCCATGGCCCCGCTCTCCCGGCGCGGTTTTTTCACGACGCCCGTCGAACCTCTCAGCCTCCTTCCATCATCCTGAGGCGACCGCGAAGCGGGCCCCGAAGGAGGCCTCCGCCGCGCTGCGGCGCCTCGGGATAAGGCAGGGGATGGGAAGACCGTCCGCGGCGATCCACGACTGACATAGCCGCCTGCATTATCTCGCACAACCGGATTGGCAGCGCTGCCAAAAGGCGATATGGCACCGCCCCAGCGCCGCCCGACGAGCGGTGAAGAGCAATGTCCGGCGGCCGTGCGGCCCGGACCAGGGAGTACGCCATGCCGGTTCAAGCCGCCCCGCTGGGGGGCGCCACCGCACCCGCGGACGAGAAGTCCTTCGCCGACCGCACCTACGCGAAGGTGTTCTGGCGCCTCGTGCCGTTCCTGATGCTCTGCTACGTGGTGGCGTATCTCGACCGGGTGAATGTCGGCTTCGCCAAGCTCCAGATGTCCCAGGAGCTGAAGTTCTCCGAGACGGTCTACGGCCTCGGCGCCGGCATCTTCTTCCTCGGCTACTTCCTGTTCGAGGTGCCCTCGAACGTGATCCTGCACCGGGTCGGCGCCCGGGTGTGGATCGCCCGGATCATGATCACCTGGGGCGTGATCTCCGGCGCGTTCCTGTTCGTGAACTCCGAGTGGAGCTTCTACGGGATGCGCTTCCTCCTCGGTCTCGCCGAGGCCGGGTTCTACCCGGGCGTCATCCTCTACACGACCTCGTGGTTCCCGGCCCATCGCCGGGCCCGGGTGATCGCCGTGTTCATGGCGGCGATCCCGATCTCCGGCATCTTCGGCAACCCGCTCTCCGGCTGGATCATGGACGCGTTCAACGGCGCCCACGGCCTGTCCGGCTGGCAGTGGATGTTCCTGATCGAGGCGGTGCCGGCGGTGCTGATCGGCCTCGCGGTGTTCTTCTACCTCGACAACCGCCCCGCCGAGGCCAAGTGGCTGACGGAGTCCGAGAAGCAGCTCCTCGAGCGCGACATCGCGGCCGACAACCAGGGCAAGGAATCGAGCCCTCACTCCATCGCGACCGTGTTCCGCAACGGCCGCGTGTGGTTCATGAGCCTGATCTACTTCGCCTTCGTCACCGGCCAGTACGGGCTGACCTTCTGGATGCCGACGATCGTCAAGGCGTCGGGCGTGCAGGGCAACTTCAACATCGGCCTGATCAGCGCGATCCCGTTCGTCTGCGCGGCGATCGTGATGATCCTGCTCGGCCGCTCCGCCGACCGGATGCGTGAGCGCCGCTGGCACCTGATCATCCCGGCGCTGATCGGCGCGGTCGCCTTCGTGGTCTCGGCCAATGCCGGCTCGACGACGCTCGCCATCGCGGCGCTGTCGGTGGCGGCGGCCGGCGTGCTGACCTGCTCGCCCCTGTTCTGGTCGTTGCCCACGGCGTTCCTCAGCGGCGCGGGCGCGGCGGCCGGCATCGCGCTGATCAACTCGGTTGGGAACCTCGCGGGCTTCGTCAGCCCCTACGTGATCGGCGCCCTGCGGGATGCCACCGGCAGCACCGCCACGGGCCTCTACGCGCTCGCCGCCATGCTGGTGGTCGGCGCGGTCTGCGTGTTCGTGACGCCCGCCCGGATGGTCAACCGCTGACCTCTGATCCGGGCGTGACTTGGCCCCTCTCCCGCACGGGAGAGGGGACCCGCGCTTCGAGCGGCGACGCCGAGGCGCCCTTTCCCAGCTTCAGGAGCCGTCCCCGATGACCAATGCAACACCCCGCGCCGCGGTGATCGGCCTGGGCTCCATGGGCTCCGGGATGGCCGGCTCGCTCCTGCGGGTGGGCTTCGCGGTCTCCGCCTGCGACGTGAACCCGGACGCGGTGGCGCGCTTCGCGACCGCCGGCGGCCGGGCCGCCGCGAATCCCGCCGAGGCGGCGCGGGACGCCGACGTGGTGGTGAGCGTCGTGGTCAACGCCGCCCAGACCGAGGCGGTCCTGTTCGGCGAGGACGGCGCCGCCGCCGCGATGCCGGAGGGCGCGGTGTTCGTCTCCTCCGCCACCATGGACCCGGCCGTCGCCCGGGCGCTGGCGGCGCGGCTGGAGGCCACCGGCCGCCACTACCTCGACGCCCCGATGAGCGGCGGCGCCGCCCGCGCGGCCGAAGGCGGCCTCACCTTCCTGGCCTCCGGCTCGGCGGCGGCCTTCGCCAAGGCGCGTCCCGCCCTCGATGCCATGGCGGGCACGCTCTACGAACTCGGCGACGCGGCTGGCCAGGGCGCTGCCTTCAAGATGATCAACCAGCTGCTCGCGGGCGTCCACATCGCCGCCGCCTCGGAGGCGATGGCCTTCGCGGCCAAGCAGGGGCTCGACCTCCGGCGCGTCTACGAGGTGATCACCAAGTCGGCCGGCAATTCCTGGATGTTCGAGAACCGGGTGCCGCACATCCTCGACGCCGACTACAGCCCGAAGAGCGCGGTCGACATCTTCGTCAAGGATCTCGGCATCGTGCAGGACATGGCCCGCGCCGAGAAGTACCCGGTGCCGGTGGCGGCGGCGGCCCTTCAGATGTTCCTGATGGCGTCGGGCGCCGGCATGGGCCGGGACGACGACGCCTCGGTGGCGCGGCTCTACGCCCAGGTCTCGGGGGCGAAGCTGCCCGAGAAAGCTTGAGGGGACAGAACCATGCCGCGCTTCGCCGCCAACCTGAGCCTCATGTTCAACGAGGTGCCGTTCCTCGACCGGTTCGAGGCCGCCGCCAAGGCTGGGTTCGACGCCGTCGAGTTCCTGTTCCCCTACGAGCATGCGCCGGACGACATCGGCGCGCGGCTCCGGGCGAACGGCCTGACCCAGGCCCTGTTCAACCTGCCGCCGGGCGACTTCGCCCAGGGCGAGCGCGGGATCGCGGCCTTTCCGGAGCGGTTCGACGAGCTGAAGGCGGGGGTCGACACGGCGCTCCGCTACGCCGAGGCGACCGGCGTCGGCCGGCTCCACCTCATGGCGGGCCTCGCCCCCTGGGACGATCCCAGGGCGGTCGAATCCTACCGCCGGGCCGTGACCTGGACGGCGGAGCGGCTGGCGCCGGCCGGCCTCGACCTCGTCCTGGAGCCGATCAACGGCCGCAACATGCCGGGCTATTTCCTCAACGATTTCGGCCGCGCGGCCGACCTGATCCGCGAGCTCGCCCTGCCGAACCTGAAGCTCCAGTTCGACCTCTACCACTGCCAGATCCTGCACGGCGACGTGACCGTGCGGCTGCGCGCCCTGATGCCGCTCATCGGCCACGTCCAGACCGCGAGCGTGCCCGAGCGGCACGAGCCCGGGACCGGCGAGATGGCCGACTTCTTCCTGTTCGACGAGCTGGACCGGCTCGGCTACCGCGGCTTCGTCGGCTGCGAGTACATTCCGGCCGCCGACACCGTCGCGGGCCTCGGCTGGCTCGCCGCCTACAAGGGGAGCGCCCGATGAGCCTCGCGCTGGGATGCGTCGCCGACGACTACACGGGCGCCTCGGACCTCGCCAACACGCTGACCAAGGCGGGCCTGCGCACGATCCAGACCATCGGCGTGCCTGAGGACAGCCGGTCGCTGCCGGAGGCCGACGCGGTGGTGGTGGCCCTCAAGAGCCGCTCGATCCCCGCCGACCAGGCCGTGGCGCGCTCCCGCGAGGCGGAGGCCTGGCTGCGGGCCCGGGGCGCGGCCCACGTGATGTTCAAGGTCTGCTCGACCTTCGACTCCACCGACGCGGGCAATATCGGCCCCGTGATGGACGCCCTGCGGGCAGAGGCCGGCGAGACCGTCGCCCTCGTCACCCCGGCCTTCCCCGAGACGGGGCGGAGCGTCTACCAGGGCAACCTGTTCGTCGGCTCGGTGCCGCTGAACGAGAGCCCGCTCAAGGATCACCCGCTGAACCCGATGCGCGACGCCAACCTCGTGCGCGTGCTCGGGCGCCAGAGCGGCAGTCCCGTCGGCCTGATCGACACCGCCACGGTGGCGAAGGGCGCGGAGGCCGTGGCCGCCCGCCTCGACGCCCTCGCGCAGGAGGGCAAGGGCGCCGCCATCGCGGACGCAATCTTCGACAGCGATCTCGAAGTGCTCGGCCGGGCGATCGTCGGCCGCAAGTTCTCGGTCGGCGCGTCCGGCCTCGGCCTCGGCCTCGCCCGGGCGCTCGCGGCCGACGGGCGGGGAACCAAGGACGCCGCCGGCGCAGCCGTGGGCGAGCCGGTGGGCGGCGCCTCGGCCTGCCTCGCCGGCAGCTGCTCGCAGGCGACCCTCCAGCAGGTCGCCGCCGCGGAGGCGATCATGCCGGTGCTGCGCGTCGACCCGGCGCGGCTGCTCGCGGGCGACGATGTGGTCGCCGAGGCCCTGGCCTTCGCGGACAAGCACTTGGCCTCGGGCCCGGTGCTGATCGCCACCTCGGCCCCGCCCGAGGCGGTGCGCGCGCTCCAGGCCGCCCACGGCGTCGACGCGGCCGGCCACGCCATCGAGGCGGCGCTGGCGGCGATCGCCGAGGGCCTCGTCGCCCGCGGGGTGCGCCGGCTCGTGGTCGCCGGCGGCGAGACCTCCGGCGCGGTGGTCGACCGGCTGGGCCTCACCGCCTTCCTGCTCGGGCCCGAGATCGCCGCGGGTGTGCCGGTGCTGCGCACGGCGGGCCGGCCCGAGCCGATGCTGCTCGCTCTGAAATCCGGCAATTTCGGCGGCGCCGACTTTTTCGGCCGCGCCCTCGACATGATGGCCTGACGCCTCAACCCGACGGGAGGTTTTCCATGCACGCCCTGATTCTCGGCGCCGCCGGCATGATCGGCCGCCGCCTCGTGGACGCCCTGGTGAGGGATGGCCGGGTCGGCGGGCAGCCGCTCACCGCCCTCACGCTCCTCGACGTGGTCCCGCCCGCGGCGCCCGAGGGCTTCTCCGGACCGGTGCGGGCCGAGGCCGCCGACCTCACGGCGCCCGGCGCCGCCGAGGCCGCCATCGCCGAGCGGCCGGGGGTGATCTTCCACCTCGCCGCCGTGGTCTCCGGTGAGGCCGAGGCCAATCTCGAGCTGGGCTACCGGGTCAATCTCGACGGCACGCGCCTGCTCCTCGACGCGATCCGGGCGGCCAGCGCGGCGGACGGCTACCGGCCGAAGCTGGTCTTTACCTCCTCACTCGCGGTGTTCGGGCCGCCCTTCCCCAAGGTCATCCCGGACGACCACATCCTGCGTCCCGCCTCCTCCTACGGGGTTCAGAAGGCCATGGGCGAGCTGATGCTCGCCGACTACGCCCGCCGCGGCTTCCTCGACGGGATCGGCCTGCGGCTGCCGACGATCTGCGTGCGGCCGGGCAAGCCCAACAAGGCGGCCTCGGGCTTCTTCTCGGGCATCATCCGCGAGCCGCTCGCCGGCCAGCAGGCGATCCTGCCGGTGCCCGACACGGTGCGGCACTGGTTCGCCAGCCCGGCGGCGGCGGTGGGCTTCCTCACCCACGCGGCCGGGCTCGACCTCGCGGCGATCGGCCCGCGGATCAGCCTGACCATGCCGGGCGTCTCGGCGACGGTGGCGGAGGAGATCGAGGCCCTGCGGCGCGCGGCGGGCGACAAGGCCGTGGCGCTGATCCGGCGCGAACCCGACGCCACGATCGCGCGGATCGTCGGCTCCTGGCCGGAGGCGTTCGAGCCGGAGGCCGCCCTGGCCCTGGGCTTCCGGGCGGACGCGTCCTTCGACGCGATCGTCGCCCAGCACGTGGCCGAGTTCCACGGCGGCTGAGGCCCCGCTCGCCGTCGTCGCGAGCGCAGCGACGTGACCCCGGGCGGCGCGCGGCTTGTCGGCCAGCGCTGCCTGGATTGCTTCGCTTCGCTCGCAAAGACGAGGGTGCCGACCTCTGATGCGGACGAGGCGCTCAGCCGAGGGCCGAGCGGATGTCGGTCTGCGAGAAGTCATCGCCGACGTAGAGCAGCGGCACGTCGTGCACCCGCGCGCAGGCATAGGCGAAGCAGTCGCCGAGGTTCAGGCGCGCCGGGTGGCGGCCTTTGCCGTAGCGGGCGTGGGCCATGACGGCGAGGCGCGCCTCCGCTTCGGCGATCGGGACCCGTGTGACGCCGGCGGCGTCCAGGAAATCGTCCACGATCTCTCGAGCGACCTCGGGGGGGACGGCCTGGAGCCGGGCGATGGCGAGCACCGCCTCGTAGACGGCGACGCCGCTCGTGAGCCGCACGGAACCGTCGCGCAACCGATCCAGCAGCGCACGATGTCCTGGCTCGCCGGCGACGATCGCCACGATGGCGGACGCGTCGACGAACATCACTCGTCGTTCAGGCTGTCGTAGAACGCCTTGTCTGCCTGGAGGCCCGTTGACGGGTAGGACGCCAGCCTTTCCTGAATCTGCGTGACCCGCTCCAGGAAGGTCTCGCGCTCCGCGTCCCGCCGCGCCAGCTCGTTCGTGAGCGCGAGTCGCACCGCCTCGGTCTTGCTCACGCCGGCCCGCGATGCCAGCTTCTCGGCCAGCTGATTCACCTCTTCACTGCGGATGTTGAGCGGCATGGCGGCCCCCGTGTAGACACGGGGAGGCTAGTGTCTACACACCCCTGCCGCAAGGGCGGCCAGACCCCGACCAAGGATCCCGATGACCCGCCTCGACGAGGCCCGCGCCGCGCTGAAGAAGACGTTCGGCTACGAGGATTTCCGCCCCGGCCAGGACGAGGTGATCGGCGCGGTGCTCGACGGGACCGACGTGTTCGCCGTGATGCCCACGGGCTCGGGCAAGTCGATGACCTACCAGCTCCCGGCCCTGGTCGATCCGGGCCTCACCGTGGTGGTCTCGCCGCTGATCGCGCTGATGCACGATCAGGTCCAGCAGATGCGCAGCGTCGGCATCCACGCCGCGACCCTGAACTCGACGGTCGGGGAATCCGAATCCCGCGAGACTTGGCGCAGCCTGCGCTCCGGCGACCTGCGGTTGCTGTTCGTCTCCCCCGAGCGCCTGCTGATGGACGGCTGCATGGACGCCCTGCGCGGCGCCGGCGTCCGGCGGCTCGCCGTCGACGAGGCCCACTGCGTCTCGCAGTGGGGCCACGACTTCCGGCCCGAGTACCGGGAGATCGCCCGAGCCCGGACGGCCTTGGGCAACGTCCAGACCCTGGCGCTCACCGCCACCGCCGACGCCGCGACCCGCGCCGAGATCGCCGAGCGCCTGTTCCCGCAGGACCGGCCCCCGAAGATCTTCGTCCACTCCTTCGACCGGCCGAACATCCGGCTGACCTTCCAGCCCAAGGACAACCCGGCCCGGCAGATCGAGCGGTTCCTGAAGCACCGGCGCGCGGAGAGCGGGATCATCTACTGCTCGTCGCGCAAGCGCACCGAGCAGCTGGCCGAGACCCTCCGGAAGGACGGGTTCGACGCCCTGCCCTACCATGCCGGCCTCGACCAGGCGACGCGGATGGCGAACCAGGATCGGTTCCTGCAGGAAGACGGGGTGGTGATGACCGCCACCGTCGCCTTCGGCATGGGCATCAACAAGCCGGACGTGCGCTTCGTCTGCCACGCCGACATGCCCAACAACGTCGAGGGCTACTATCAGGAGATCGGCCGCGCCGGCCGCGACGGGCTGCCCGCTGACACCCTGACCCTCTACGGCCTCGACGACATGGCGCTCCGCCGCCGCCAGATCGACGAGAAGGAGATTTCCGACGACCGCCGCCGGGTCGAGCGGCGCAAGCTCGAGGCGATGATCACCCTGTGCGAGGGCGCCACCTGCCGCCGCCAGTCGCTGCTCGCCTATTTCGGCGAGTCGAGCGGCGCTTGCGGCCGCTGCGACCTGTGCCGCGGCGGCGTCACCCTCGTGGACGGGACCGTCCCGGCCCAGAAGATCCTCTCGGCGATCGTGCGCACCGGCCAGCGCTTCGGCGCGGCCTATATTTGCGACGTGGTCCACGGGAAGGAGAGCGACCAGATCCGCCGCAACGGCCACGCGAGCCTCAAGACCTTCGGGGTCGGGGCGGACAAGCCGGTGGCGGCGTGGCGGGCGATCCTGCGCCAGCTCTTCGCCGCCGGGGCGATCGCCGAGAACGCCGACGGCTACGGCGGCCTGTCCATGACCGAGAAGGGCGAGGCGATCCTGTTCGGCCGGGAGCCGGTCCAGCTCCGCCCCGATCCGGAGCCGAAGGCCGAATCCCGCGAGCGCCGACGGGCCGCCGCCCGCGAGGACGGCGAGATCGCCCTCTCGGAGACCGACGAGGCACTGTTCCAGCACCTGCGCGGCCTGCGCGCCACGCTGGCCCGGGCCGAGGGCATCGCGGCCTTCATGGTCTTCCCGGACCGGACCCTCATCGAGATGGCCCGCCAGAAGCCCGTTGATCTCTGGGCGCTGCGCACCGTCCACGGGGTCGGCGAACGCAAGCGCGAGGCCTACGGCGACAAGTTCGTGGCCGCGATCGCCGATTTTCTGGCCCATCCGCCGGCCGCGTGACCGGCACCCATACACGGCGAGCCGTGCCGGCGTATTGCAACGCGGTGGCGGAACGCACTAATCCGTCACCGTCGCCGCGCGCGGCCCGGTTCGGGTCGCGCATCGGGTCGAGGGCCCTGCCGGGGCTCCCGGACCGCCCTCGTCGAGACCGCCCATGTTCCGCAACGACGTTCCGATCACCCCCGAGCTCGTGGCCCAGCACGGCCTGACGCCGGACGAGTACGAGCGCTTCCGCGGCCTGATCGGGCGCGACCCGACGCTGACCGAGCTCGGCATCGTCTCGGCGATGTGGAACGAGCACTGTTCCTACAAGTCCTCCCGCAAGCATCTGCGCGGGCTGCCGACCTCGGCGCCGTGGGTTATCCAGGGACCGGGCGAGAACGCGGGCGTCATCGACATCGGCGACGGCCACGCCTGCGTCTTCAAGATGGAGAGCCACAACCACCCGAGCTACATCGAGCCCTACCAGGGCGCGGCGACCGGGGTCGGCGGCATCCTGCGCGACGTCTTCACCATGGGCGCGCGGCCGATCGCGGCGCTCAACGCCCTGCGCTTCGGCTCCCCCGACCACCCGCGCACCCGCAGCCTCGTCTCGGGCGTGGTCGCGGGCGTCGGCGGCTACGGCAACTCCTTCGGCGTGCCGACGGTCGGCGGCCTGACCGGCTTCCACAAGCGCTACGACGGCAACATCCTGGTCAACGCCATGGCGGTGGGGCTCGCCCGCACCGACGGGATCTTCTACGCGGCCGCCGCCGGCGTCGGGAACCCGATCGTCTATCTGGGCTCCAAGACCGGCCGCGACGGCATCCACGGCGCCACCATGGCGTCGGCCGAGTTCGACGAGGAATCCGAGTCGAAGCGCCCGACCGTGCAGGTCGGCGACCCCTTCGCCGAGAAGCTGCTGCTGGAGGCCTGCCTGGAGCTGATGGCCTCCGGCGCGGTCATCGCCATCCAGGACATGGGCGCGGCCGGCCTTACCTGCTCGGCGGTGGAGATGGGCGCCAAGGGCGACCTCGGCGTCGAGCTCGACATCGACAAGGTGCCGGCCCGCGAGGAGGGCATGACGCCCTATGAGATGATGCTCTCGGAGAGCCAGGAGCGCATGCTCATGGTGCTCAAACCCGGCATGGAGGCCGAGGCCGAAGCCATCTTCGTGAAGTGGGGCCTCGACTTCGCGGTGATCGGCCGGACCACCGACACGCTGCGCTTCGTCATCAAGTGGCACGGCGAGACCGTGGCCGACCTGCCGATCAAGGAGCTCGGCGACGAGGCCCCGCTCTACGACCGGCCGCACCTCGCCAACACGCATCAGCCGGTGATCGCGGCCGCCGATGTGGCGGCCCCGGCCTCGCTCACCGACGCGCTGAAGCGCCTCGTCGGCTCCCCCGACCTCGCCTCGAAGCGTTGGGTGTTCGAGCAGTACGACCACTTCATCCTAGGGAACACCGTCCAGAAGCCCGGCGGCGACGCCGCCATCGTGCGGGTCGAGGACGGGCCGAAGGGGCTGGCGCTCACCTGCGACGTGACCCCGCGCTACTGCGAGGCCGACCCGGTCGAGGGCGGCCGGCAGGCCGTGGCCGAGGCGTGGCGCAACATCACGGCGGTCGGCGCCAAGCCGCTCGCGATCACCGATAACCTGAACTTCGGCAACCCCGAGAAGCCCGAGGTGATGGGCCAGCTCGTCGGCTGCCTCCAGGGCATCGGCGAGGCCTGCCGGGCGCTCGACTTCCCGGTCGTGTCGGGCAACGTCTCGCTCTACAACGAGACCAACGGCGTCGGCATCCTTCCGACCCCGACGATCGGCGGCGTCGGCGTGCTCGACGACGTGGCGCGCCACGCGACCATCGCCCTGAAGCGCGAAGGCGACGTGCTGGTACTGATCGGAGACAGCGAGGGCTGGCTCGGCCAGTCGGCCTACCTGTCGGTGATCGAGGGCCGCGAGGAGGGCGCGCCGCCCCCGGTCGACCTCGCCCTGGAGCGCCGCAACGGCGACTTCGTCCGCGGCCTGATCCAGGCCGGCACCGTCGACACGGTCCACGACCTCGCGGATGGCGGCCTCGCCGTCGCGCTCGCCGAGATGGCCATGGCGGGCGGCCTCGGCGCGGCGCTCTCCGACGTGCCGGTGGACCTGCCGCCCCACGCCTACCTGTTCGGCGAAGACCAGGGCCGCTACCTGCTGGCGGTGCGGCCGGAGGCGGCGACCGACCTCCTCGCGGCCGCCGCGGCCCAGGGCGTGGCCGCGGCCTCGGTCGGCGTCGCGGGCTCCGACCGTTTGACCCTGCCGGGCGGCGAGACCATATCGCTCGCCGACCTGAATGCGGCGCACGAGGGCTGGCTGCCCGACTACATGGCGAGCCAGCCGGCCGCGCCGGCCGCCTGAGCCCCGTTCTGACGAGGAGTTTCCCGATGCCGATGGATGCGGGCGAGATCGAGCGCATGATCCGCGAGGCCCTGCCGGACGCGCAGGTGGAGATCCGCGACCTCGCGGGCGACGGCGACCATTACGCCGCCACCGTCCTGTCGGCGGCCTTCAAGGGCAAGACCCGGGTGGCGCAGCACCAGATGGTCTACGGCGCCCTGCAAGGCCGGATGGGCGGCGTGCTCCACGCCCTTGCGCTGACCACGGGCGTCCCGCAGGATTGAGCCTTCGCGCGGGAGCTCTCCCGATGGACCGACCGAGTCTCTACGACGACGACATCGTGACCTGGGCCGAGGAGCAGGCGGCGGCCCTGCGCGCGCTGGCCGAGCGGCCCGAGCTGTCGAACGCGGTCGATTGGGAGAACGTTGCCGAGGAGATCGAGAGCGTGGGGCGTTCGCATCTGCGGGCCGTCGAAGGTCTGCTGATCCAGACGCTCGCCCACCTCCTCAAGCGCGCATCCGCCCCGCTCGCACCGGCCAGCCTGCACTGGCGGGAGGAGATCGCGACCTTCCAGATCACCGCCTGGAACACCTACGAAGCGTCGATGCGGCAAAGGCTGAACTGGAACAGGATCTGGAAATCCGCCGTCACGGCGGCCGAGGCTGGTCTCGGCGCCTATGGGAACGCGCTGCTCCCGGGGCTGCCGGAGGCCTGCCCGATCCGTCCTGAGGATCTGCTGACCGAGACTTTCGACATAGAGCGCGCACTTCGTACGATCGCTACATCGGTTGCGCGCCGCTGACTCACACCTCACATACGACCGACGAACAAGGACAGAGCGATGACCGACGTCAACACGACCATCCAGAACGAGATCGCCTCCCAGGACGTGGTGGTGTTCATGAAGGGCACGCCGCAGATGCCGCAATGCGGCTTCTCGGGGCAGGTGGTGCAGATCCTCAACTACCTCGGCGTGCCGTTCAAGGGCGTGAACGTCCTGGCCGACCAGGAGATCCGCGAGGGCATCAAGGCCTTCTCGAACTGGCCGACCATCCCGCAGATCTACGTGAAGGGCGAGTTCGTCGGCGGCTGCGACATCACCCGCGAGATGTTCCAGTCGGGCGAGCTGCAGACCTTCCTGTCCGAGAAGGGCGTGCCGGTGAAGACCGCCGCCGCCTAATTTCTTTCGGGTCTTTTGAAGGACGGATCAGGGCGCCCGCGGGCGCCCTTTTTCATGCCCGTCTTTGCGAGCGGAGCGAAGCAACCCAGGGCAGCGCGAGCTCGGCGGGTGTGGCGCCGCTGGATTGCTTCGCTCCGCTCGCAAAGACGGCGAATGGGTCAGCGCGGCTCGCGCGCGACGAACAGGGCGACGCAGCCCACGACCGTGATCTCCACCGACCGGAACCGCTGCTCCAGCGCCGCGCGCAGCTCCGGCAGCGTGTCGGCGGCGTTCGAGAACACCCCCTTGCGGTTGTAGACCCGCATCAGCGCCCGCGCCGCCCCCGTGGTCGGGACGCCCCCCGACAGGATCGTGGCGCCGAAGACCACGCCGTCGTCGGCCAGGCACGGCCGCACCGTGTCGAAGGCCTTCGCCTTCGCGGCGATGTCGCCCGGCAGGCAGTGCAGCAGGTAGGTCATCCCGATCGAGTCGAACGGCGCAATGCCGCTGGCCGGGGCGCCGAGCACGTCGACCTGGTAGGTCTCGGGCCGGTAGCGCGCGATCCGGTCGGCCGCGAAGGCGAGGCTGTCGGCGTTGAGGTCCATCAGGCCGACCCGCGGCGCGGGCGCCGGGAACCGGCATCGGTCGAGGTACCAGCCGGTCCCGACCCCGACGTCGAGATGCGCGAGGCCCGCGTGCCGGTCGTAGAGATCCAGAATCCGCGCCGTCGGGCAGCGCCAGATCAGCGGGTTCGACAGGCGCAGCACGACGAGGTCGTAGATCTGCAGCGTCCGCGGATTGTAGATCGCCTGCCCGGCTCGGGTGTCGGTCGCCATGGCTCTCCGTCAGGGCCCCTGTGGGCGGCACGCATTCGCATTCGCCGCCGCGATCGCCTATATCAGACCCTTTCCAACGTATGGATCGTTTGAACGCCATGGCGACGCCGTCGCTCGACAGCGCCCGCGCGGCCGATGCCGCGATCGAGAAGGCGCCGGATCTCCTCCCCGAGGCGCTGCCCGGCCGCCGCCCCTCGCTGGTCGGCCTGACCCGCGACGCCCTCAAGGCGCAGCTCATCGGCATGGGCGTGCCCGAGCGCGAGAGCCGGATGCGCGCCGGCCAGGTCTGGCACTGGGTCAATTTCCGCGGGGCGTCCGACTTCGCCGAGATGACCAATGTCGGCAAGGCGCTGAAGGCGCAGCTCGCCGAGCACTTCACGCTGGAGCGGCCGGAGGTGGCGAGCCGGCAGGTCTCCCGCGACGGCACCCGCAAGTGGCTGCTGCGCATGGCGCCGACCAACCGGCAGGAGCACAATCGCGGCGCCGAGATCGAGTGCGTCTACATTCCGGGCCCGGACCGGGGCACGCTGTGCGTGTCCTCCCAGGTCGGCTGCACGCTGACCTGCTCGTTCTGCCACACCGGCACGCAGCGCCTCGTGCGCAACCTGTCGGCCGCCGAGATCGTGCAGCAGCTCGTCACCGCCCGGGACGAGCTCGGCGACTGGCCCGGCCAGATGCCGAGCCGCGACGCTGGCGGCTCCGGCGAGGTCGGCCGGCTCGTGACCAACATCGTGTTCATGGGCATGGGCGAGCCCCTCTACAATCTCGACGCCGTGGTCGACGCGGTCGGGGTGATGTCGGACCAGGAGGGCCTCGGCCTGTCGCGCCGCCGGATCACGGTCTCGACCTCCGGGGTCGTGCCGCAGATCCCGCGGCTCGGCGAGCAGGCCAACGCCATGCTGGCGATCTCGCTGCACGCCGTGCGCGACGACCTGCGCAACGAGCTGGTGCCGCTCAACCGGAAATACCCAATCGCCGAGCTGCTCGCGGCCTGCCGGGCCTATCCGGGCCTGAGCAACGCGCGCCGGATCACCTTCGAGTACGTGATGCTGAAGGGCGTCAACGATTCGGACGCGGACGCGCGGGAGCTGGTCCGCCTGCTCAAGGGCATCCCGGCCAAGATCAACCTGATCCCGTTCAACCCCTGGCCGGGCAGCCGCTACGAATGCTCGGACTGGGACCGGATCGAGCGCTTCTCCGAGATCGTGTTCAACGCCGGCTACGCCTCGCCGGTGCGCACGCCCCGGGGCCAGGACATCCTGGCGGCCTGCGGCCAGCTCAAGAGCGAGACCGAGAAGCTGCGCGCCCGCGCTCGGCTGATGCAGGAGGAGGGCATCGGCGTGGAGAGCTTCTACGCCGGCGCCGACGACTGACACCCGTCCTTGCGAGCGCGGCGAAGCAATCCAGCGGCGCCACGCTCGCCGATGGCGCGCGGCCCTGGGTCGCTTCGCTGCGCTCGCGATGACGGCGTGGCTCAGGCCGCGAACCGCCGCTCCTCCGCCCGGCGAAGCGGCGCCTGCTCGGCCCCGACCCATTCTGTCCGGTGCCGCGGCAGGGCCTCCGGGTGCTCGGCCTGGAGCCACGTGATCATCGCCTCGCGGACCACGCAGCGCAGGTCCCAGGCCTGGGGCGCGTTGCGGGCGCTCACCAGCATCCGGATCTCGATGGTCGCTTCCTTCGCGTCCGAGACCTGAAGGTTGACCACCTTGCCGTCCCACAGGGGCGTGGCCCTGGCGATCTCGGCGAGCTTCTCGCGCATCGCCGCGACCGGCGCTCGGTGGTCGACGTAGACGAACACGCTGCCGATCAGCGAGGCGCCGTCGCGGGTCCAGTTCTGGAACGGCTTCTGGATGAAGTAGGTCAGGGGCAGGACCAGCCGGCGCCAATCCCAGAGGCGGACCACCACGTAGGTCGCGGTGATCTCCTCGACCCAGCCCCACTCATTCTCGACGATGATCGCGTCCTCGATCCGGATCGGCTGGGTGATGGCGATCTGGATGCCGGCCACGAGGTTCGACAGGACTGGCTGCATGGCCAGCCCGAGGACGAGGCCCGCCGCGCCCGCCGAGGCGAGCAGGCTGACGCCGTACTGGCGCACCGGCTCGAAGGTCATCAAGGCTACCGACAGGGTGATGAGGGCCACCAGCGTCACGCCGGCCCGCTCCAGGATGCGCATCTGGGTGAAATGCTTGCGCGCCAGGAGGTTGTCCTCGGCGTCGAGCTTGAATCGGCGCAGGTAGATCACCGTGGCGATGTGGAGCGCGGTGGCGCAGCACCAGCCGGTCAGCGTCACGAAGGCCACCAGCAGGATCTGGTTGAGGGCGATCCGCACCTCCCAGGACAGGTGCACGGTGGTCGAGGCGAGGCTGATCGCCACCACGATCAGGCCGAGGCGGCTCGGCCCGCGGGTGCGCGAGACCAGCGAGCGCCAGAACAGGCTCTTGGCCGCCACCGCCCGCTTCATCGCCCGGTAGACGATCCCGTGCAGGGGCATCACCACGGCGCAGCAGGCGACGATGAGGATCAGGCTCTCGGCCCACCACGGCAGGTAGGCCAGCGCGCGGGCTGCGGAGCCGGCGAGCGCGTCGAGGTCCGGCATCGGGCATCGCTCCACGGGTTCCGAACGGGACCTGTGGGAATGGGTGGGCGCTCGCGGGGGTTCCGCGATGCACCATGTGCCTGCCGCAACGCAGCGGCCCGGCCCGGCGGGTTGCGCCGCCGCGGCCTAGTCGGGGCCGGACGACAGCCTCCGCACCGCCGTCCTTGCGAGCGGAGCGAAGCAATCCAGGGTAGCGCCGCGCTCACCGGTGGCGCGCTGCGCTGGGTCGCTTCGCTGCGCTCGCGATGACGGGAGGGCCAAATCGAGCGGAGCGCTCGAACGGAAGCCGTCCTACTTCGCCGCCCCGACCGTCACGCTGCCCGAGGCGGTCCGGCCGAACCGCGCCGGCCGGTACATGTCCTCCACGGTGGCGCCCGGGTGGACGTAGGTCCCCGGCGAGACCGCCCGCACCGTGTAAGCAACGGTGAAGAAGGCTGACTGGCTCGGGTCGCGGTCGTAGGCCGCCACGAAGCGGTCGTCCCGGAACTCGGTGTGGACCGGCTGCACGTCGGCCTTGGCGAAGGCGAGCCCCTGGAGCGCGTCGGCGTCGAGGAGCTTCGGGTTGTCGATCTCCAGCCCCGCCGGCAGCGGGTCGACCAGCAGGAGCCGCGCCGCCTCCGCCTTGGCCTCCGTGACCTTGAGCACCACCACCAGCCGGTCGTTCTGGCGCAGGCCGCTCGCCGGATCGACGACGCTGCCGTCGAGGCGGCGGAAGCTGCGCTCGATCGTGTAGCCCTGCTGCGCCGCCGGCTCCGGCACCAGGGGGCTGCCGTTGACGGTCACGGCCACCTGCACAGGCGCGCGGCCGGTATTGGTGAGCTGCACGCCGCTTTCGGCCAGGGCCGCCTCCCGGTAGACCCGGGCCAGCAGGCCGGTCTGCGGGGCGCCGTCCAGGGTGAACGAGAGGGCGCCCGCCTCGTTCGACAGGCTCTCGGCGGCGAGCACCAGCCAGGCATTCTCCTGCGTGCTCGTCGAGCGCTCGGATTGCTGCTCCTCGCCGAGCGCGGCCGCCGCGGGGGCCAGCGCCCCCTGCGCCAGCCCGCTCTCGGCGGCGAGCGTGATCAGCCCGGCCCCGTCGCGCAGGCGGGAGCCGTAATCGGCGCGGTAGACACCCTTGTCGCGCTCGGCGCGCAGGACCGTGAGCGCCGATTCCATGGTCTTGGCGGCCCGGCCGCGGTCGCCGAGCAGCGCCAGGGCGGCGGCGAGCTGCGCGCGGCCGAGGGCGGAGGAGAAGTCGCCGATCTTGGTGTCGGCGAGGTAGCGCAGGTCACCCATCACCGGCCGACCGTTCCGGGCGAGCACGTAGGCGGCGTAGGCGAGGTCGGCGCCGCCATTGCGCACCTCGGTGGCGTTGGCCACCGCGTTGCGCAGGTAGTCGAGGGCCTGGGCGAAGGCCTTCTGCGGCACCGCGAAGCCGCGCTCGCGGGCGCGGGTGAGGAAGTCGGTCACGTAGGCGTCGAGCCAGAGGTCGCTCGACCCCTGTGCCGACCACAGGCCGAAATCGCCGCTCGAATCCTGGCGGGCGAGCAGGCGCTCGATCGACTCGCGCACCCTTTCGTCGGCGCCGTTGTCGAGGGCGAGCTTCTCCAGGGCCGCGAGCTTGTTGACGTAGAGCAGCGGCATCGCCCGGCTCACCACCTGCTCGGAGCAGCCGTAGGGGTAGCGGTCGAGCGCCCGGAGCAGGGCCGCCACGTCGACCCCCGGGAGAGCCGTGGCCGAGAGCGAGACGCTGCCGGTGCCGGGCTGCAGGTCGGCGAGGAGGTCCGAGGTCAGCGTCAGGTTCGCCCCGGGGGCGAGGCTGCGCACCGAGCGGCGCAACAGGGCGCCGGTCCCCGGCGCGATCCCGAGGGCGAAGCTCTGGTTCAGGGCGGCCGGGAGGCCCGGCCCCGACAGGGCGAGGTCGAGGCGGGCCGTGCCGGGTCCGGCGGCGGTGAGCGGGATCGCGAACTGGCCCTTGGCGCCTGCCTCCAGCCGCAGCGTCTGGCGCAGCGCGCTGGCGCCGACCACGACCGGGCCGGTCGGGCTCAGGTCGACCGTGTACTCGCCCGCCTGCCCCTCGACGTTGTCCAGGGCCACGAAAAGGCGCGAGCGGTCGCCGGTATCGAGGAAGCGCGGCAGCGTGGCGCTGAGCACGATCGGGTCGCGGATGATCACGTCAGCCTGGGCCTGCCCGACCCGGTCGCCGCTCCAGGCGGTGACCATGACGCGGCCGGTGCCGTTGAAGGCCGGGATCGGGAAGGTGACGCTGGCCGCGCCGTCCGGCCCAACGGTCACGACGCCGGAATAGAGCGCCAGCGGCGCCTGGGTCGGCGGGGAATCGGCGAGTTCGCCGCCGCCCGCGTCGCCGCCGGAGCGGATCGCCCCGGCCGAGCCCTGCATGCCGTCGATCAGGTAGCCGTAGAGGTCGCGGACCTCCGGCCCGAGCGCCCGCTGGCCGAGGAAGTACTGGGTCGGGTCCGGCGCCGCGTAGCGGGTCAGGTTGAGGATGCCGACATCGACCAGCGCCACGGTGATCCGCGCCGGCTCGCCGACCTTCAGCCCGGTGAGCTGGACCGGCAGGGTCAGGTCCTGGCGCGGGCGCGCCCGCTCCGGCGCCTTCAGGGCGACCCCGAGGCTGCGCCGCTCCCGGTCGACCGAGAACCACGCCAGACCCAGCGCCCGGCCGGGCAGGCGCTTGGCCGCCTGGTCGAGGGGCCGGTAGGCGGTGGCCACCAAGTAGGCGCCGGCGCCCCACTCGGCCTTCACCGGGATGCTGACCGTTGTGCCGCCCTCCGGCACGCTGACCTCCAGGGTCTGGTGCACGCGGTCGCTGACGACCATCAGGCTGGCCTGCCCCTTGAACTTCGGGCTGAGCTTGGCCCGCAGGGTGTCGCCGGCCGCGTAGGCGGCCTTGTCGAGGGTCAGGTCGAGCAGGTCGGGCGCCTCCGCAGTCTCGGAGCCGCCCCAGCCCACCTCGAAGCCGAGGCTCGCGGTCGCCTCCGGGGCGCCCGCGGCCGAGACCTCGAGCCGGTAGCGGCCGAGGCCCACTGGCGCCTCGATCCGGCTCGGGCCGGCGGCCGTGAGGTCGACGGTGCCGCTGGCGACGCGCCGCGCGGACTTCACCGCCTCGAACGACCAGCGCCCGTCCGCCCGGTACCACTGGTACGACTGGTCGATCCGCGACAGGGTCCAGCTCACGCCCGGCCGGGCCAGGAGCGCGCCATCGGGGCGCGCGAACACCGCGTCGAAGCCCGCGATCCCGCCCTCCTTCAGGTCGGTGAAGCCCTTGCGCAGGGCGAGGACCGGGCTCGCCGGAAGGATCGGCAGGGTCAGGCTGCGCGACAGCGCCCGGCCTCCGGGCTCGCCGACCGCCAGCGTGATCTTCGCCTCCAGCGCCCGCGGCGCCGCGACCTGGGGCACCGGCACCGTGACGGTGGCGCCGCCCTGCGCGTTCGTGGTGGCGTGGTCCTGCAACTCCTGGGTCGTCGGCTCCACGGCCTCGTCGTCGAGACCGATGGCGTAATTCTCCAGCCCCTTGATGCCGCTGGTGGCCGCCGCCTGCACGGTCACGCTGCCCGACACGTCGAGATCGGCGCCCGGGGCGCCGTAGAGGTAGCGGGCGGCGACGTCGACCTGGGCGGCCTCGCCCCGGTTCAGGGCCGCCTGCCGGGCCTTGAGTGTCACCTCCAGCCGCTCGGGGACGTAATCCTCCACGAGGAAGCTGGTCTCGCCGATCGCGGGCGCCTTCGGGTCCGTGTAGGCGGAGACCCGCCACGTGCCGTGCATCGCCCCCGACAGGAGCGGCAGCGGCAGGGCCCGACCGCCGAGCCCCTGGTCGGGCACCGAGACGCGCCGGTACTCGACGCCGTCCGGCCGCTTGACCACCAGGGTCAGCGGCAGGTCCGGCACGGCGGTCCCGCGGGGATCGCGCAGCAGGGCGGTGAGCTGGACGGTCTCGCCCGTGCGGTAGACCCCGCGCTCCGGGAACAGGTAGGCGTCGAGGCCGCCGGTCTCGGGCCGTCCCTTCACGCCGCGGTCGGTGAGGTCGAAGGCGCCGAGGTTGAGGTCGAGGAAGCCGTAATCGCCGCCCGCCTGCGCGACCACGAGGCTCGGCGCCAGGCCGCCCTCCCCGCGGGCGAGCCCGGGATCGAAGGCGACGTGGCCCTGCGCGTCCGTGGTCCGGGTGCCCAGCACCTCGTTGTTGCGGGCGACCAGCCGGATCTCGGCGCCCGGCATTACCTGCGCGGAGGCGAGCGAGCGCAGGACCACGGTGACCCCGTCCCGGCCCTTGGTGGCGGTGAGCCCCACGTCGGAGACCACGAACCACTGGGTCGCCTGGGTGTCGTACTCCTCGTCGGAGGCGGCCGTGCCGGAGGGGCGGGCCAGCATCACGTAGAGGCCGGGCTCGAGCTTGCCCACGGCCTGGAGGACCGGGAAGGCGGTGACGGCCTCCTGGTTCAGCTCGGCCTTGGCGGTGTCGAGGGTGCCCTTCCAGACGCGCTGGCCCTTCTCGGACGCGATCGTCCGGGCGGTGGACCCGCTGAGCTGGCCCAGGAAATCCTCCGACCGCAGGGTCGGCAGCAGGCCGCGGTCGCCGATCCGCAGCACCTCGACGTCGAGCTTGGGCGCGTTCACCGAGACCAGGGGCACGCCCGCCTGGCCGGTCCGGGGCAGGACGTAGTTGCGCCCGGTGAAGCGCACCTGCGGGGCGCGGTCGCGGACGTAGATCTCGTAATCGGCGGCCTTGAGCAGGCTCTCGCCGACCGCGGAGGGCAGGCCCTGCCGCACCACGATGGCGTAGCGGCCGCCGTGCTTGAGCCCGTCGACGCAGACCTGGGAGCCCTCCCCGGTCACGGCGGCCGCGCTGCTGCCCGAGACGGCGACGAAGGGGGCGTAGTCGCTCTTGGGGCGGATCGCCTCCGAGAAGGTGAAGCAGGCCCGGGGGGCGGCCGCGTCGGAATCGACCTTGTAGTCGAGGATGCGGAAGCCGTGCTGCGCCCGCACGGTCTCGTAGGTCTCCCGGACCGAACCGGTCTCGGCCAGGGCGAGGCTCGTCGCGTAGGCGTCGAGCGCCGGGCGCCAGGATTCCTGCTCGGCCTCGGCGGCGCCGAGCGCGGCCAGCGAGGCCGCGGCGTCGGCCGCCGTGCCGGCGCGCTCGTAGGCGCGGTAGGCGGCGGCCGTCACCCGCCCGCGCAGGCGCGACCGGCCCTGGTAGTCGTTGTCCTCGAGGGCACCCAGGGCCGCCGCGGCCCCCCGGGCATAGGCCTGCCAGTTTCGCGCGTCGGCCGGATCGGCCGCCACCGCGGCGGTCAAAGGCACCAGCGCCTCGTCGGGCTTGTCGGCGGCGAGCAGGGCCAGCCCGGCCGCGCGAGACTGGCCGGCGGGCCGCAGCGGGCCCCCCGCTTCCGCCTTCAGCGCGGTCTCCAGGCGGACCGCCGCGCTGGCGAGGTCGGTCCGGACGAAGGTCCTGGCGAACGGCGCGGCGACGGCCGTCGCCGGGCGGGGCGCGGTGCGGGCCGCAGGTGGGGACTGAGCCGGCGAGGTCTGAGCGAGCGGGGTCTGGGCGAGGGCCGGATTGCTGGCGATCCCTCCGAGGAGCGCCAGGGCACCCGCGAGCCGTCCGAGCCGCGCCATCAGCCTGTTCCCCACCTGCCGCAACCCCGATGATTCGCCCCGGGTCCCGTCGCGCGGGAGCCTAGCACCGGCGGTCAGGCTCGCAACGCTCCGGGTCGCCAGGGGGCCTGCCCGGCCTCGCGCCGAGGCTCAGAACGCCTTCAGCACCTGCTCGGCGTGCTCGACGGCGACCGGGCCGGCGAAGCAGTGGGAGACCAGGGCGCGGTAATCCTGCCAGGGCTGCGAGCCGGTGAAGTCCTTGGTGTGGGCCTCCAGCGTGTCCCAATGGATCAGCAGCCGGTAGCGCTGCGGGTGCTCGATCGAGCGCCGGACCTCGAAGTGCCGGCAGCCCTTGGCCTGCTTGAAGATCGCCGAGGCCTCGGCGATGCCCTTCTCGAACTCGGCCTCCAGGCCGGGCTTGATCTCGATCTGCGCGATTTCGAGGATCATCGGTGCGGTTCCTGTCTCAGGTGCGAAGGGCGCGGCCGAGCTTGGCCGCCAGGTTGCGCTGCGGGCTTAAGGTGGGGTCGGCCTGGGCGGCGACCGGCAGGTAGGCGGTCTGCTCCAGCATGTAGCGGCCACCCATGGCGCCGTGCATCACGAGGTCCGAGAGGGTCCCGGGTGAAGGCACGGTAGCGGATCAGCAGCCGGCGCAGGGACTCCTGCACCTCCGGCGTGCCGGCCGCGCCGCGCAGCTCGGCGGCCTCGCCGCGGATGCGGACGTTCTTGGCGCTGCCGTCCGCGAATGGCCGCTCGGTGAACCGGCGCTCGAACGCGCTGAACGGCAGGGGCAGATCGGGGAACAGCAGCACCGCCCCGGCCTCCAGCTCCCGCGCCAGGGAGCCGGACGCCTCGCCGGGGACAATTCTGCGGATCGGGCTGATCATCGTCTGCGCGCCGGCGGCCGTCACGGTCCGGCCCCCTCTAGCGGAGCCGCCGGGGGGAGGCCAGGGCCGCGCATTTCCGGTGGACGGCGGGTGTCATCCACCGGCACGGCGGAGGGCACCCGCCGGATCGGCTTGCGCAACCGCTTCGTTCCCGGCACGTTCCCCGGCCAGTACCGGCTCAAGAGCGCGGCGGAGGATGGCGCCGATGGCGACCCTGAAGGAATTCGAGGAAGCCCTGCGCGAGCACGGCATGAACATGGCGCTGGCGCTGCTGGAGCGCCTGCGCGAGCGCGACCGCGCGACCCGCACGGTCAAGCCCGCCCGGCGGCTGACCGGACAGAAGATGACCCCGGAACTCGCCCGGGCGATCCTGGACCTGCACGCCACGACCGGCATGACCCAGCAGGAGATCGCCTTCAAGGTCGGGGTCAACCAGGGCCGCGTGAACGAGGTGATCAAGCGCGGCAAGTGGCTGTCCGACGACCCGAACGCCCCGGAGGCCGTGGCCCGCGACAAGGCGGTGGCCCGGATGCGCGGCGACCCGAAGCCCAGGAAGCCGGCCGCCGCCCGACCCGCCTCCGGACGGGCCAAGGAGCGCAAGGCCGCGCCGCCGAAGGCGCGCAACCAGGGTCAGCTGGCGCTGGGAGATCTCTGAGGGGCTGCAGCGCCCTCGCCCTTGCGAGCGTTGCGAAGCAACCCAGGGCGATAGCGCGACCCTGCGAAGCGTGGCGATCCTGGATTGCTTCGCTGCGCTCGCAAGGACGCCGTCGCGCGAACCCTCGGGGTTCCCGGATCGACTCTCACCCGGCTGGCGCGAAATGGCCCCGGTAGCGCGCCCCGATCACCTCGACCGGCAGCGCGACGAACACGTCCGTCGTTCCGAACTGGCGGTCGATCACCGCGCCGTCGCCGAAGGTGGCGCCGAGGCGCAGGTAGCCCTTGATCAGGGGCGGCAGCGCCTGCAGGGCGGCCTTGGCGTCCACCGCCTCGCGCGGCATCCGGTCCATCGCCACCGCCCGCTCCGGCAGCGCCCGGGCCCGCCAGCCCTCCGGCGCGCGGGCATGGTGGTGCAGGAAGGCGAGCGGGAGGGCCAGCCGGTCCGGATCGGTGCCCTCCAGGCTCGCGCAGCCGATCAGCGCGTCGATCCGGTGGTGCAGGACGTAGGCGTAGATCCCCTGCCACAGCAGCTCGACGGTCCGCTTGCTCCGGTAGGGCTTGAGCACGCAGGAGCGGCCGAGCTCCAGGAGCCGCCGGTGCCCCTGCGCGGCGAGCAGCGGCGCGAGGTCGTACTCGCTCTCCGAGTAGAAGCCGGTATGCCGCTCGGCGACCTCGCCGCGCAGCAGCCGGTAGGTGCCGACGACCTTCGGGCGCGGCTCGACGAAGGGCTTCTTCCGCCGCGGCGCCGCGTGGTCGAGGACGAGCAGGTGGTCGCAGACCGCGTCGTAGCCGTCGACGTCGCGCCGGGACAGGGCGGCGAGCCCGGAGGGCACCGCCGACATCTCCTCGTAGAAGACCTTGTAGCGCAGCCGCTGGGCCCGCCGGATCTCCGATTTCCGCGTCGCCAGCCGGACCTCGAGGCTGCCGATGCGGCCGAGGCTGCGGCCCTCGAACGGCTCGGGCAGGCGGATCGGCCGCTCGGTCGAGAGCACGTCGTCGATTCCGCCCACGCCCTCGACGCCCGGCAGCGGGACCGACCGGCGGCGCAGCTTGGCGATCGGCGCGCCGACGCCCCACTGCACGCCCCTGTGCCAGCCGGCTCCGAGCGCGCTGTAGGCTCCGCGGGCGAGATTGGCGACCATCGTCGGGTTCACTCCGGGTGCGCGTCCGTGCACCGTCGAATCCGACAGAGAGCACGACGGCCACACGCCATTATGACAGCCGCCACGAGAAAGCGCCCCGGCCGGGGCCGGGGCGCTCCAAAGACCTGATATGGACCTGACGGTTCCCGCGCGCGGCGAGATCAGGCGGCCTGCTGGACCGCGTCCTTGCGGACGTCGCCCTCGATCACCGGGGCGCTGGGGCGCGCCGCCGAGGCGATCTCGATGCGACGGGGCTTCTTCGCCTCCGGAACCTCGCGGACGAGGTCGATGTGGAGGAGGCCGTTCTCGAGCGCCGCACCCGTCACCTGGACGTGGTCGGCGAGCTGGAACCGCCGCTCGAAGGCGCGGGCCGCGATGCCCTGGTGAAGGAACTCCGCCCTGCCCTCGGCCTTGCGCTCGCCCTTCAGCGTGAGCGCGTTCTCCCGCACCTCGATCGACAGGTCGGACTCGGTGAACCCGGCGACCGCGACGGTGATGCGGTAGGCGTTCTCGCCGGTCCGCTCGATGTTGTAGGGCGGGTAGGTCGGAGCCGCCTCGGCGCTCGCGAACTGGTCGAGGGCGGAGAACAGGCGGTCGAAGCCGACGGTGGAGCGGTACAGGGGAGCGAGATCGAACTGACGCATGACATATCCTCGTCTGAGCAACATGCAATTCCGGTCCGCCCGATGGGCCGGACCCGTCTCTCGTGCCGCCTGACGGCCGGCACAGACGAGATATCGGAGGGGGAAAATCGCGCTTCAAGACCCCCGGCGAGGGTCGGAAACGAGATTTTTTCGCTACGGTCGCAGAGTGCATCCGGGCGTGCATCGGACGATGCGCGGAGGCGCTGAGGTGAGGCCAGTGAGACGCTTCGACGGTGACACCGGGCGCGAGCCGCCGCTCCTGACCCTGCGCAGCACCCCCGACAACCCGGTCCCGCCGGGCGGCACGCTGATCGCCGTCGGCACGCGCGACGACTGCACCCTGCGGGCGGCCTACTGGCAGACCACGGCGCGCACCTGCCGGGGCACGGTCTGCCTGCTCCAGGGCCGGGCCGAGTTCATCGAGAAGTACTACGAGACGATCCACGAGCTGCGCGCCCGGGGCTTCGCGGTCGTGGCCTTCGACTGGCGCGGCCAGGGCGAATCGGACCGGCGGGTCGACGATCCCCACAAGGGCCACGTCGCCCGGTTCGACGATTACCGGCTCGACCTGCGGGCGGTGGCCGAGACGATCCTGGTGCCGCTGATGCCCGAGCCCCATGTCGGCCTCGCGCACTCCATGGGCGGATGCGTCGCCCTCCTCGCGGCCCTCGACGGCGCGCTGCCGTTCCGGCGGCTGGTGACCCTGGCGCCGATGCTGTCGATCCGGATGGTCCGCTGGCCGGCCGGCGCCGCGATCCTGTCGCGGGGCCTGCAGCGGCTCGGCCTCGGGAGCCGCTACATCCCGTTCGGCAAGCCGGTCTCGATCGCCACCAACCCGTACGCCGGCAACCGCCTGTCGCGCGATCCCATCCGCTACGCCCGCAACGCCGCGGCGGCGCGGCAGGTCGGCGCCGGCGCGGTCGGCGACCCGACGATCGCGTGGCTCGCGGAGGCGTTCCGCGCGATGGCGCGGCTGCGCGACCCGCGGGCGGCGCCGCGGATCGGGCTGCCGACCCTGATCGTCGCGGCGGGCGCCGACCCGGTCTGCGGCACGGCGGAGACCGAGCGCTTCGCCGCCCGGCTGAAGGCCGGCCATATCCTGGTCCTGCCGGATTCGCGGCACGAGATCCTGACCGAGCGCGACGCGATCCGGCAGGATTTCTGGGCGGCCTTCGAGGCCTTCGTGCCGGGCTCGCCCCTGCCGACCCACGCGGAGGTCGAGGCGCACGCCGTCGCGGTGCCGGTCGCCTGAGGCGTCAGCCGCCGAGATCCGGGTCGATGTCCCGCGGGCGCACGTACCGGTCGAGGTGCCCGCGGCCCGGCGCGATCTCCGCCCAGCGGTCGCCGTCGAAGTCGATCACCACGAAGGCCGCGGTCGGGAATTCCAGGGCCAGCCGGTCCCGGGCCGCCCGCGGCCCCGACCCTGCGAGGACCGCGGCGAGGTCGCCGAGGCCCGGATTGTGGCCGACGACGATCAGCGTGGCGGCCGTGTCGGGCGCCTGCCGGATCACACCGAGGATCCGGTCCGCCGGCGCCTCGTAGATCTCGGAATGCCAGCGCGTCTCGGGGCTGCCGAGGGCCGCCTCCATCGCGGCCCACGTCTCGCGGGTCCGCGTGGCGGTGGAGACCAGGGCGAGGTCGGGGCACAGGCCTTCGCGCGCGAGGTGGGCGCCCACCGCCGGGGCGGCCCGTTTCCCGCGCGCGTTGAGCGGGCGCTCGTGGTCCGCCACGCCCGGCGGACGGTCGGATTTGGCGTGCCGCAGCAGGATCAGCCTGCGCATGAGCGAACCTCTGACGCGTCTCGTGGGCCGGTCTCGGAGCTGCCGGTTCGGGCGCGCGCGGCCGGACCGGGCGGCGCCCGCTCCGGCCCGGTTAGCCGAAAGCGCCGCGTGCGGGAACCGCGGCTTTGCCCGCACCGTTCCGACCGGGAGCCGTCCGCAGCACGGCCCGCGGCCCGATCCGCGGCGCGACGGTCTCTGGCCAGGAGGCTGCCCGATGGACCGATCCGCCCGCGTCACCGAGATCCTGTCGTGGTACGGGGCCGACAGCCCCGGGACCCTCACCAACCTCGCCCGGATGCTGGAGCACGGCAAGCTCGGCGGCACCGGCAAGATGCTGATCCTGCCCGTCGACCAGGGCTTCGAGCACGGGCCCGCCCGCAGCTTCGGTCCGAACCCGCCGGCCTACGACCCGCACTACCATTTCGAGCTGGCCCTGGCGGCGGGATGCAACGCCTACGCGGCGCCGCTCGGCTTCCTGGAGGCGAGCGCGCGCGACTATGCTGGGCGCATCCCGCTGATCCTGAAGCTCAACGACCACGACCTCCTGGCCGACGAGGAGGATCCCGAGCAGGCGATAACCGGTTCGGTGGCCGACGCCCTGCGGCTCGGCGCCTGCGCCATCGGCTTCACGATCTACCCGGGCTCCGCCCACCGCAACGCCATGTACGGGCAGATCCGCGAGATCGCCGAGGAGGCCAAGAGCGTCGGCCTCGCCGTGGTGATCTGGTCCTACGCCCGCGGCTCGGCCCTGTCGAAGGAGGGCGAGACCGCCATCGACGTGATCGGCTACGCGGCCCAGATCGCCGCGCAGCTCGGCGCCCACATCATCAAGGTGAAGCTGCCCTCGGCCCATATCGAGCAGCCGGCGGCGAAGAAGGTCTACGAATCGACCGGCATCCCGATCGGCACGGCGGCCGAGCGCGTCCGCCACGTGGTGCAGTGCGCGTTCAACGGCCGGCGGATCGTGATCTTCTCCGGCGGCGCCCAGGCCGAGGAGGCCAGCTTCCTCGACGAGATCCGGGCCATCCACGCGGGCGGCGGATTCGGCTCGATCGTGGGCCGCAACGCGTTCCAGCGCTCGAAGGCGGACGCCCTGTCGCTGCTCGGCAAGATCACCGACATCTACGCGGGCCGCTGAGCGCGGCCGCCGCCTCAGCCGCCGCCTCAGCCGCCGTCGCGGGCCAGGCGGGCCAGCCCCTCGGGAGTCGGCCCGGCCGGCCGCCAGCCGAGGGACGCGAGGCCGTCGGCGCGGGCGACGAGACCCTCGGCGACGCGGGCGAACTGCGCGTCCCGGCCGGTCAGCCGGCAGGCCAGCCGGAGGAGCCCGGCCGGGACCGGGACGAGGCCCGGGCCGCGGCCGAGGCCCCGGCGCAGGGACGTGATCATCTCGGGCAGGCTGAGCGGGTCCGGGTCGGCCGCCACGAGGGCGCGGTTCAGGGGGCCGGGCGCCGCCAGCACCGCGTCCACGGCGCCCGACAGGCTCTCCAGCGCGATCAGCGAGCGCCGCGCCGCGAGGCCGCCCAGCGGCAGCGGGTAGGGGCTGCGCGCCAGCCGCAGGAGCGCGGCCATGTTGCCCTTCACGCCGGCCCCGTAGACGAGGACCGGGCGCAGCGCGACCCAGTCCAGGCCGGTCTCGGCGAGCGCCGCCTCGGCCTCGAGCTTGGAGCGGCCGTAGGCGTCGGTGGGCCGGGGCGGATCGCCCTCCCCGACCACGCCCGGCGCGCTCGCCCCGACCTGCGCGCGGATCGACGACAGGAACACGAAGCGACGCACCTTCGCGCGCGCCGCGGCCTCCGCCAGCCGGCGCGTCGCCTCGGTGTTGAGCGTGCGGTAGTCGTCCTCCGGTGCCCCCGACATGGCATGGGCGAGGCCGGCCGAGTGCACCACCGCGTCGACGCCGCTGAGGGCCGCGGCCATGTTGATCGGGCGGGTCAGGTCGCCGACGACCGCGCTCGCCGCGCCCTCCGGCACGGTCGTGGGCCGGCGCAGCAGCACGCGGACCCGGTAGCCGCGCGCGGTGAGGTCGGCGAGCAGGTGGCGGCCGATGAACCCGGTCGCCCCGGTGAGCGCGATGAGTCCGGTCACGGCTGGGCGGCCTCTGTCACGGCTGGGCGGCACCTTCGGCTGGGGCCGGCGCCGGGGCGCGGGCGAAGCGGCGGAGCAGGGCGGCGACCAGGGCGAGCCCGGCGGCCGATGCGGCGAGCGTGACCGGCCAGGACGGCCAAAACAAGGTCGCGGCGGCGAGCGCCGCCAGGGCGAGATTGGCCGCGAACACCCGTCCGACCACGCCGGGCACGGTCAGCCCGTTGACGGTGGCCCGCTGGTAGTAGTGCCCGCGATGGGCCTCCCAGACCCGCTCGCCCCGCGCCGCCCGCGCGGCGAGGGTCAGGCTGGCATCGGCGAGGTAGACGAGCGGCAGCAGCAGGGCGGCGGCGAGCCCGCCCGCCAGGGCGAGCTGGCACAGCAGCCACGCGGTGACGAGCCCGACCGGCAGCGAGCCGACATCGCCGAGGAAAAGCCGCGCGACCGGCCGGTTGAACGGCGCGAAGCCCAGCACCGCGCCCAGCAGGCTCGCCGCCACCAGGGTCGGCAGCGGCGGCAGGTGCCCGGCGAGGCCGATGAGCAGGAGCGCGCCCGCCACCGGGACGATCTCCGCGACCGTCATCCAGTCGAGCCCGTCCATGAAGTTCGTCAAATTGACGAACCACAGGCCGGCCAGCAGCGCGAGGCCGCGCTCCAGCCAGAGCGGCAGGCCCGGCAGCAGGCGCCCGTCCAGGTGCCAGACCAGCAGGCCGACCACGACGGCCTGCACGGCGAGCCGCAGGGCGGCCGGCAGCGGCCGGACGTCGTCCACGGCACCGAGGACCGCCAGGGCCAGGGCGCCGCCGGCAAGCCAGATCCAGTCCGGCCGGCCGCCGATCTCCGGCGCCGCGATCAGCAGGCCCGAGATCGTGACCAGTGCCGTCACCACGGCGATCCCGCCCCCCTGCGGGGTCGGCACGGTGTGGCTGGAGCGGGCGTTCGGCCGGGCCAGGGCGTAGCGCTGCAGCAGCGGGCGCAGGCGCAGGATCAGGCCCGCCGAGAGCGCGGCGGCGAGGGGCACCGCCAGGAGCAGGATGGCGATCAGGGCGGGCGGCGCGTCGGGCGGCATGGCGCCGTCCTACGCGATCCGCCGCCCGACTGTGAGGGGGGGCTACGCCGCCCGCACCGTGGCGAGGAAGCGCGCGACCTCGGCCCCGAGATGCTCGGACTGGCGCGACATCTCGCTCGCGGCCCCGAGCACCTGTGCGGCGGCGGCGCCGGTCTCCTCGGCGGACTGGGCGAGGCTCGCGATGGTACCGGTGACCGCGCCGGTGCCGGCGGCCGCCTCGGCGACGTTGCGGACGATCTCCTGGGTGGCCGCGCCCTGCTGCTCCACGGCGGCCGCGATGCTGGAGGCCACGCCGTCGATCTCGCGGATGCGCCGGCCGATCCCGTCGATCGCCGACGCCGCCTGCCCGGTGGAGGACTGGATCCGGCCGATCTGGCCGGTGATCTCCTCGGTGGCCCGGGCGGTCTGCTCGGCGAGCGCCTTGACCTCCGAGGCCACCACCGCGAAGCCGCGGCCCGCGGTGCCGGCGCGCGCGGCCTCGATCGTGGCGTTGAGCGCCAGCAGGTTGGTCTGGGCGGCGATCCCGGAGATCAGCGCCACCACGTCGCCGACCTTCGCGGCCGCGCCGCTCAGGTCCTGGACCAGCGCCACCGTGTTGGTCGCCTCGGCGACGGCGACCCGCGCGAGTTCCGCCGAGCTGCTGACCTGCCGGCCGATCTCCTGCACCGAGGAGCCGAGCTCCTCGGCGGCGGCCGCGACGGTGTTGACGTTGGCGGCGGCGTCGCTCGCCGCGCCCGCGACGGTGCCGGACTGCCCGGCCGCCTCGGCCGCGCTGCCGGTCAGGGACCGGGCGGTGGCCTCCAGCTCGGTGGCCGCCGCCGACACGCCGCCGACGATGCCGCCCACCGCCTGCTCGAAGGCGTCGGCCATGGCCCGGGTCGCGGCCCGGCGCTGCGTCTCGGCATCGGCGCGGGCCAGCGCCGTCTCGGCCTCCAGGGCGCGCGCGCGGACGAGGTTGTCGCGGAACACCACCACGGAACCCGCCAGCGCCCCGATCTCGTCGCGGCGCTCCTGCCCGGAGATCGCCACCTCGGCGTCGCCCGCCGCGAGGCGCTGCGTGACGGCGGCGATCTTGCGGAGCGGCCCGCTGACGCCGCGGGTCACCAGCACGAAGGCCCCGAGGGCCACCAGCAGGGCGAGGCCGGCGAGCGCCAGCACGTTCCGCTTGGCGGCGTCGTAGGTCTGCGCGATCAGCGTGCCGCTCGCCTGCGAGCCGTCGCCGTTCAGGGCGACGAGCTTCTCCCAGTCGGCCATGATGGCGCGGATGCTATCCGACATCACCGTGTTGTAGATCCGCTGGCCGCCGGCGACGTCGCCCGCCTCGGCCTTGGCCACCGCCTCCCGCTGCTGCTCGGCGTAGGTGGCCACGTGCTGGCGGAACACCGCGTAGGCCTCGCGCTCGGGCTGGGTCAGCGGCAGGGCCTCGTACCGGGCGTACTGGGCCGCGAGCAGCGCGTCACGCTTGGCGATCTGGTCGGCGACCTCGGCGCGCAGCGCGGGCGTGTCGGCGGTGATCAGGCGGACGGCGTTGACCCGCTGCCGCATGAAGTTGATGCCGATCCGGCCGAGGGCGTCGGTGGCCGGGATGCGCGTGTCGCGCAGCTGCGCGGCGGCGGACTCGATGCGGCCGAGCTCGGCCAGCGAGAGGCCGCTCGTCGCGGCGATCAGCAGCACCAGGGCCGCGAGACACAGGCCGAGCTTGGCCGCGATGGAGATACCGGCGCGCATAGGATTCGTCCCCGGTCCCGCACGTGGGACCGGGGCCTATGCTTGTCTGAGAAATATTAAGGTTGTTTGGTCCTGCCCGGACCGCGCGCGGTCCAGGCAGTCTCGGTCCGCTAGTAGACCTGGGCCTCGGCGCGCGGCGGATCCGCCGGGCCGTCCCGTCGATCCAGACCCTTCTCCACGACCTTGGCGAGCCCGACCATGATCTGGTCGATGGCGTAGTCCTTCGGCGTGTAGACGGCGCGCACGCCCATGTTCTTGAGGACCAGCTCGTCCTCCGGGGAGATGATGCCGCCGACCACCACCGGGATGTGGTCGAGCCCGGCCTCGCGCATCTTGGCGCGGACCTCCCGCACCAGCGGCACGTGGGAGCCGGACAGGATCGACAGGCCGACCACGTGGGCGCCGGTCTCCTTGGCCTTCGCGACGATCTCGGCCGGCGTCTGCCGGATGCCGTCGTAGGTGACGTCGAAGCCGACGTCGCGGGCGCGGAGCGCGATCTGCTCGGCGCCGTTGGAGTGGCCGTCGAGGCCGGGCTTGCCGACCACGAGCTTCGGCGTCTCGCCCAGCCGCTCGCCGAGATCGGCGATCAGGAGCTTGGCCTCCTCGGCCGCGCCGCTGGAGACGGTCTCCACGGTGACGCCGGTGGGCGCCCGGTACTCGCCGAACACCGCGCGCAGGCGCGCGCCCCACTCGCCGGTCGTGACGCCGGCCCTGGCGGCCTCGATCGAGGGCGGCATGATGTTGGCGCCGGAGCGCGCCGCCTGCTCCAGGGCGTCGAGGGCTTGGCCCACGGCGTTCTCGTCGCGGCGGCCGCGCCACTCGCGGATCCGGCTCTGCGCCTCCATCTCGACGGTCTCGGAGACGGAGAAGATCGCCCCCTCCCCGGCCGTGAGCGGCGACGGCTCGCCCTGCTGCCACTTGTTGACGCCGACCACGATCTGATCGCCGGCCTCGATCGCCGAGATCCGGCGCGCGTTCGACTCCACCAGCGCGCGCTTGAGCGCCCCGGTTTCCACCGCCGCGACCGCGCCGCCGATGCCGCCGATCCGCTCCAGCTCGGCGCGGGTCTGCGCCTTCAGCTCCTCGACCTTGGCCTCGATCACGTGGCTGCCGTCGAAGATGTCGTCGTACTCGAGGAGGTCGGTCTCGAAGGCCAGGATCTGCTGCATGCGCATGGACCATTGCTGGTCCCAGGGCCGCGGCAGGCCGAGCGCCTCGTTCCAGGCCGGGAGCTGCACCGCGCGGGCGCGGGCGCGCTTGGACAGCGTCACCGCCAGCATCTCGATCAGGATGCGGTGGACGTTGTTCTCGGGCTGCTGCTCGGTGAGTCCCAGGGAGTTCACCTGCACGCCGTACCGGAAGATGCGCTTCTTCGGGTCGTCGATGCCGTAGCGCTCGCGGGCGATCTCGTCCCAGAGCTCCGAGAACGCCCGCATCTTGCAGATCTCGGTGACGAACCGCAGGCCCGCGTTCACGAAGAACGAGATCCGGCCGAAGACGTCGGAGAAGCTCTCGGCGTCGAACTCGGGGTCCTCGCGCACGGTGTCGAGCACCGCGATGGCGATGGCGAGCGCGTAGGAGAGCTCCTGGACCGGCGTCGCCCCCGCCTCCTGCAGGTGGTAGGAGCAGACGTTCATCGGGTTCCACTTCGGCACGTTCTTGGTCGTGAACAGGATCACGTCCTTGGTGAGCCGGAGGGACGGCGCGGGCGGGAACACGTAGGTGCCGCGCGACAGGTACTCCTTGATGATGTCGTTCTGGGTCGTGCCCTGGAGGGCGGCGATCGGCGCGCCCTGCTCCTCGGCCACCGCGAGGTAGAGCGCCAGCAGCCACGGGGCCGTGGCGTTGATCGTCATCGAGGTGTTCATCTGGGCGAGCGGGATGTCCTGGAACAGGGTCCGCATGTCGCCGAGATGCGCGATCGAGACGCCGACCTTGCCGACCTCGCCGCGGGACAGCTCGTGGTCGGGGTCGTAGCCGGTCTGGGTCGGCAGGTCGAAGGCAACCGACAGGCCGGTCTGGCCCTTGGCGAGGTTGCCCCGATAGAGCTTGTTGGACTCCGCCGCGGTCGAGTGCCCCGCGTAGGTGCGGATGATCCAGGGCTTGTCGCGGCTCGACTTGTCGCTCCTGGTCTCGGCGACGCTCGCGCCCATTCCTCGCCTCCGTGTGATCTTTGTATCCGCGCGGGGCGCGGCCTTGCGGTCACCGTAGCGAAGGCTTGAGCACGCGTCATCCGGGACGGAAGTGCAAGACGCCCGCGCGGGCATCCGCGGCTCATGAAAAAACTTGCCCGCCGGAACAGCGGGATTTGAAGGCGCCGCGGCGCGCCGCCGCCCGCGCGCCGCCCGCACCCGCGGTCCGGACGGTGCCGCGCGACGGTCCCGATCCGCTTTATCAGTGCTGGTATAATGTCCACCTGAACTGTTCTTCGCGGGACTTGCCGTTGTTCAGGCGCGAGAGAGCAAGTCGAACCAATGACTTAGAGGTGCATGTGCTCGCCGGACGGCCCGGGGCAGCTCGGGCGCGCGGCGGTGGAGTCGGGCAAGGTCTCGGGGCCGGGGCGACCGAGGCCGGCGCCGAATAATACTTGGTCTGCCGGAAAGCCGATTTTGAATACGTGGTCGCGCGCCCTGTGCTCGCGCTTTTTTCATGTCGGAAACCGTCGGCTTTCGACTTTCGGCCCACTTGGACGCCTCCGGCATCGCCGGTATAGCGCGATGGAGAACCGCGGCCGTGAGAAACACGCGGGACGAGAGGAGAGCGAGATGGCGGCGAGCGCTGCGATCAGTCCGACGGGCGGGGAGGTCAAGGACCTCTACGAGATGGGTGAGATCCCGCCGCTGGGTCATGTGCCGGCCAAGATGTATGCCTGGGCGATCCGGCGCGAGCGGCACGGACCCCCGGAACAGTCCCACCAGCTCGAGGTGCTGCCGGTCTGGGAGATCGGCGACGACGAGGTGCTGGTCTACGTCATGGCGGCGGGCGTCAACTACAACGGCGTCTGGGCCGGCCTCGGCGAGCCGATCTCGCCCTTCGACGTCCACAAGGGCGAGTACCACATCGCGGGCTCCGACGCCTCCGGCATCGTCTGGAAGGTCGGCTCCAAGGTGAAGCGCTGGAAGGTCGGCGACGAGGTCATCGTCCACTGCAACCGCGACGACGGCGACGACGAGGAGTGCAACGGCGGCGACCCGATGTTCTCGCCCTCGCAGCGGATCTGGGGCTACGAGACCGGCGACGGCTCGTTCGCGCAGTTCTGCCGGGTGCAGTCCCGCCAGCTCATGGTCCGGCCGAAGCACCTCACCTGGGAGGAGGCCGCCTGCTACACGCTGACGCTCGCCACCGCCTACCGCATGCTGTTCGGCCACGCCCCGCACACGGTGAAGCCGGGCCAGAACGTGCTGATCTGGGGTGCCTCCGGCGGCCTCGGCGTGTTCGGCGTGCAGCTCTGCGCGGCCTCGGGCGCCAACGCCATCGCGGTGATCTCGGACGAGTCGAAGCGCGACTACGTGATGAGCCTCGGCGCCAAGGGCGTCATCAACCGCAAGGACTTCGACTGCTGGGGCCAGCTCCCCAAGGTCAACAGCCCCGAGTTCCACGCCTGGACCAAGGAGGCGCGCAAGTTCGGCAAGGCGATCTGGGACATCACCGGCAAGCAGGACGTCGACATCGTGTTCGAGCATCCGGGCGAGGCGACCTTCCCGGTCTCGGCGCTGGTGGTGAAGCGCGGCGGCATGGTGGTGTTCTGCGCCGGCACGACCGGCTTCAACATCACCTTCGACGCCCGCTACGTCTGGATGCGGCAGAAGCGCATCCAGGGCTCGCACTTCGCCCACCTCAAGCAGGCCTCGTCGGCGAACCAGTTCGTGCTCGACCGGCGGATCGACCCGTGCATGAGCGAGGTCTTCCCCTGGGACAAGATCCCCCAGGCCCACACCAAGATGTGGAAGAACCAGCACCCGCCGGGCAACATGGCCTGCCTCGTCAACTCCCCGCGCGCCGGCCTGCGCACGGTCGAGGACGTGATCGAGGCCGGTCCGCTGAAGCGGTAAGGCGCTCCGTCGGGCCGGTTCCCGCTCTCGCGCGGGGCCGGCCCGATCGGCTAGGCTCGCGGCGTCCCGCGCCGACTCGGCGACCGATTCGGTGTGCCGGGGCGCTGATGACGGGCCCACGCGATCCTCACAGGACCCGGCCCCGATCCGGACAGGGGGCACGGTTTTGAGCGGCGACGACGAGGCTTACGTCTACGACGAGGCGACGGGCGAGTGGCTCCCGCCCGGGTCCGCGGCCGCACCCGCCGAGACGAGAGCCGTCCGCGACGCGGCCGGCAACGTCCTGGCCGACGGCGATTCGGTCACGCTGATCAAGGACCTCAAGGTCAAGGGCGCGAACCAGACCCTGAAGCAGGGTACGGTCATCCGGTCGATCCGGCTCACGGACGATCCGGAGGAGATCGACTGCCGCCACGACACCATCAAGGGCCTCGTGCTGCGCACCGAGTTCGTGCGCAAGCGCTGAGGCCGATGCGGGGCGGCGCTTCTCCCGGCCGCGCTACCGCCGCCGCGTCTCGTCCTGCGGCAGGTGGCGGCCGTAGGCCTCCTGCTTCTCGGCGCGCTCCTGGATCAGGTCGGCGTAGGCCTGCCGCATCTCCGGCGAGACGCTGATGCTCTTGCCCTTGGCGGCCTTGCGCTTGGGCGCCTTCTTGAAGGTGTTGTTCGTGTCGCTCATGCCGGGCTCCGCGTCGAACCGTGGCGGCATCGCGTGGCCGGACGACCGATCCGGGATCCGGCCGCCGCCCAGGGCCGGACATCCGCCCTGTAGCGCATCGCGGCGCCGGACGCACGGCTGCCGGGACCGGGCCGACACCGGCCCGGCACCGGATTGATCTGGCCTGTCGCGGCGGCCTCTGCCAGGATCGGGACGACGCGGTGCAGAGAGGGTCGGGGGCGGGCATGGATTCGGGTGACGCGTCGCGGTGTCGGAACCCGGATACCCTTCGCGGCCGCGCCCGGCGCGCGACGGCCCTCGCGATCCTGATCGCCCTCGGCACCGGGCCTGTCGGGGCCCAGGACCGGCCGGCGCCCGCCCGGGCCGCCCCCAGACCCGCGCCGGCGGCCGGCGCGCCGGCCGACCCCGTCTTCGAGGCGATGCGGGCGGGCTTCGAGGCCCTGCCGGAGGCCGACCGAAAGGCCGTCCAGGACGCCCTGGTCTGGACCGGCGATTTCAACGCCGTCGTGTCGGGGGCCTTCGGGCGCCGGACCTTCGAGGCGCTCACCGCCTACGGCGCCCGGACCGGCGGGGCCGACCCCCTCGATCCGCGCGGCCGGGCGGCGCTGCTGGCCGCCGGCGCGGCGGCGCGGAACGCGGCGCGCTTCCGCGTCGCGGTCGATCCCGGGACCGGCGCCGTGATGGGCGTGCCCGAGAGACTCCTGGCGAAACGGACCGCCCTGCCCTCCGGAACCCGCTGGCAGAGCCAGGACGGCCGCGTCACCCTGGAATCCCGCGCCTTCCCGCCGGGGGCCGAGAGCCTCGACGCGCTGTTCGAGAAGGCGACCGCGCCGCTCCCCGGCCGTAAGGTGACCTACAAGCTGCGGCGGCCGGACACCGTGGTGGTCACCGCCGAGACCGGGCCGGGACTGTCCTACATCCGCTACGCGTCCGGACCGGAGGGCGTGCGGGGGTTCCTGCTCGGCTACGATCGCGCCCTGGCGCCGGAGGTCGACCGGCTCGTGATCGCCGTGGCGAACGCCTTCGTGCCGTTTCCCGATCCCGCCGCGGCGCCGGCCGCGCAGCTACCCTCGAGCCCGGGTCCGGCACCGGCGGCCCGCGTCGCCGCCCACCCGGCGCCCCAGCCGCAGGCCGCGCCGCTGAGGCCGGCGAGCCTCTCCCCCGCGCCGGCCTCGGGCGCGGGTCTCGCGGTGGCACCGGGACGCGTGCTGACCGCCGTCGCCGTGCTGGAGGGCTGCGCCCAGCCCAGGATCGGCCCGGTATCGGCGCGGGTGCTCGCCACCGATCCCGCCGGCCTCGCCCTCCTCGATGTGCCCGGCGCCCTCGCCCCGCTCCGGCCCGCGCTCCGGTCCGAGCCCGTCGGTGCCGAGGAGAGCGTGATCACCCTGGCGCCGGGTGCGGACGGGGTCCAGGCCGCTCCCGGAGAGGCGCGGGGCGGCGACGTGATCGCGGCGCTTCAGCCGGGTTCCGGCGGCGCGCCGGTGCTGGACCGGTCGGGGGCCCTCGTCGGGCTCGTCGCCCGCTATCCCGCGGCGCCGCGCCGGGTCGCCGGGGTGGTGCCGCCGGCACGCCTGCCGGTCGTGCCGGCGCGGGCGATCTCCGCCTTCCTCGCCGCCCAGGGCATCGCCGCGGCGGCGCCGCACCCGGGTGGCGGGCCCGGCGCGGTCGCGCCCGCCGTGGTGGGGATCACCTGCCGCTGAGATGCGGGTCGCGCGGCGGATCCCCTGTCGCTCGCGCGGGATCCGCCGGCGTTCAGGAGCCTGGGCGGACGAGTCGTCTGCCCAGGCGACGGGCCGCCGCTCAGAGCCGCCCGGTGACCAGGAGCACGATCAGCACGATGAGCAGGATGCCGCCCAGGCCGAAGCCGGGGCCGCGATACGCGCCGCCGCCGAGGAAGCCGCCGCCGCCGAAGGCCAGGATGATCAGGATGATGAGCAGGATGGTGACGAGGGACATCGGTCGCGTTCTCCGGACGGTCGCGCTGGTGCGAGCGTGACCGTTCAAACGCTGCGACATTCCGTTCCGTTCAACGCCAAGCCACGCTTTTGTGAGGAAAATTCCGGATGAGACCCCGGCCTCAGGCGTGCCAGTCCGGCAGAGGCTCCGCGGGCGCGTCGAGCCAGCCTGGAATCGGCAGGCCGCGCTCGGTGAGGAAGGCCGGGTTGAACAGCTTCGAGGCGTAGCGGGCCGCCCCGTCGCAGAGAATCGTCACGATCGTGTGACCGGGCCCGAGGTCCCGGGCCAGCCGGATCGCCCCGGCGACGTTGATGCCCGACGAGCCGCCCAGCGACAGCCCCTCCTCCCGCATCAGCCCGAAGACGATGTCGAGAGCCTCGCGGTCCGGGATCCGGAAGGCGCGGTCGGGGGTGAAGCCCTCGAGGTTCCGGGTGATCCGCCCCTGGCCGATCCCCTCGGTGATCGAGGAGCCCTCGGCCTTCAGGGTGCCGGTCGTGTAGTGGGCGTAGAGGGCCGAGCCCTCCGGATCCGACAGCGCGATCCGCACCTGCGGGTTGCGGGCGCGCAGGGCCTCGGCGGTGCCGGCTAGCGTGCCGCCGGTGCCGGCCGCGCAGACGAAGCCGTCGACCCGGCCGCCGGTCTGCGCCCAGATCTCCGGGCCGGTGCCGTCGACATGGGCCCGCCGGTTGGCGACGTTGTCGAACTGGTCGGCGAAGAAGGCGCCCGCCGGCTCGGTGGCGGCGAGCTTCTCCGCGAGCCGCCGGGCCACGTGGACGTAGTTGTTCGGGTTGGCGAAGGGCACCGCCGGCACTTCCACCAGCCGGGCGCCCGCGAGCCGCAGGGTCTGCTTCTTCTCCTCGGACTGGGTGACCGGGATGACGATCAGCGTCCGGTAGCCGCGCACCGAGGCCACCAGGGCGAGGCCGATGCCGGTGTTGCCGGCGGTGCCCTCGACGATCGTGCCGCCCGGGCGGATCAGGCCCCGCGTCTCCGCGTCCCGCACGATCGAGAGCGCCGCCCGGTCCTTCACCGACAGGCCGGGATTCAGGAACTCCGCCTTGCCGTAGATGGTGCAGCCGGTCTCCTCGGAGGCGCGGCGCAGGCGGATCAGCGGCGTCCGGCCGATGGCGGCCAGGACGTCGGAGGCGGGTTCGCGACTCGGTACGGTCATGGTCGGGAGCCTAGGGTGCCGCGCGGCCGCTGGCGAGCCTCACCCGAACACGTGCCCGCCGTTGATCCGCAGGCCGACCGGGTGGCCGGCCGGGTAGCGCACGCCGTCGAAATCCTCCACGGCGAGGACGCGCCCCTCAGCGTCGGCCACCTCGATCCGCTGGCGCCCCTGCGTCCGGTACGAGCTGCGCACGGTGCCAGATAGGTGCGCGGCCTCGGGCTCGGCGAGCTGCAGCTGCCAGGGCCGGACGTAGAGCTTGACCGGGCCGAACAGGCTGGCGGGCGCGGCGACCGGCGTCTCCCGGCCCCGGACCAGCACCCGGCCGCCCTCGGCGATCGCCTCCACCTCGACGGAATCGCCCAGGAACTTCATCACGGTGGCGGAGGCCGGGTTCTCCTGCACCTCGTCGGGCGTGCCGACCTGCTCCAGGCGGCCGCGATCGAGCACGGCCACGCGGTCGGACAGCTCCAGCGCCTCGTCCTGGTCGTGGGTCACGAAGATCGTGGTCTGGCCGGTGCGGTCGTGGATCTCGCGCAGCCAGCGGCGCAGGTCCTTGCGGACCTGGGCGTCCAGAGCGCCGAAGGGCTCGTCCAGCAGGAGAACCCGCGGCTCGACCGCGAGGGCCCGGGCGAGCGCCACCCGCTGCCGCTGGCCGCCGGAGAGCTGCGACGGGTAGCGGTCGCCGAACCCGGAGAGGCGGATCAGGTCGAGCAGGTCGCCGACCCGGCGCTTGATCTCGGCCTTGGCCGGCCGGTCGGCGCGGCGCCGCGCGTTCAGCCCGTAGGCGATGTTGTCGGCCACGCTCATGTGCTTGAACAGGGCGTAGTGCTGGAACACGAAGCCCACGGCCCGCTCCTGCACCGGCAGGCCGGTGGCGTCGTCGCCGCCGAACAGGATCCGGCCCCGGTCCGGCGCGTCGAGCCCGGCGATGATCCGCAGCAGCGTCGTCTTGCCCGAGCCCGACGGGCCGAGGAGCCCGATCAGCTCGCCCGCCCGCACGTCCAGCGACAGGTCGTGCAGCACCGCCGCCGTGTCGAACGTCTTCGAGACGTTCTCGACCCGGATCGCCGTGGAGGGGCGATCAGTGTGCCCGGCCGTGCGCGAGCTCACCCGCGAAGCGCCATTCGAGGACGGATTTGAGGACGAGGGTGATGAGGGCAAGGACGGCGAGGAGCGAAGCGACGGCGAATGCGGCGACGAAGTTGTACTCATTGTAGAGGATCTCCACGTGGAGTGGGATGGTGTTGGTCAGGCCGCGGATGTGGCCCGACACCACCGACACCGCTCCGAATTCACCCATCGCCCGGGCATTGCAGAGGAGCACGCTGTAGAGCAGGCCCCAGCGGATATTGGGCAGCGTCACCGTCCGGAACGCGTGCAGGCCCGAGGCGCCGAGCGTCAGCGCCGCCTCCTCCTCGGCGGTGCCCTGCTCCTGCATCAGCGGGATCAGCTCGCGGGCGACGAACGGGAAGGTCACGAACACCGTCGCCAGGACGATCCCCGGCAGGGCGAACAGGATCTGGACGCCGTGGTTGAGGAGCCAGGAGCCGAACAGGCCCTGGGACCCGAACAGCAGCACGTAGATCAGGCCGGAGACCACCGGAGAGACCGAGAACGGCAGGTCGATCAGGGTGATCAGCAGCGCCTTGCCGGGAAACTCGAACTTGGCGATCGCCCAGGAGGCGGCCAGCCCGAACACGACGTTGAACGGCACCGCGATCGCCGCCACGGTCAGCGTCAGGCGGATCGCGCTCCAGGCGTCGGGCTCCCGGAACGCGTCTAGGAATGCCCCGAGCCCCTTCGAGAAGGCCTGGAGGAAGACCGCGAACAGCGGCAGCACCAGGAACAGCGCCAGGAACGCCACGGCGATCCCGATCAGGACCGCGCGGACGCCGACCCCTTCCGAGGCGACCGGGGCCGGCTTGGCGGCCGGCACGAAGGCGGGGGAGAAGATCTCAGACATAGCCGAACCGCCGCCGTGACCAGGCCTGGATGAGGTTGATGGCGAGCAGCGTCAGGAACGAGATCCCGAGCATGATCGTCGCGATGGCCGCCGCGCCGCCGTAGTCGAACTCGGAGAGCTTGATGACGATGAGCAGCGGCGCGATCTCCGACACGTAGGGCAGGTTGCCGGCGATGAAGATGATCGAGCCGTACTCGCCGACACCCCGGGCGAAGGCGAGCGCGAAGCCGGTGAGCACCGCCGGGATCAGGGGCGGCAGCACCACCCGGGTGAGGGTGACGAGGCGCGTCGCCCCGAGGGTGGCCGAGGCCTCCTCGATCTCCTTGTCGATCTCGGCGATCAGCGGCTGCACGGTCCGCACCGCGAAGGGCAGGCCGATGAACACCATGGCGATGAAGATGCCGACCGGCGTGTAGGCCGCCTGGATTCCGAGGCGCGCGAGCGGCGCGCCGAGCAGCCCGTCCGGCGCGTAGAGCGAGGCGAGCGCGATGCCGGCGACCGCGGTGGGCAGCGCGAAGGGCAGGTCGACGGCGGCGTCGACCAGCTTGCGCCCCGGGAAGCGGTAGCGGGTCAGCACCCAGGCCACCAGGAAGCCGAAGACCGAGGCGACGAGCGCCGCGATCGCCGAGACGCCGAAGCTGATCCGCAGGGCGCTCGCGACCCGCGGATCGGTGGCGACCTCCCAGATGCCCGACAGGCCGAGTCCCGAGGCCTTCACCACCAGTCCGGCCAGCGGCAGCAGGACGATCAGGCCGAGGCAGGTCAGCGTGTAGCCGAAGCTGATCCCGAAGCCCGGGATCACGCTCGGCCGTCGGAATGTCCGACGGGGACGGGGCGTCTGGACCATGATCTGATGCCTCAGCGGCCGGCCCGGCTCAGACGGTCGAACAGGCCGCCGGCGTCGAAGTTCCGCTTCTGGATCTCGTCCCAGGATCCCTGGAGGTCCTCGATCTTGAACAGCTTGATCTCGGGCAGCTGGGCGAGGTCCGCCGGGGCGGCCGCCTCCCGGCGGATCGGCCGGTAATGGTGCTTGGCGAAGATCGCCTGGGCGCGGTCGCCGTAGAGGAAGTCGAGATAGGCCTGGGCCGCCTTGGTGGTGCCCTTCCGCTCGGCATTGACCGCCACCAGGGCCACAGGCGGCTCGGCGTAGATCGAGGTTGGCGGCGAGACGATGTCGAACTTGTCGGCGCCGAATTCCTGGAGCACGAGGTAGGCCTCGTTCTCCCAGGTCGGCAGGACGTCGCCGAGGCCGCGCTGCGCGAAGGTCACCGTCGAGCCGCGGGCGCCGGTGTCGAGCACCGGCACGTTCTTGTAGACCTGCCCGACGAAGGCGTCGGCCTTCGCGGCGTCCTTATCCTTCCCGTAGGCGTAGCCCCAGGCGGCGAGGAAGTTCCAGCGCCCCCCCGCCGAGGTCTTCGGATTCGGGGTGATCACCTTCACGTCGGGCTTGACCAGGTCGTCCCAGTCCTTGACGCCCTTCGGGTTGCCCTTGCGGACGAGGAACACCACCGTCGAGGTGTAGGGCGTCCCCTGGTTCGGCAGCTTGCTGCGCCAATCCTCGGGGATCTTGTGGGTGAGCTTGGCGATCGCGTCGATGTCGGACGGGATGCCGAGGGTGACCACGTCGGCGTCCACCCCGTCGATCACCGTGCGCGCCTGCGCGCCCGAGCCGCCGTGCGAGGCCCGCACCGTGATGGCCTCGCCGGTCTTGGCCTTCCACTCTTCCGCGAAGGCGGCGTTGATCTCGCGGTAGAGCTCGCGGGTCGGGTCGTACGAGACGTTGAGGAGCGCGGTCTCGGCCGCGGCCGGCAGCGCGCAGGTCAGCAGGCCGGCTCCGGCCAGAAGGGTCAGCCCGATCGCCCGAGCCATCCGGCCCAGACCTGAAGCGTTCGTCATCACGTCCGATCCCCCAGCCATCCGCGGTTGCGACGCAGGGGACAGGCGTCCCCGGGAGGCGCGAAATCGTTCTTTTTACCGAACGAAGTCAAGCCTCGGGTGTGGACCCGCGTGATGCCGTAACGCGATCAGGATCGACGATCGTGCCGGAAATGCAAGATAACTCAGGGCAATAGACGATCAGAACGCATGGATCTTCTCTCTGGTGTCGCCGATGGAGAAGATTTCCTGCGCGGAATCGGGTTTCTCAGAACGAACGATCTTAAGTGCTCTAGCGCACATCGGACGGCATTCCGCGGGCCGGCGAGAGCCGTCGGCGGTTCGCGCCGCACGCGGTTGCCCGCATGACGGCGATCCTCCGCTCCCCAACCGGCGGCGGTCCGGGTCAGCGCTTCGGCTTGTCGAGCCGGGCGATCAGGGCCTCCAGCCGCTTGTCGACCGGGGCCGCCAGCGTGTCGGTGAAGAGCGCGCGCAGGTTCTGGCCGAGATGGCGCCGGATGTCGGAGCTCAGCGGCGGCGCGTCGACCGACCGCTCGTTCTCGCAGGGGCGTTCGGGATGCGGCTTCGACATGACCGGGAAATCCTCGCACCTGTGGACACGTACGGTTGCAAGGTTTGGTTAAGGAGCCGTCACCGCCGCGGCCGCGCTGCCGCCACGCGATCCCGGTGCCCCGTGCCGGGTCGGTGTCGCAGGCCGGAACTGCCGCCGCGAAGGCTACGTTGCCCGGGCATTCCCCGCTGTTCATCCCCCGCTGCCATTCTCCCCGCATTCCCCCTGCTGCCAGGAGGCGCCCCGTGTCCCGCTCGATTCCCCTGATGATGTCGGTGCTCCTCGGTCTCGCGACGGTGGCGTCGCCCTGTCTCGCGCAGACGAAGCCGGGCGAGATCAAGGGCGTCGACGCGATGGGCGACAAGTCCCGCAGCGCGCAGGACGGCTGGAGCCAGGCCCCGGTGCCGCGGGAGCAGTCGGCCGCCAAGGACGCGCCGGACCCGGGCGGCAACTCGATCAAGGAGAATGCCGACCGTCCCGTGCCGCCGGCCCAGCCCGGCGGCACCTCCGCGACCGAGCCGCAGGCGCCCCTGGAGCACCGCACGGCCGGCCCGTCAGGCACCAATCCGGCCAATCCCAGCAAGTAAAAAAACCGTTCTCATGCAGGATGATGCCGGTGCGACAAACGTGTTGCTTCGGCTGAGACACGGCAACTTGCTGTGTCACGCAACCGCACTTGCCTCGCGCACGCTTTTTTGGGACAGCTTGGAATTATACCAGATCGCTTTTACGGAGCGGAGATGACGGTCCAGGTCTCAAGGCGTGGCCTGCTCAAGGGGGCCGGCGCCGGCCTCGCTGGCGGCTCGCTGGGCGCGCTCGGATTCGGCGGACTCGAGCCCGCCATGGCCGCCGCGGTGCGGCCGTTCAAGCTCGCGCAGATGCGCGAGACCCGCAACACCTGCCCGTACTGCTCGGTCGCGTGCGGCGTGATCCTCTACAGCCTGGGGGACCGTTCGAAGAACGCGCGCTCCTCGGTCATGCACATCGAGGGCGATCCGGATCATCCGGTCAACCGCGGCACGCTCTGCCCGAAGGGCTCGGCGCTGCTCGACTTCGTGCACGCCGAGACGCGCACCAAGTACCCGCTCCACCGCGCCCCGGGTTCCTCCGAGTTCAAGCGCGTGTCCTGGGACTTTGCCCTCGACCGCATCGCGCAGCTCATGAAGGAGGACCGGGACAAGAACTTCGTGGCCAAGAACGGCGACCTCACGGTCAACCGCTGGACCACGATGGGCTTCCTCGGGGCCTCGGCCACCACCAACGAGACGGCGTGGCTGACCTACAAGACAGTCCGAAGCATGGGGGCCCTGGTCTTCGATAATCAGGCCAGAGTTTGACACGGTCCGTCGGTCGCCAGTTTGGCGCCCTCCTTCGGACGCGGTGCGATGACCAACCTCTGGATGGACATCAAGCACGCGGACGTGATCACCGTGATGGGCGGCAATGCCGCCGAGGCCCACCCCTGCGGCTTCAAGTGGGTCGTGGAGGCGAAAGCCCATAACAATGCCAAGCTGATCGTCGTCGATCCGCGCTTCACCCGTACGGCGTCGGTGGCCGATCTCTACTGCCCGATCCGGCAGGGGACCGACATCGCCTTCCTGTCGGGGGTGGCCAAGTACCTGCTCGACAACGACAAGCTGCAGCACCGCTACGTCTCCGCCTACACCAACGCCGGGTACGTGGTCCGCGAGGGCTACGACTTCAGCGAGGGGCTGTTCACGGGCTACGACGCCGACAAGCGCGACTACGACAAGACCACCTGGGACTACGAGATCGGCCCCGACGGCTACGCCGTGGTCGATGAGACGATGCAGCATCCGCGCTGCGTGATGCAGCTCCTCAAGAAGCATCTCGCGATCTACACGCCCGAGATGGTGGAGAAAATCTGCGGCTCTCCCAAGGAGACCTTCCTGAAGGTCTGCGAGCTGATGGCGACGACGGCTTCCCCCGAGAAGTCGATGGCCTCGCTCTACGCGCTCGGCTGGACCCATCACTCCAAGGGCTCGCAGAACATCCGCTCGATGTGCATCGTGCAGACGCTGCTCGGGAACATCGGCGTGCTCGGCGGCGGCATGCAGGCCCTGCGCGGTCACTCCAACATCCAGGGGCTGACCGATATCGGGCTGATGTCGAACCTCATCCCCGGATACCTGAACATCCCGGTGGAGAAGGAGCCCGACTACGCGAGCTACATCGCCAAGCGGCAGTTCAAGCCGCTGCGTCCCGGACAGACGAGCTACTGGCAGAACTACAACAAATTCTTCGTCTCGTTCCAGAAGGCGATGTGGGGCGACAAGGCTACCAAGGAGAACGACTGGGCGTACGACTACCTGCCCAAGCTCGACGTGCCGACCTACGACGTGCTGCGCGGATTCGAGCTCGCCAAGCAGGGCAAGATGACCGGCTACGTCATCCAGGGCTTCAACCCCCTGCTGTCGTTCCCGAATCGCGCCAAGATGACGGAAGCCTTCTCCAAGATGAAGTTCATCGTGGTGATGGATCCGCTCAAGACCGAGACGGCCCGGTTCTGGGAGAACCACGGCGAGTACAACGACGTCGATCCGACCAAGATCCAGACCGAGGTGTTCGAGCTTCCGACCACCCTGTTCGTGGAGGAGGAAGGCTCGCTGTCGAACTCCAGCCGGTGGCTGCAGTGGCACTGGCAGGCGCAGGAGGCGCCGGGCGAGTGCCGCTCGGACATCGAGATCATGTCGGAGATCTTCCTCCGCATGAAGGCGGCCTACAAGAAGGATGGCGGGGCCTTCCCGGACCCGATCGTCAATCTGAAGTGGGACTACGCGATCGCCGAGGCGCCGACGCCGACCGAGCTCGCCCGCGAGCTCAACGGCTACACGCTGGCGCCGACGCCGGACCTCAACGGGACGATCATCCCGGCGGGCAAGCAGGTCGACGGCTTCGCCCAGCTCAAGGACGACGGGACGACCGCCTGCGGCTGCTGGATCTACTCGGGCTGCTACACCGAGAAGGGCAACATGATGGCCCGCCGGGACAACACCGATCCCGGCGACCGCGGCATCGCGCCGAACTGGGCCTTCGCGTGGCCGGCCAACCGGCGCGTGCTCTACAACCGCGCCTCGTGCGACCCCGAGGGCCGCCCGTGGTCGGAGAAGAAGAAGCTCATCGAGTGGAACGGCAAGCAGTGGATCGGCTTCGACGTGCCGGATTACGGCGTCACCGTCGCCCCCGATAAGGGCGTCGGCCCGTTCATCCTGAACCAGGAGGGCGTCGCCCGCCTGTGGACCCGCGGTCTCATGCGCGACGGGCCGTTCCCGACGCACTACGAGCCCTTCGAGTCCCCGGTGGCCAACCTCGCCTTCCCGAAGATCAAGGGCGCGCCCGCGTCCCGCATCTTCAAGGACGACCTCGCCGACCTCGGCGACGCGAAGGAGTTCCCCTACGCGGCGACGAGCTACCGCCTGACCGAGCACTTCCACGGGTGGACCAAGCACGCCCGGATCAACGCGATCCTCCAGCCGGAAGCCTTCGTGGAGATTTCGGAGGAGCTCGCCAAGGAGAAGGGCATCGCCAAGGGCGGCTGGGTCCGCGTCTGGTCGAAGCGCGGCTCCCTGAAGGCCAAGGCCGTGGTGACGAAGCGGATCAAGCCGCTGATCTGCGACGGCAAGCCCGTCCACGTCGTCGGCATCCCGCAGCACTGGGGCTTCATGGGCCACACCAAGAAAGGATGGCACCCGAACTCGCTGACGCCCGTCGTCGGCGACGCGAACACCGAGACGCCGGAGTTCAAGGCCTGGCTCGTGAACATCGAGCCGACCACGCCTCCGTCGGACGCGGTCGCGTAAGGGGGAGCGGCAGACATGGCTGACTACAGCTCCCTCGACATCCGCCAGCGCTCCGCCTCCACGGAGACGCCGCCGGAGATCCGCCGTCAGGTGGAGGTCGCCAAACTCATCGACGTGTCGAAGTGCATCGGCTGCAAGGCCTGCCAGTCGGCCTGCGAGGAGTGGAACGACCTGCGCGACGACATCGGTGTCAACACGGGCACCTACCAGAACCCCCACGACCTCACGCCGAAGTCGTGGACCCTGATGCGGTTCACCGAGTACGAGAACCCGGAGACCAACAACCTCGAATGGCTGATCCGCAAGGACGGCTGCATGCACTGCACCGAGCCGGGCTGCCTGAAGGCCTGCCCGTCCCCCGGCGCGATCGTGCAGTACTCCAACGGCATCGTCGACTTCATCGAGGAGAACTGCATCGGCTGCGGCTACTGCGTGAAGGGCTGCCCCTTCAACATCCCGCGCATCAGCCAGACCGACCACAAGGCGTACAAGTGCACCCTGTGCTCGGACCGGGTGGCGGTGGGGCAGGCCCCGGCCTGCGCCAAGGCCTGCCCGACCGGCTCGATCATGTTCGGCACCAAGCAGGCCATGATCGATCAGGCCCACGACCGCGTCGAGGACCTGAAGTCGCGCGGCTTCGCCCATGCCGGCCTCTACGACCCGGCCGGGGTCGGCGGCACGCACGTCATGTACGTGCTGCACCACGCCGACCAGCCGAACCTCTACGCGGGCCTGCCGAACGACCCGAAGATCTCGCCGCTGGTCGCCTTCTGGAAGGGCGGCGCCAAGGTGTTCGGTCTCGCCGCGATGGGCTTCGCGGCGGTGGCGGGCTTCTTCCACTACGTCACGGCCGGCCCCAACGAGGTCGTGCCCGAGGAGGAGGAAGAGGCGGTCGAGTACGACGAGGCCAAGCGCCGGGAGAATGGCGGGGAGGCCCGGCCGCACTGAGACGCGACGGTCTCCCTCCCCCGCGGGGGGAGGGAGCGCCGCGCCGAACGGTTTCGGCAGGGCGGAGACGGCTCGGGCGCCCGACCCGATTTCGAGTTTCACGGCCCGCCCGCCGCGACGGGCGGCCCCGTCAGGCGAGTGAAGGCCGATGACGATCCAGAACGATGTCCGGGACGGCGATTCCCGCCCCCTCCACCACGCCAAGTCCGAGGCGCCGGAGGTGATGTACGTCCCGCGCTACACCGGCGTGCAGCGCGTGAATCACTGGATCACCGCGATCCTGTTCACGCTGCTGACCCTCTCGGGGCTGGCGATGTTCACGCCCTACCTGTTCTCGCTGACCGGCCTGTTCGGCGGCGGGCAGGCGACCCGAGCGATCCACCCGTGGTTCGGCGTGGCGCTGGCGATCAGCTTCCTCTTCCTGTTCGTGCGCTTCTGGCGGCTCAACATCCCCAACAAGGACGATGTCGAGTGGTCGAAGAAGATCGGCGACGTGGTCACCAACCGCGAGGACCGGCTGCCGGAGCTCGGCAAGTACAATGCCGGCCAGAAGGGCGTGTTCTGGGGCCAGACCGCGCTGATCGGCGTGATGCTCGTGACCGGCCTCGTGATCTGGAACACCTATTTCGGCGGCCTCACCTCGATCGAGACCCAGCGCTGGGCGCTGCTCGCGCACTCGCTGGCCGCCGTCATCGCCATCGCGATCATCGTGGTGCACGTCTACGCCGGCATCTGGGTGCGCGGCACCGGCCGGGCGATGGTCCGCGGCACGGTCACGGGCGGCTGGGCCTACCGGCATCACCGCAAGTGGTTCCGTCAGATGGCCGGCGGCCCGGCGCGCCGCGGCTCGGTGGACAAGCGCGGATCCTGATCGCGTGGCCAACTTCTTCAGGCGGAAACCCGCGGCTCCGGCCGCGGACAAGACCCCGAAACCCGCCGAGGCCCCGAAGCCCCGCCGCCGGGATTTCAGCGAGCTCAAGCCCGATCCCGACAAGATCGGGATCTCGGGCTCGGTCCCGTTCGTGCGCCTGCCCGATCCCGCGACGCTGTTCGCCGACCGGGCCGCGCGCCTGGCGGAGGCCGCGCCCGGGCACCCGCTGGAGGCCTATCTCCGGTTCGTCGGTGAGGTCGCCCGCGCCCAGGCGGCGATCCAGGCACGGTTTCCGGCCCCGCCGGCGCCGGATCCCGCCGATCAGGCGCTGCGGAGCGAGCACGGCATGCCGCCGCTGTCGCGGCACAGCCTCGAGGCCGACCAGGATTTCGACGCGTGCCTCTTGGCGCTGCTCGACGCGCTGGATCTCGCGACCGCGCCCGAGGCCTCGGCCGCGGCGCGGGATGCCCTGCGGGCCGCCGCGCCGGAGGAGCGCCGCGATCTCGCCGTGCAGGTTTTTGAGGGCGCGCTGCCGGTCGACCGGATCGCCGAATGCCTGTTCGTCTCAGCCGCGTTGCAGGTGCGCTTCGCCGAGCGGGCCGCGCGCCTCGACACGCGGACGCTGAAGCCCGTCGCGGACGGCGTCTGCCCGTGCTGCGGCGGCGCGCCGGTGGCGAGCGTCATCGTCTCCTGGACCCCGGCCGACAAGGCCCGGTATCTCAGCTGCTCAGTCTGCGGCACGTACTGGAACCACGTCCGGATCCGCTGCACCGCCTGCGGTGACGGCGAGAACGTGAGCTATTACGGGCTCGATGAGGTCTCGAAGGACGTTCAGGTCGAGACCTGCACGACCTGCCACAGCTACATCAAGCACCTCCACCAGCACCGGGCGCCGGCCCTCGACCCGGTGGCGGACGACATCGCGTCCTACGGGCTCGATCTGAAGATCGCCGAGGACGGGTTCCGGCGCGCCGGATTGAACCTGCTGTTCGTGATCTAGCGCGGGATGCGCCTGTCCGAACCGACGGCCGCATCCTGAGGTGACCGCGTCGGCGGGCCTCGACGGAGAGCGCCGGCGATCGCGAGGCCTCCGCTGCGCTCCGGCACCTCACGATGAGGGGATGGGTTGGACGCGCCTGCAGGATCGAGAGCGCGACGCTGCGACGCGGCGAAACCGGAGAACCCCGCGCTCAGCGGTACCCGTAGCGGCTCTTGGCGGCGGCGAGCAGGTGCAGGGCCTCGCCTGACTTGCCGGCCGAGCATTCCGCGGCGGCCTGGGCGAGGTCGGCGCTGAAGCGGTCGCCCACCGGCTTGTTGAGGTTGCCAGTGGCCACGTCGCTGTCGACGATAGCCTTCGTGCGGGCGATCTCCGGGCCGCAGCCGCTGCCCGTGGGCAGGGCCAGGGGCGCCGGCACGATCGGCGAAGGCTCCGTCACCGCGGGCGTGGCGCGCTGCTGGCAGGCGCCCAGCGCCGCGACGGCGAGGGCGACGAGGCTGAGGCGCATCGGGAGGCGGGACGCGGGCACGGCGATCATCCTGTTGGGGCGCGAGGGGCCGCGCCGCCGAGGTTCTGGGCCGAGCTTGGCAAGGGGTCAATCGCCCCGGCGACATGCCGAAGGGGCGCGCAGCGCGGGACGCGGTTCGCCGCGAACGCGCGATTCCGCTGTTGCCGGAGGGACTTGGAGCGCGCCGCCGGCATCCGGCGTCGGCGGCGCGCTCCGAATCGTGACGGGCTTACTTCGCCTTGTCGGCGAGCGCCTTCAGGCCGGAATCGTAGATGCCCTGGATCGCGTCGGTGGCGACCGTGTCCGGCGCGCCCTTGGCGTTGAAGGTCCCGGTCCAGGTCACCTTCGAGCCGGAGCCGGCGGGGGCGACCGAGAGGGTCGACTTGTAGTCCGAGACCGGCAGCGGGCTCTCGAGGATCGTGTAGGTGTAGCTCATCACCTTGTCGTCGCGGGAGACCTGCTCCTCCTTGATGGTGCCGCCACCCTTGAGGCTGAGGGTGCGGACCTTCATACCGTCCTTGTCCGACAGGACGCACTTCTCGATGGCGGGGTGCCAGTCGCCGATGCCGCAGAACTCGCCGATGGTCTGCCAGACCTTGGCCGGCGGCGCGGCGATGTCGGCCGAGCGCGTCACCTCGAGGGCGTAGCCCGGCACGGTGGCCGCGGCGAGCGCCAGGGCGGCGAGGGGAAGGGACCGGCAGAAAGCGAAGGGCATCTCGGGGTGTCTCCGTCCGTCTCAGGTCGCGGCAGGGGCCGCGCAGGCTCTGATGGCCGCGCAGGAGCTAGGCCGGGAGGGCGCGCTCGGCAATGGGCGGGAGCGGCGGCACATGACTTTCGCGGTCAGACGACGCGGTCGGTGATCGTCTGCGCGCAGTGGCCGTCGTGGCGCCGAGCGGCCGATACTCGCGACCTGGGCCGCGATCCGGCCTACCAGCCGTCCGTCTCGTCGGCGTCGGCCGGGTAGCCGTAGACCGTCGCGGGCGCGTAGGCCGGCCGGGCCGCCGGGCGGTAATAGGCCGGCACCGACCGGCGCCCCATCTGATCGCTGTTTGCCAGCAGATCGTCCGGCTCGTAGGGGCTGCGGTTCCGGGCGAGCCGGGTGCCGCGCCGGCCACGGTCCGCCATCGGGACATCCGCCCCCTCGATCACCACCCGCGTCCGGCCCATGCCCTGGCTCTTCACGAGGTTGAACAGGGTCGCGGCGTTGCGCACCGACAGGCGCACGCAGCCGTGCGAGGCCGCGCGCCCGAGGCTCCGGACGTGGTTGGTGCCGTGGATGGCGTGGCCCTGGGTCGTGAAGAACATCGCGAAGGGCATGGGCGCGTCATCCCACTCCTTCGAGAAGTGCGTGCGCTCCATACGGAACGGGCGGTAGGCGCCGGACGGGGTGTCGTAGCTCGCGACGCCGGTCGAGATCGGCCAGGAATAGCGCGGCTGGCCGTCGACGGAGACCTCCATGCGCTGGGTGGTCTTGTCGACGTTGACGAGCACGTCCGCGCTGGCCGTCGCGGGGATCCCCGCGCACAGGAGCAGCCCGGACAGGACGGAGATCAGACCGATACGCATGAGCGACTCCGACTCGAGACGCGCCTCGAGAAACCGCGACGGTTTGCCGTCACGCTAAACCGTCGGCAACACCGAGGTTCCGGTCCGCGGCAACCCTGCGTAGTCACGCTTTGCTGAGCACCCTCACAGCACCCTGGCGGCGCCCTCACGGCGCCGCCGCGGCCATGCCGGAGATCCGGCGGATCGCGGCTTCGGCCTCCTCGGCGATGCGTAGGACGAGGTCGCCGGCGCCCGGCAGGTCGGCGATGAGCCCGACGGCCTCGCCGACCGTGACGTTGGCGACGTCGTAGTCGCCCGCCGCGTCGGCATCCTCCACGTCCCGGCGCCGCTCGGCCGAGGCCGCGCGCAGCGCGTCCTCGCGGCCGTGCCACGTCTCGATGAAGGCGTTGCGCAGGAGTCGGCCGGTATAGGGCTTCGGCCAGGCCCGCTGGCGGGCGATGTCGTAGACCTGCGTGCGGATCGTGTCGTCGCCGGTCGCGGCGAGAACCCGCTGCTTCGCGGCCGGGTGGATCAGCGCCTCCCGGCTGGCCCAGAACCGGGTCCCCATCAGGACACCGTCGGCCCCCAGCGCCAGGGCGGCGGCGAGGCCGCGCCCGTCCGCGATGCCGCCCGCCGCGAGGAGCAGCGTCTCGGGGCGCTCGCGGGCGATCAGGTCGGCGACCGCCGGGACGAACGCCGCGGTGCCGCGGGCGGTGAGGCCGTGGCCGCCGGCCTCCGTCCCCTGCGCCACCACCGCGGCCGCGCCGACCTCCAGGGCACGCCTCGCATGCGCCAGGGTGTGCACTTGGCAGATCAGCGGCACGCCGGCGGCGCGGATCCGGTCCGCGAACGGCGCGGGATCCGCGAAGGAGAGCATCAGGGCCGCGGGCGACCGGGCGAGCGCCGCGTCGAGGAGCGACGGGTCCCGGGCCATCGACCACGTGATGAAGCCGCAGCCGACCCGCTGATTGCCCGCGCGGGCGAATTCCCGGTCGAGCGTCGCGTGGTCGCCGTAGCCGCCGCCGATCAGGCCGAGGCCGCCGGCGGCGCTCACCGCCGCCGCGAGGGCACCCCCCGAGGCCGGGTCCATGGGGGCTAGCACGATCGGGTGTCGCAGCCCGAAGGCGTCGGTGAGTCTGGTCCTCAAGGCCATGGATCCCCTCCCCCGGGTAGCGTCTCGGTTGCGCGCGCCGCCCGCCAGGGATTAGCGCTCGCGCGATGGCGGAAAAAATGATTCCTTCTGAAGGAAGGCATCGGAAAAGCAGATGACATGAACAGCACCGACCTGATGTTCTTCGCGGCGGTGGCCGAGACCGGCGGCATCGGGCGGGCGGCGGCGCGGCTCAACACCGTCCAGTCCAACGTCACAGGCCGGATCCGCGCCCTGGAGCAGGCCCTGCGCGTGCCGCTGTTCCACCGCTGCAGCCGCGGGGTGACGCTTACCCGGGCGGGGGAGCGGCTCCTGCCCTACGCGCTCCAGGTCGGGCAGCTGCTCGCGGAGGCGCGCCACGCCCTGCTGGCCGAGGGCGAGCCGCGCGGACCCCTGCGGATCGGCGCCATGGAGACGACCGCGGCCCTGCGCCTGCCCGGCCCGCTCGCGGATTTCGCCGCGGGTCACCCGGAGGTGGACATCGAGCTGGAGACCGGCCCGACCGAGCACCTGATCGCCCGGGTCCTCGACCGGAGTCTGGAGGGGGCCTTCGTGGCCGGCCCGGTCGCGCAGGCCGACCTCGTCGGGATCCCGGTCTTCACGGAGGAGCTGGTGCTGGTGGCGCACCCGGCCGTCGGCGACCTCGCGGCGCTGCTCGACCGGCTGGCCCGGGCGCGCGACGCGAAGGTGCTCGTGTTCCGGGCCGGCTGCTCGTACCGGAGGCGCCTGGAGGCGTTCCTGGCCCGCCAGGGCCTCGTGCATGTGCGACGCATGGAATTCGGGACCCTCGACGGCATCCTCGGCTGCGTGGCGGCCGGCCTGGGCGTGACCCTGGTTCCGCGGGCCGTGGCAGAGCCGGCGCGCCGCGCGGGCCGGGTCTCGGTTCACCCGGTGCCCGACGGGGACGGGCACGTCCCGACGCTGCTGGTCCACCGCGCCGACGACCGGCCGAGCGCGGCCTTCGCGCGGTTCGCCGAGCAGGTGCGGACGGCGCTCCCGGATGTGACCTAGGATCCCGGTTCCGGCACGCGCCATGCTCTCGGCAACCGCCGGTTGACAGCGGCCCGGGCCCGGGCGCTTCCTCCCGGCCGCAGACGGTTCGGAGTTTCCATGGCCCTCGACCCCACCCTCGCCGCCGAGATCGAAGCCTCCGTGGCGGAGGGCTTCGCCGATCAGGTCGCCCACACGCAGGCGCTCGTCCGGTTCGCGTCCCTGCGCGGGGAGGAGCATGCCTGCCAGGACTACGTCTTCGACCAGTTCCGTGCCCGCGGCTACGCCACCGAGCGCTTCGCCATGGACCGGGACGCCATCGCGGCCCATCCGGGCGGCTCGAAGATCGACGCCGCGCACCATTCTGACGCGCCGATCGTCGTCTGCCACCACAGGCCGGGCACCGAGACCGGGCGCTCGCTGATCCTGCAGGCCCATGTCGACGTCGTGCCGCCGGGGCCCCTCGACCTCTGGACCCACCGGCCCTTCGATCCGGTGATCCAGGGCGACTGGATGTACGGCCGCGGCGCCGGCGACATGAAGGCCGGGCACGCCGCCAACCTGTTCGCCCTCGACGCCCTGGCGCGCCTCGGCCTGCAGCCGGCGGCCTCCGTGACGGTGCAGTCGGTGGTCGAGGAGGAATCCACCGGCAACGGCGCCCTGATGACCCATCTGCGCGGCTACCGCGCCGACGCCGTGCTGATCCCCGAGCCGGAGGACGAGAAGCTCGTGCGCGCCAATACCGGCGTGCTCTGGTTCACCGTCGAGGTGCGGGGCGTCCCGGTCCATGTCCGCGAGATGGGCGCCGGCGCCAACGCCATCGACGCCACGTACCGGGTGATCGGCGCGCTGCGCGATGTCGAGGCCCGCTGGAACGCCGAGAAGGCCGCGCACCCGCATTTCGAGACCGAGGACCACCCGATCAACCTCAACATCGGCAAGATCGAGGGCGGCGACTGGGCCTCCTCGGTCCCGGCCTGGTGCCGGATCCACTGCCGGGTGGCGCTCTACCCCGGCGTCACCGCCGCGCAGGCCGCCGCCGAGATCGAGGCCGCGGTGGCGTCCTTCTCCCGCACCGACCCGTTCCTGGCCAACAGCCCGCCGCGAGTGGTGTTCAACGGCTTCTTCGCTGAGGGTTACGTGCTGGAGGAAGGCTCTGAGGCCGAGGCGGTGCTCGGCCGCGCCCACGAGCGGGCGATCGGGTCGCCGCTCCAGAGCTTCATGACGGCGGGCTATCTCGATACCCGGGTCCACGCCCTCTACGACCGGGTTCCGGCGCTCTGCTACGGCCCGACCTCCCAGAACATCCACGGCTTCGACGAGCGGGTCAGCCTCGCCTCGGTGAAGCGGATCACGACCACCATGGCGCTGTTCGTGGCCGAGTGGTGCGGGACGGAGCGGAAGGCGGGGTGAGCCGCCGTCCTTGCGAGCGTAGCGAAGCAATCCAGGGCAGCGCTGCGCTCACGGGCATCGTGCATCCCTGGGTCGCGTCGCTTCGCTCGCGATGACGGCGGTGCTCGCCGTCAGGGGATCAGCCGGTCCGCGCGGAGCTGGGCGAACAGGTCGTAGAACGCGTCGTCGGTCGGCTGGTAGGTCGTGAAGCCGAGGCGGCGGTTCTTGCTCATGTCGGTGACGACCTCGATCGGCCGCCCGAGATCGGCATCCGTGTGCCAGGGAGAGGCCAGCTTGGTGAGATCCGGCTCGGCGAGGCCGTGGCGCGCCGCGATCTCGGCCCAGGCCGGGCCGTCCTGCGCCATCCGGGGCTCGAGCGGCCGGTGCGTGCCGTCGAACGGCACCGCCTCGATCCCGAACCAGGCGGCGATCCGGCCCCACATCCAGCTCCAGCGGAAGACGTCGCCGTCGACGACGTTGAACGCCTCGTTGGCGGCCCTCGGCTCCGTCGATGCCCAGAGCAGCTGGCGGGCGAGGAGCCGCGCGTCGGTCATGTCGGTCAGGCCGTTCCACTGCGCGGCCGAGCCCGGGAAGACGAACGGGCGTCCCAGCTCCCGGCACAGGGTGGCGTAGCAGGCGAGCGTCGTGCCCATGTTCATGGCGTTGCCCACCGCCTTGCCGATGATCGTGTGCGGGCGGTGGACGCTCCAGGTGAAGCCGTCGCGGGCGGCGGCCGCGAACACGGCATCCTCCTGCGCGTAGTAGAAGTTCTCGATGTCGAGGCGGCCCTGGTCCTCGCGGAACGGCGTCTGCGGCAGGGTGCCTTTGCCGTAGGCCTCGAACGGGCCGAGATAGTGCTTCAGCCCGGTCACCAGGGCGACGTGGCGGACGCTCTTCTTGGGGCGGAGCGCGTCGAGCAGGTTCTCCACCATCGCCCGGTTGACGCGGATCATCTCCGCCTCGGTCGGGCGCCGCTGCCAGGTCGCGAGGAACACGTGGCTCGGGGCGAGGTCGGAGAGCGCCTCCGCCAGGGAGGCCGGATCCTGCAGGTCGCCGGCCACCGGCACGACGCCGTCCTGCCGCACCGGGTGACGGGCGAGGCCCGCGACCGTCCAGCCTTCCTGGGTCAGCAGCGCCGCGGTGGCGCTGCCGACGATCCCGCTCGCGCCGACGATCAGGGCGGTGTTCGACATGGAAACCCTCGTGCCCGGCCCAAATCCGGGTCCGGGGCAGATGGGCGCGGGTGGTGTCGCGACAACCCCGCCGCGCGGCGGGGACGCCTGTGCGGCGCGCAAGGGTTGTGTGATCGCGAGCCCCACGTCATCGCGAGCGTAGCGAAGCGACCCAGGGCAGCGCGCGGTTTCGAATCATGGCGCGACCCTGGATTGCTTCGCTCCGCTCGCAGAGACGGGAGCGCTCTCAGGCGACCCGGTCGATCGCGGCGCCGAGGATGTCGACGATCTCGCCGATCTGGCCGCGCTCGATGATCAGCGGCGGCGACAGGGCGATGATGTCGCCGGTCACCCGGGTGAGCAGGCCGCGCTCGAAACAGTCCACGAACACGTCGTAGGCGCGCTTGCCCGGCGCGTCCGGGCGCGGCGCCAGCTCGACGCCGGCGACGAGCCCGATGGTCCGGATGTCGATGACGCCCTTGCGCCCGCGCAGGTCGTGGATCGCCGCCGCCCAGTCGTCGGCAATGTCGGCGACGCGGGTGAGCAGACCCTCCTCCCGGTAGATGTCGAGCGTCGCGATGCCGGCCGCGCAGGCGATCGGGTGCCCGGAATAGGTGTAGCCGTGGAACAGCTCGATCCCGTCCGGGCCCTGCATCAGCGCGTCGTGGACCGCGCGGCTGGCGAAGACCGCGCCCATCGGCACCGTGCCGTTGGTCAGGCCCTTGGCGCTGGTCACGAGGTCGGGGACGACGCCGAAGAAGTCGGTCGCGAACGGCGCGCCGAGGCGGCCGAAGCCGGAGATGACCTCGTCGAAGATCAGCAGGATGCCGTGCTTGGTGCAGATCTCGCGCAGGCGCTCGAGGTAGCCCTTCGGCGGGATCAGCACGCCCGTGGAGCCCGCTACCGGCTCGACGATGCAGGCCGCGATGGTCTCGGCGCCGTGCAGCGCCACCAGCCGCTCCAGATCCTCGGCGAGCTCGGCCCCGTGCTCGGGCTGGCCCTTCACGAAGGCGTTGCGGGCCGGATCGTGGGTGTGGCGCAGGTGGTCGGTGCCGTTGAGGGTCGGGAAGACCCGCCGGTTCGACACGATGCCGCCGACCGACAGGCCGCCGAAGCCGACGCCGTGATAGCCGCGCTCGCGGCCGACGAGCCGGGTCCGCGTGCCCTGCCCGATCGCCCGCTGGTAGGCGAGCGCGATCTTGAGGGCGGTGTCGACCGATTCCGAGCCGGAATTGGTGAAGAACACCCGGTCGAGGCGCTTGTCGGGACCGCCCGGGGCGATCTCGGCCAGCCGCTCGGCGAACTCGAAGGCGACGGGGTGGCCCATCTGGAAGGTCGGGGCGAAGTCGAGGGTCGCGAGCTGGCGCTCCACCGCGGCGGCGATGCCCCGCCGCCCGTGGCCGGCATTGACGCACCAGAGCCCCGCGGAGCCGTCGAGGACCTTGCGGCCGTCATCGGCGGTGTAGTGCATGCCCTCGGCCGAGACGAGCAGGCGCGGCGCCGCCTTGAACTGGCGGTTGGCCGTGAACGGCATCCAGAAGGCGTCCATCGCGGGCGTATTGCGGAGCGGATGGTCGGTCATGGGCGGTTCTCCGGGACGGGCGACGCGGATCGGCGGCGGGACCAGGGGACACCTTCACCGATCGGGCAACAAGTCCTTTTCTGGTCGCCGCCAACCCCTTGCAGGATCGGGGCCGCGGGTGGCACCGTTGCGGGATCCGCAACACCTGAAACGGGCCCTGGCCGGATGAGCATCGATGTCGGCGCGCGCCTGCGCTTCGTTCGGGCCCGCCACGGCCTGTCGCAGCGGACCCTCGCCAAGCGCGCCGGCGTGACCAACTCGGCGATCTCGCTGATCGAGGCCAACCGGGTGAACCCGTCGGTGGGCGCCCTGAAGCGGATCCTCGACGGGGTGCCGATCGGCATGGCCGAGTTCTTCGCCCTGGAGCCGGAGCCGGAGCGCAAGGCGTTCTTCGCCGCCGAGGACCTCACCGAGATCGGCCGCCGGGCCGCCAAGGGGGCGATTTCGTACCGTCAGGTCGGCGACAGCCTGTTCGGGCGCAAGCTCCAGATCCTCAAGGAGCGCTACGAGCCGGGCGCCGATACTGGCCGGGTGCCGCTCTCCCACGAGGGCGAGGAGGGTGGCATCGTGCTCTCCGGGCGCCTCGAGGTCACGGTGGATGCCGAGCGCCGGATCCTCGGCCCCGGCGACGCCTACAGCTTCGACAGCCGCCGCCCGCACCGGTTCCGCTGCGTCGGGCCCAACCCCTGCGAGGTGGTGAGCGCCTGCACGCCGCCGAGCTTCTGAGACGGAGCCCGGCTGCGGCGGATGAAACGCCCGCCCTGTCGCGTGCAGGCGTTGCGGTCGGCCAGCAGAGTGGCGCATGCAGGGCGGCGTTTGAATTCATAATGCCGCGCGAGGATCGATGGCCGTCACGACCGCAAGCCCGGCCGCCGGGCCCGGACAGAACCAGTCGGCGCGCGCGGCGCTCGCGGCCTTCGTGGGCACCACGATCGAGTGGTACGACTTCTTCATCTACGGCACGGCGGCGGCGCTGGTGTTCGGGCCGCTTTTCTTCACGGCGGAATCGCCCTACATCGCGACGCTCTCGGCCTTCGGCACCTTCGCGGTCGGCTTCCTCGCACGACCACTCGGCGGCCTGATTTTCGGCCATCTCGGCGACCGGTTCGGGCGCAAGCGCGCCTTGGTGGCGACGCTCGTGATGATGGGCATCGCCACCTCGTGTATCGGCCTGCTGCCGACCTACGCGTCGGTCGGCCTCTGGGCGCCGGTGATGCTGGTCGTCTTGCGGCTGATCCAGGGGCTCGCGGTCGGCGGCGAGTGGGGCGGCGCGGTGCTGATGGCCGCCGAGCACGCGCCGGCCGGGCGCAACACCTTCTTCGCCTCCTTCGCGCAGCTCGGCAGCCCGGCCGGGCAGATCCTGTCGCTGCTGGCCTTCCGGCTCGCGGGCCTCCTCGACAAGGAGAGCTTCCTGACCTGGGGCTGGCGGGTGCCGTTCCTCGTCAGCATCCTGCTGCTCGGCGTCGGGCTCGCGATCCGCCTCGGCGTCGCGGAATCCCCGGCCTTCGAGAAGGCCCGGGCCGCCGGCGGGCCGCCGCCGGCGCCGGTGCGCGAGGTGCTGACGACCTGCCTGAAGCCGGTGCTGCTGGCGGCGGGGGCCAACACCTTCGCGATCGCCTCGGTCTACCTGTTCAACACCTTCATGATCGCGTTCACCACGCAGTATCTCGGCATCGCGCGGGCGACGATCCTCGACGCCCTGCTGATCGCCGCCGTGGTCCAGCTGGTGATGACCCCGGTGGGCGCCCGGATTGCCGAGCTGATCCGCAATGAACGGCTGTTCCTCCAGGGGACGCTGGTCTGGGCGATGCTGGCCCCCTACCCGCTGTTCTGGCTGGTCGAGACGCAGTCGGTGCCCCTGATCGTGCTGGGGCTCGCCCTCAACGTCATCGGCAGCGCGACCTTCTACGCGGTGATCGCCGGCTACCTCGCGGGCGCCTTCCCGACGCGGGTGCGCTACACGGCGATCTCGATCGCGTACCAGTTCTGCGGGGCGCTCGCCGGCGGCCTGACGCCGATCGTCGGCACCGTGCTGGCCGAGCGCTTCCAGGGCCACTGGTGGCCGATCGCGGTGTTCGGCACGGCGCTGGCCGGCGTGTCGTTCCTGTGCGTCACGGCGATCGGCGGCTACCGGGCGCGGCAGCGGGGTTTCCTCGACGGGTGAGCGCGACCGGTCAAAGGCGCCGGATCCGGGTAACGCGGGATTCAGACCGGTGGTCCAGGATCGGCGGCATGGATTCGATCGCCGCAGCCGCCGTCCAGATGCTGGGTTCGTCCCAGAACCAGCAGATCGGCATCGCCGTCGCCAAGCAGCAGCTCTCCGCCGACAAGGCGGTCGCCGGGCTGGTGGCGGACAGCGCCGCCGAGGCGGCGAGCGCCGGCCCGCCGGCCCCTCCCGGACAGGGCCAGAGCGTCGACCTGCGGGTGTGACGGAGACGCCGCGCTCCGCTTTCCGGGCCTCGCGCGAACCTGGGGTGCTTCGCTGCGCGCGCGATGTCGGCGGGCTCTCCGGCGGCCGTTGAACGGCCGCCCCTACCCGAAGCCGTAGAGCCGCCGTGGGTTGTCCACGAACACCATCCGGCGCCGATCCGCGTCCGGCACCCAGTCGGCCATCAGGTCGAGGAGTTCCCGCGTCCGCGGCGGCCCGTCCCAGGCGGCCACGTGCGGCCAGTCCGAGCCCCAGAGGCAGCGGTCCGGCGCGGCGTCGTTGAGCGCCCGGGCGAAGGGGATCGTGTCGGCGTAGGGGGGCCCGGTCACGGAATCCCGGAAGGCGCCCGAGAGCTTGACCCAGTTGCCGTCGGCGACGAGGCCGAGCAGTGCCCGGAACCCCGGATGGTCCACGCCCGCCGAGGTCGGCATGTGGCCCATATGGTCGAAGACCAGCGGCACGGGCAGCCGCGCCAGGCGGCCGGCGATCGGCGGCAACTCGCGGGCATCGAGCAGGAACTGGAGGTGCCAGCCCATCTCGCGGGCGAGCGCCCCGTAGGACTCGACCGCGTCGAGCCCGACCCCGCCGCCGAACAGGACGTTGAGGCGCAGGCCGACCACGCCGGCCTCCTTCAGCGCGGCGAGCTCCGCGTCGGGCAGGCCGAGCGGGATCACCGCGACGCCGCGCAGGCGCTGTCGGTGGGCGCGCAGCGTCTCGACCATCAGCCGGTTGTCGGTGCCGTGCACGCTGACCTGGATCAGCACGCCGTTGGCCATGCCGGTCCCGTCGAGCATCGCCAGATACCGCTCGGCCGGCGCCGCCGGGGGCGTGTAGCTCCGGTCCGCCACCAGGGGATAGTCCGGCGGCAGGCCGATGACGTGGGCGTGCGTGTCGACCGCGCCCTCCGGCACGGCGTAGCGGGTCGGGCCTTCCGGATGCGGGTCCGGGGCGGGGCAGTCTCGGATCTCGGGCATGATCAGGAATCCGCGTGGAGGACCTTGCCGCGCGTCTCGGGCAGCGCGAAGGCCGCCAGGAAGAAGATCCCGTAGGCGACGGCCGCGAAGATCGCGATGGCCGAGGCGAGACCGGCGCGCTCCGCGAGGTAGCCGACCAGCGCCGGGAACAGGGCGCCGATGCCGCGGCCGAAATTGTAGCAGAACCCCTGCCCCGAGCCGCGCAGGCGGGTCGGGTACAGTTCGGTCAGGAAGGCGCCCATGCCGGAGAAGTAGCCGGAGGCGAAGAAGCCCAGCGGGAAGCCCAGCACCCAGAGCACGCCGTTCGAGAGCGGGATCTGCGTGTAGGCGACGATCACCGCGATGGCGCCCAGCGAGAAGATCAGGAAGAGGGGCCGCCGGCCGAGCCGGTCGGCGAGCCACGCGCCCACGAGGTAGCCGGTGAACGAGCCAATGATCAGGGCCGCGAGGTAGCCGGTGGAGGACACGATCGACAGGTGGCGCTCGGTGGTCAGGAAGCGCGGCACCCAGGTGGTGATTGCGTAGTAGCCGCCCTGGCAGCCCGCCGCCGCCAGGGAGGCGAGCAGGGTGGTCTTGAGGATCGGACCGGAGAAGATCTCCCAGATCTGCGGCCGGTCGCCCGTGGCGGCGGCCCGGGCACGGGATTCGGCGGCGACCTCCGGCTCCTTCACGTAGCGGCGCAGGTAGAACACCAGCAGCGCCGGCAGCGCGCCCACCGCGAACATCCAGCGCCACGCGGTCTCGGGCGGCAGAAGCGAGAACAGCACCGCCTGCGACAGGACCGCGAGGCCCCAGCCGATCGCCCAGCCGGACTGGACCGAGCCCACCGCCCGGCCGCGATACTCGGCCCGGATCGTCTCGCCGATCAGCACGGCGCCGGCCGCCCACTCGCCGCCGAAGCCGAGGCCGAGCAGCGCCCGCGCGATGAGCAGCTGCTCGAAGTTCTGCACGAAGGCGCAGAGGAGGGAGAACAGCGAGAACCAGAGGATCGTGATCTGCAGCGTCAGCACCCGGCCGATGCGGTCGGCGACGAAGCCCGCGAGCCAGCCGCCGAGCGCCGAGGCCAGCAGCGTCACCGTGGCGGCGAGCCCGGCCGTGCCGGCATCGACGTGCCACAGCGCCATGATCGTGCCGATCACCAGCGGGTAGATCATGAAGTCCATGCCGTCGAGGCACCAGCCGGCGGCGCACGCCCAGAAGGTGTGCCGCTCCGGCGGCGTCATCGATCGGTAGAAGGCGGTGAGGCTGGCGTCGCGGATCTCGACCGCGTCCACGCCCGTGGGCCCCTGCCCGGTTGCTGAACTCATCACCGCCTCCCGCCGCCCGATACCAGTATCAGCGTCCCGGGCCGAGCTGTCCAACGATGCGGCGGGTCACGCAAGCAACCGGAAAGGAAAAGGCCGCCCGGAGGCGGCCTGTCCCGTTCTTTTCACGCTCGATCGACGCTCAGTAGCAGCGCTCGACCAGAACCCGGCGGTAGCCGTAGGGCGTCCAGCGCACCCGCGGGACCGTGTAGCAGCCGCCGCCGTAGCCGTAATCGTAGGCCGCCGGGGCGTAGTAGCCGCCGTAGCCGTAACCCGGATAGCCGTAGCCACCGTAGCCGCCGTAGAGGCCGCCGGCCGCGAGGCCGAGCCCGACACCGAGGCCCAGGCCGCCGAGCCCGTAGCCGTACCCGCCGCGGTAGCCGTAGCCGCCGCGCCAGCCGTAGCCCCGGCCGTAGAAGCCACGGCCGTAGCCGAAGCCGCCCGGACGGAAGCCGACGCCGCGGAAGCCGCCTCCGAAGCCGCCGTTGCGGAACCCGCCGAACCCGCCGCCGCGGAAGCCGCCGCCGAACCCGCCACCGTGGAAGCCGCCGCCGAAACCGCCGCCATGGAAGCCGCCGCCGCCGAAGCCGCGCGCGTCCGCGCTGGCCGGCGCCAAGGCCAGAGCACCCGCCGCCAGCAGGGCCGAGCCGAGCACTGCACCCTTCATCACGTCATCTCCGTGGAAACACGCCCTCTGCGGCTAAGAACGCTCGAACCGGTAAAACGGTCCAGCCCCGGCCGCGGCGCGCGGTCGCGAGACGCACCCGGCCGCGTCCGGACCCATCCGGGCGCGGCTCGGACACGAAATTCGCCGCTTTCCAGGGCGAAGGGCGGGCCGAACGAGCTTCGCCGTCCCCGACTCGCCGTCCCCGAGCTGCCTGGAACGAATGATGATGCTGCGCCCGGCTCACGCCCTCTTGATCACGCTGCTCGCCCTCGCGGCCCCGGCCCGGGCGGCCGCCCCGGCCGCGACGGAGCCCTGTCGGGCGGTCGAGGCGCAGGGTGAGACCTTCACGGTCTGCACCATCGACCTCCGGAAGCGGCGGCTGCGGCTGTTCTGGCTCCAGGACGACGGCAAGCCCTACGGCGCCCTCGGCACCCTCGCCGAGAAGCAGGGCGGTCGCCTCGCCTTCGCGATGAACGCCGGCATGTACGACAAGGACCAGGCGCCGGTCGGCCTCTACGTCGAGAACGGGCACGAGCTGAAGCGCGTCTCCACGGCGGACGGGCCGGGCAATTTCCACCTGAAGCCCAACGGGATCTTCTGGCTGAAGGGTGAGCGCGCCGGGGTGGTCGACACGTCCCGCTACCTGCGGGCGAAGATCCGGCCGGATTTCGCCACGCAGTCCGGGCCGATGCTGGTGATCGACGGCCAGATCCACCCGAAGATCGCCGCCGACGGGCCGAGCCAGAAGATCCGCAACGGCGTCGGCGTGCCCGGCGACGGGCACGTGGCGATCTTCGCGATCTCAGAGCGCCCGGTGACCTTCGGCGCCTTCGCGCGGCTGTTCCGCGACGATCTCGGCTGCCGCAACGCCCTGTTCCTCGACGGCTCGGTCTCCAGCCTCTACGCGCCGAACCTCGGCCGCACCGACATCAGCCGCCCTCTCGGGCCGCTGGTCGGCGCGCTGCCGCGGTGAGGGCCGCCCTCAGCGCTGGCCGAAGGCCGTGTCCTTGAACAGGTCCTTGTACTCCCGCGGCTGCGAGCGCCAGTACTGCTTGGGGGCGCGCACCCGGGCACCGAGCTCGGCCGCCGCGTGCCAGGGCCAGCGCGGATCGTACAGCATGGCGCGGGCGAGCGAGATCGCGTCCGCCCGGCCCTCCTGCAGGATCGTCTCCGCCTGCCGGGCCTCGGTGATCAGCCCGACCGCGATGGTGGTGAGCCCGGTCTCCGCCTTGATCCGCTCGGCGTAGGGCACCTGATAGCCCGGCCCGAGCCTGATCGCCTGCTTCGGCGAGACGCCGCCCGTGGAGACGTGGATCGCCGGCGATCCCGCCCGCTTGAGCGCCTGGGCCAGCTCCACCGTCTCGTCGAGATCCCAGCCGTCCTCGACCCAGTCGGTGGCCGAGACCCGCAGCCAGACCGGGCTGCCGGCAGGCACGACATCCCGCACCGCGTCGTAGACCTCGAGGGGGAAGCGCATGCGGTTGGCGAGGCTGCCGCCGTATTCATCTGTCCGCTTGTTGGCGATCGGCGACAGGAACTGGTGCAGCAGGTAGCCGTGGGCGCCGTGCAGCTCGACGGCCTCGATACCGAGGCGCACGGCCCGCTTGGCGGTGGCCACGAACTGGTCGCGGACGCGCTTCAGGTCGGCGGCGTCGAGGGCGTGGGGCGGGACCTCGCCCTCCCCGTGCGCGACCGCCGAGGGCGCCTCGGTGCGCCAGCCGTAGGCGTGCTCCGGCGGGATCTGCTGGCCGCCGGCCCAGGGGGCCTCGCTGGAGGCCTTGCGCCCGGCATGGGCGATCTGGATGCAGACCGGGACCGGCGCGTACTCGCGCACGGCGTCGAGCACCCGGCCCAGCGCCCGCTCGCAGCCGTCGTTGTAGAGGCCGAGATCCCAGGCGGTGATCCGCGCCTCCGGGGAGACCGCGGTGGCCTCCAGGGTCAGCAGGCCAGCCCCCGACATGGCGAGCTGGCCGAGATGCATCATGTGCCAGTCGGTCGCCTCGCCGTCCCGCGCCGAGTACTGGCACATCGGCGCGACGAGGATGCGGTTCTCGAGCGTCAGCGCGTCGAGCGTCAGCGGTTCGAACAGGCGAGCGGTCATCGGCAACTCCTGGTGGAGGGTTCACTCTGGCCCAGGACGGGCGCGGCGGCCAGTGCGGTGCGGCAGAGCACCTCTGCGGGCGGGCGTTGCGGGAACTTGCGGATGTGGCCGCCCGTTTCCTGGCCTGTCGCCGCATCGCGGCAATCGACGCGAACCGCCTGAGGGGGCGAGATCGCCCGAGGTCCAGATGATGCTCACCAGACTCGCCGTCCCGCTCGCCCTGGCCGCCGGCTGCGCCGCCCTCGCGGGCACCGCCCAGGCCCAGCCTGCCGCCTTCGGCGGCCCCAAGATGCTGATCCACGGGAATTACTGCGGACCGGGCAACAACGCGCCACTCCCGCCGATCGACGCCCTCGATGCCGCCTGCGCCCGCCACGACGCCTGTACGCCGAACGGAGGCCTGCCTTCGGAGGCCTGCAATCTCCGCCTGCAACAGGAGGCGACGCTGATCTCGCGCGATCCGCGGCAGCCGCAGGATGTCCGGTCCCTCGCCGGCCTCGTGGCCGCCACCGCGACGCTGATCCCGTCCGAGCCGAACGCCCGGCGCGTCCCGGCCTCGGTCACCACGGGTCCGACCGCGGGGACCTACGCGCCCGCCCTGACGCAGCCGGCGCCGACGGTCGATATCGACACCGACGACGACGGCGCTGACGCGGATTGAGGCGGATTGAGGCGGGCCGCGATCGCCCGTCAACGCGCAAGCGGCGCGGTCCGGCACCCTACCGGTCCGCGCCGATCCCCCGGTCCTTCAGGCTGTCGCCGATCTCGTCGAGGGCCGCCGCGTCGTCGATCGTCGCCGGCATCGTCCAGGGCTCGTGATCGGCGATGCGCTTCATGGTGGCCCGCAGGATCTTGCCCGATCGGGTCTTGGGCAGCCGCGGCACGGTCAGCGCCAGCTTGAAGGCCGCCACCGGGCCGATCTCGTCCCGCACCTTGGCGACGAGTTCCCGCTCGATCGTCTCGGTCGGCCGGGCGACGCCGGCCTTCAGCACCACGAACCCGCAGGGCACCTCCCCCTTCAGCGCGTCGCGGATGCCGATGACCGCGCATTCCGCCACGTCCGGGTGGCTCGCCAGCACCGCCTCCATGCCGCCGGTGGACAGCCGGTGGCCCGCGACGTTGATGATGTCGTCGGTCCGTCCCAGGACCGTGATGTAGCCGTCGGCGTCGATCACCCCGGCATCCGACGTGTCGTAGTAGCCCGGGAAGGTGGCGAGGTAGCTCGACCGCATCCGGTCGTCCGAGCCCCAGAGCGTCGGCAGGCAGCCGGGCGGCAGGGGCAGGCGGATCGCGATGGTGCCCATGGTGCCCGCCGGAACCGGCTTGCCGCCCTCGTCCAGCACTTCGACCCGGTAGCCCGGCATCGGCACGCAGGTGCTGCCGTGCTTCACCGGCAGGAGGCCGAGGCCCATCGGGTTGCCGGCGATCGGCCAGCCGGTCTCGGTCTGCCACCAATGGTCGACCACCGGTCGGCCCAGCACGCGCTCGGCCCAGGCGACCGAGTCGGGATCGGCGCGCTCGCCCGCCAGGAACAGGCTGCGGAAGGCCGAGAGGTCGTGATCGGCGATCCGGGCGCCCTTCGAATCCTCCTTCTTGATCGCCCGCAGGGCCGTGGGCGCGGTGAACAGGCAGACCACCCCGTACTCGGCGACCACCCGCCAGAAGGCGCCGGCATCGGGCGTGCCGACAGGTTTTCCCTCGTAGAGGACCGTGGTGCAGCCGTGCAGGAGCGGCGCGTAGACGATGTAAGAGTGGCCGACGACCCAGCCGATGTCGGAGGCGCAGAAGTAGGTCTCGCCGGGCTGGACGCCGTAGAGGTTCGGCATCGACCAGGCCAGGGCGACGAGGTAGCCACCGGTATCGCGGACCACGCCCTTCGGCTTTCCGGTCGTGCCGGAGGTGTAGAGGACGTAGAGCGGGTCGGTGGCGGCGACCGGCACGCACGCCGCGCTCCGCCCCGCCGTCCGGGCGGCCGCCACGGTCTCACCCCAGTCGCGATCCCGGTCCGCGACGAGGGTCGCGGGCCCTTGCGGGCGCTGGAGGATCAGGCAGGCCTCCGGCTTGTGCCGCGAGGCCGCGATCGCCGCGTCGAGGAGCGGCTTGTAGGCGACCACGCGGTTCGGCTCGATCCCGCAGGAGGCGGCGAGCACCACCTTCGGCGCCGCGTCCTCGATCCGCACCGCCAGCTCGTTGGCGGCGAAGCCGCCGAACACCACCGAGTGGACCGCGCCGAGCCGGGCGCAGGCCAGCATGCCGAACAGCGCCTCGGGCACCATCGGCATGTACAGGATCACCCGGTCGCCCTTGCCGACACCGAGGTCGGCCAGCACGGCGGCCAGCACCGCCACCTCGTCGCGCAGCGCCCGGTAGGTGATGCTGCGCTTGGTCCCGGTCACGGGCGAGTCGTAGCGGATCGCCACCTGATCCGCCCGGGCCCCGTCCGCGTGGCGGTCCACCGCGTTGTGGCAGGCGTTCAGGGTGCCGTCCGGGAACCAGCGTCCGTAGGGGCCGGAATCCGGCGCGAAGGCCCGCTCCGGCGCCCGCGCCCAGTCGAGGGCCCGCGCCGCACCGAGCCAGAACGCCTCGGGGTCGCGGCAGGCCGATTCGTAGATCTCCGGGTAGCGGCCCGGCAGGCTGGCTCTCGTCATCGGTTGGGCGTTTCCTCGCGGACCGCTCTCCGGCGGCGGGCCGCAGAGTAGCCCATTCTGGCGCGCGCGGGAGTGACCACCGGAGAGAAGGCCGCGCCCAGGTCGCGGTGGCCGAGGCCGGACGTCCGCCAAAAGAAAACCGCCGCACCGGGGCTCCCGATGCGGCGGTCGTCAGCTTGAATTCGCTATCGGATTGGACGTCTCAGGCGTCAGTGCAACGTGTCGTTGCCCGCCTGAAGCTTGTTGATCTCGTCCTTGAGCAGGAGTTTCCGTCGCTTCAGCTCGGCGATGTGGAGGTCGTTCGCCGAAGGTCTGTGGATCGCTTCCTGAATCTCGCGCTCGAGGGCTTCGTGCTTCCGGGCGAGTTGGTTCAGATGCGTCTGCAGCGACATGAGTCGAATCTCCTGTCATCGTTTCGACACAACGAGATTGGCACAGGATGCCGGACCTGTCGAAGCGTTTTCTGCTGCTAAGTCTGATGATTGCTTACCGCGCCGCCTTGTCCGGCGCCGGAGCGTGACGCATGCTCTCGGGCGACGAACGGTCTTCGGGTTCTCAGGTGACGATGGCGGACGAGGCGGGTGAGGGTGCGCAGTCGGACCTCCTGGGCGAACTGGCGCGGCTGCGCGAGGAGCACCGGGATCTCGACAGCGCCATCGAGGCGCTGGAGCGCAGCGTCGCCGGGGACCAGCTCCAGATCCAGCGCCTGAAGAAGCGCAAGCTCACGCTGCGCGACCGCATCTATCACATCGAGGACGCGCTCACGCCGGACATCATCGCCTGATGCCGGTGGACGCCCTCCGGCCCCGCCTTGCCGCGGGCCCGCGCCGCCTGTAAGCGCCCTCTTTTGCCGGGATCAACGATGGCGTCGCCTCCTCCGGTCGCGATCATCATGGGCAGCCAGTCCGACTGGGCGACCATGCGTCATGCCGCCGAGACGCTCGACGCGCTCGGCGTACCGTACGACGCGCGCATCGTGTCGGCCCACCGCACGCCGGACCGGCTCGTCGCCTTCGCCAAGGGCGCGGTCGCAGCTGGCCTCAAGGTGGTGATCGCCGGTGCGGGCGGCGCCGCGCACCTGCCCGGCATGGCGGCCGCGATGACCCGCCTGCCGGTCTTCGGCGTGCCGGTGGAGTCGAAGGCCCTCTCCGGCCAGGACAGCCTGCTCTCCATCGTCCAGATGCCGGCCGGCATCCCGGTGGGGACCCTGGCGATCGGCCGGGCCGGGGCGGTGAACGCGGCCCTGCTCGCCGCCGCCGTCCTGGCGCTGACCGATCCGGACCTGGCGGAGCGCCTGGAGGCGTGGCGCGCGGCCCAGAGCGCCTCGGTGGCCGAACGGCCGGTGACGGAAGAGAACGCGTGACGGACAAGATCCTCGGCCCCGGCTCCATCCTCGGCATCGTCGGTGGGGGCCAGCTCGGGCGCATGATCGCGCTCGCGGCGGCCGATTACGGCCTCAAGGCGCATGTCTACGCGCCCGACGCGGACAGCCCCGCCTTCGACGTGGCCGCCCGGACCACCTGCGCGGCCTACGACGACGCCGCGGCGCTGGCGGATTTCGCCCGCGGCGTCGACGTCGTGACCTACGAGTTCGAGAACATCCCGCACGCCACCGCCGACGTCCTCGCCCGGCACGCCGCCCTGCACCCGAACGCGCGCGCGCTCTCGACCACGCAGGACCGGCTCTCCGAGAAGGAGTTCATCAACGGCCTGGGCATCCCGACGGCGCCGTTCCGGGCGGTGGACACGCCCGACGACCTCGACCGGGCGATCGAGGTGATCGGCCTGCCGGCCGTGCTCAAGACCCGCCGCTTCGGCTACGACGGCAAGGGGCAGCGCATGCTCCGCGAGCGGGCCGAGGGCGACCGCAACGCCCTGTTCGCCGAGTTCGGCGGCGCGCCGCTGATCTTGGAGGGCTTCGTGCCGTTCGAGCGCGAGGTCTCGGTGGTGGGCGCGCGCGGGCGCGACGGCAGCTTCGCGGCCTACGATCTCTGCGAGAACGAGCACCGCGACCACATCCTCGCGCTGACCCGGGTGCCGGCGCCCGGCGTGTCCGCCGAAACGGGTCGCGCCGCCGTCGAGATCGCCCGGCGGATCGCCGACGCCCTCGACTATGTCGGCGTGCTCGCCGTCGAGATGTTCCTCGTCCGCGAGGACGGGGCGGAGCGGCTGGTGGTCAACGAGATCGCGCCCCGGGTGCACAATTCCGGCCACTGGACCAGCGAGGGCGCGCTGACCTCGCAGTTCGCCCAGCACGTCCGCGCCGTCTGCGGCTGGCCGCTGGGCGATGCGGGCCGGGTCGGCGGTTTGCCCGTCGAGATGCGCAACCTGATCGGCGCCCAGGCCGACGACTGGCACGCCCTGCTGGCCGAGCCCGGTGCCCACCTGCACCTGTACGGCAAGGGCGAGGCGCGCCCCGGCCGCAAGATGGGCCACGTCACGCGCTTCGGGCCGGGTCCGACCGGATCCTGAGGCTTCGAGGGCACACCCGCGTCGCCGCGTGATCGCCGGAGGGCCGTCCGCGGCCCCGCGGAACGGTCGAGCCATACCTTCGCCACATCCCGCCGCTTCCACGACAGTGTGGTCGGTTCCGTATGCTGTCGCTCGAACCCGCCCGCACCGCTCGGTCCCGCCGGGACCGGCGGGGGCCGGATCACGACGCGGCGCTTCTTAAGCCGGCCTTCACCGTGATGCGCGACGGTGCCCCGAACTCGGGCGTGCCCGGCGCTCGGCGCGGGCTCTTGGACTGTGAGGGGCGGGGCGGGCGCGCGCGGAGCGGGCGACGCCTCGGGGAGAGTGGGGCAATGAACGTACGCAACCGGCTGGGACGGAAGACGGCACTGATCGGCGCGGCCTTGGTCTCGGCTGCCGGCCTCGCGGGCTGCGAGACCGTCGGCAGCGCGGCCGGTCCGCGGCAATACGCGGTCCTGGAGAAGGACACGACTGGCGCCACGAACGTCAACATCGCCTCCCTGACCGAGGTCGTGCAGCGCAACCCGAACGACGCGGCGGCCTACAACACCCGCGGCGCCGCCTACGCCCGCGCCGGCCAGTTCAACGACGCCATCGGCGACTTCACCAAGGCGATCCAGCTCGATCCGAACTCCGCCTCCGCCTACAACAACCGCGCCCTGGCGAACCGCCAGATCGGCCGCGACGGCCCGGCGCTGCAGGACTTCTCCAAGGCGATCGGGATCGATCCGAATTACGGGCCGGCCTATATCGGCCGGGCCAATGTCGAGCGCGCGCAGGGCAACCTCGACCAGGCGCTGAACGACCTCAACGTCGCGATCCGCCTGAGCCCCGAATCCGCGCAGGCGTACCATGCCCGCGGCCTCGTGAAGCAGAAGCAGGGCCAGGACACCCAGGCGATCGCCGATTTCGACGCCGCCATCGACCGCGACCCGTTCGTGGCCGCGCCCTACGCGGCCCGCGGCCAGAGCCTGATCGCGACCAACCAGTACGCGAAGGCGATCGAGGACTACAACGCCGCGCTCAACGTGAACGCCAAGGACGCCACCTCCTGGGCCTATCGGGGCCTCGCCTACGAGAAGCAGGGCCAGCGCAAGGAGGCGATGGAGAACTACCAGCGCGCCTCGACGATCGACCCCAACAACACCGTCGCGCGGGCCGGCCTCGGCCGCGTGCAGGGCGGTGTCGGCACGCTGTTCAACTGATCGCTCCGTCATCGCGGGGAGCGGAGCGACGAAGGGCAGCGCGACACGTTCGAGCGTGGCGCCGCCGGATCGCTTCGCTCCGCGAGCGGAGACGGTGCCAGCGCCCGAGGCGAACTACGCCGCTAGCAGGCCGTTCTCGTCCTGCGTGATCCGGCGCAGGTGGTGGGCGGTGTCGCCGAGCTGGTACTCGATCATGGCGAGCCGCTTGAAGTGGTGGGCGCCGATATACTCGAGCGTCATGCCGATGCCGCCGTGGAGCTGGACCGCCTCCTGGCCGACGTAGCGGCAGGCCTTGTTGATCTGCACCTTCACGGCCGAGAGGGCCGCGGCCCGCGCCCCCGCGTCCGGCGTGTCCACCATCATGGCGGCGTAGAGCGCCATGGAGCGGGCCTGCTCAAGCTGGATCAGCATGTCGACGGCGCGGTGCTGCAGCGCCTGGAACGAGCCGACGCTGACGCCGAACTGCTTGCGGGTCTTGAGGTACTCCACCGTGAGCTTGTGGAGCGCGTCCATGGAGCCGACCGCCTCGGCGGCGAGCGCCGCGATCCCGTGCTCCACCACGCGCTCCAGGAGCGGCAGGCCGCCCTCCGGGTCGCCGAGCGCGGCGTCGGCCGGGAGCGTCGCGTCGGAGAAGGACACCTCGGCGGCCCGGCCGCCGTCCTGGGTCGGGTAGGCCTCGATGGCGACGCCCGCCGCGTCGGTCGGGACGAGGAACAGGCCGATCCCGCTCGGGTCGCGCCGCTCGCCCGAGACGCGGGCCGAGACCACCATCAGGCCGGCCGCGTCGGCATTGGGCACGACGCTCTTCGCCCCGCTCAGCACGTAGCCGTCGCCGCTGCGACGGGCGGTCGTCGCCACGTCGGCGAGGTCGTAGCGGGACTGGCGCTCGGTGTGGGCGAGGGTCAGGCGGAGGTCGCCGGCGACGAGTCCCGGGACGAGGCGCTCCCGCTGCGCGGCGCTGCCGCCGAGCCGCAGGGCCGTCGAGCCCAGCACGAGGCTCGCGAGCAGGGGCTCGACCACGAGGTTGCGGCCCACCGCCTCCATGACCAGCATGGTCTCGACCGGGCCGCCGCCGAGGCCGCCCTCGTCCTCGGAGAAGGGCAGGCCGGCGACGCCGAGTTCCGCGAAGGCCGCCCAGCCGTCCTCGGGGAAGCCGAGGGGCGCCTTGAGCCGCGCCTGCCGGCTCTCCAGCGACGGGTAGAGGTCGGCGGCCAGCCGCTCGACGCTGTCGCGCAGGAGCGACTGGTCCTCGTTCAGGTCGAAATCCATGGTGTTCCCTCGCGGATGTCGTCGGAGGCGCCCGGCACCTCAGGATGAGGGGGAGGACGGGGCGAGGCGACCGCTCACAACCCCAGGATGCCCTTGGCGATGACGTTGTGCTGGATCTCGTTCGAGCCGCCGTAGATCGAGACCTTGCGGTTGTTGAAGTAGCTCGGCGCCGCCGCGTCGACCCAGTCGAAGCCGCCGGGCAGGTTGTTGGCCCCGGCCCCGCGCGCGGGCGCCGCCAGGGCGAAGGGCCCGGCGAGCTCCACCAGCAATTCTGTCGCCGCCTGCTGGAGCTGCGAGCCGCGGATCTTGAGGAGCGAGGAAGCGGGGTCCGGCTCCACCGAATCCGCCCTTCCCTGCTTGGCCGCCACCCGCATCTGGGTGATCTCCAGGGCCTTCAGCTCGACCTCGACCTCCGCGACGCGGGCGCGGAAGGCGGGATCGTCCCACATCGTGCCGGACCCGGCCGGCATCTCGCGGGCCAGCCGCTTGATGCGGGCGATCCGCTCCTTGGTCAGCCCGATCCGGGCGATGCCGGTGCGCTCGTTGGCGAGCAGGAACTTCGCGTAGTCCCAGCCCCGGTTCTCCTCGCCGACGAGGTTCTCCACGGGCACGCGCACGGCGTCGAAGAAGACCTCGTTGACCTCGTGCCGCCCCTCCAGCGTCAGGATCGGCCGCACGGTGATCCCGGGCGTCGTCATGTCGATGAGCAGGAAGGAGATGCCGCGCTGCTTCTTGGCCTCGAAGTCGGTGCGCACCAGGCAGAAGATCCAGTCGGCGTGCTGGCCGAGCGTGGTCCAGGTCTTCTGGCCGTCCACGACGTAGTGGTCGCCGTCGCGCACCGCCCTGGTCTTCAGCGAGGCGAGGTCCGAGCCGGCGCCCGGCTCCGAGAAGCCCTGGCACCACCAGTCGTCGAGGTTGGCGGCGCGCGGCAGGAAGCGCGCCTTCTGGTCCTGCCGCCCGAAGGTCGCCAGCACCGGGCCGAACATGTAGCAGTTGAACTGCTGCGGCAGCGGCACCGCCGCCTGGAACAGCTCCTCGGTGTAGATGTAGCGCTGGATCGGGGTCCAATCCCGGCCGCCCCATTCCTGCGGCCAGTGCGGCACCGCCCAGCCCTTGGCGTTGAAGATCCGCTGGCTCGTGACGTAGTCCTCCTTCGAGAGGCTGCGCCCCTCCGAGACCTTTTTCCGGATCTCCGCCGGGATTTCTTCGCGGCAGAAGCTCCGGACCTCGTCGCGGAACGCGATCTCTTCCGGCGTAAAGCGGAGATCCATCGTCAGCCTCCGATCTCGAACAGGCCGACGCAGCCCTGGCCGCCGGCGACGCACATGGTCACGACGGCGTAGCGCGCGCCGCGGCGGCGGCCCTCCAGCAGGGCGTGGCCGACAAGCCGCGCCCCCGACATGCCGAACGGGTGGCCGACCGCGATGGCGCCGCCGTTGACGTTGACCTTCTCGGGGTCGATCCCGAGCGTGTCCCGGCAGTAGACAGACTGGGACGCGAAGGCCTCGTTCAGCTCCCACAGGTCGATGTCGACGACGCGCAGGCCCTGGCGCTCGAGGAGCCGCGGCACCGCGAAGACCGGGCCGATGCCCATCTCGTCCGGCCCGCAGCCCGCCGAGGCGAAGCCCCGGAAGATGCCCAGCGGTTCGAGGCCGCGCCGCGCAGCCTCGTCGGCCGACATCAGCACGCTGGCCGAGGCCCCGTCCGAGAGCTGGCTGGCATTGCCCGCCGTGATGAAGGCCCCCTCCCCGCGCACGGGCTTGAGCTTGGCGAGACCCTCCAGGGTCGTGTCCGGGCGGTTGCCCTCGTCCTTGGCGAGCCGCGTCTCGACCTCCCGGGTCTCGCCGGTGGCCTTGTCGGTCACCGCCATGACGGCGCTCATCGGGACGATCTCGTCGTCGAACAGCCCGCGTTCCTGCGCCGCCGCGGTCCGTCGCTGGCTCTCCAGGGCGAAGTGGTCCTGCGCCTCCCGGGAGATCCGATAGCGCTCCGCCACGATGTCGGCGGTCTCGATCATCGGCATGTAGATCGCCGGCAGATGCGCCTCCAGCCACGCGTTGCGGGTCAGCTCCCGCTGGACCTTCGGCTGGACGAGGCTGATCGACTCGACGCCGCCGGCCACTGCCACCGGCACACCGTCGAGGATGATCCGGCGCGCCGCGCTGGCGATCGCCTCCAGGCCCGAGGCGCAGAAGCGCGAGACGGTGACGCCGGCCGACTCGACCGGGATCCCCGCCACCAGGGCGGCGTGGCGGGCGACGTTGCCGCCCGTGGCATTCTCGGGATAGCCGCAGCCGAGCACCACCTCCTCGACGGCCGCGGGCTCCAGGGACGCCCGGTCCAGGGCGCCGCGGATCGCGTGGGCCGCGAGGTCGGCGCCGCGGGTGAGGTTCAGCGCGCCGCGATGCGCCTTGCCGATGGGCGTGCGGGCAGTCGAGACGATCACCGCGTCGGTCATGATCGCTCTCCCGCTCAGGCGTTCTTCAGGCCGGCGAAGCTGCCGCCCTCGGCGGCGAGCTTCTTCAGGAGCGGCGCCGGCTCCTGGCTGTCGTCGCCGGTCTCGGCCGCGAAGCGCGACAAGGCTTCGACGACGGTCTTCAATCCGACCGTGTCGGCCCAGTGCATCGGGCCGCCGCGCCAGGCGGGCCAATTGTAGCCGTTGATCCAGATCGTATCGATGTCGCCGGGCCGGGCCGCGATGCCCTCCTCCAGGATCCGCGCGCCCTCGTTGACCATCGGGTACATGAGCCGCGCGACGATCTCGTCGGCCGTGAAGCTGCGGCGCGCGACGCCGTGCTCGGCGGCGACGCGCGCGATCAGCGCCTCCACCTCCGGGTCGCGCGTGCCGGCGCGGGCGCCGTCCGGGTAGAGATAGAAGCCGCGGCCGGTCTTCTGGCCGAACCGGCCCTGCTCGGCGAGCGAGTCCGCCACCGGCGCCCGGCCGCCGAAATCCTTGCGCGAGCGCCAGCCGATATCGAGCCCCGCGAGGTCGCTCATGGCGAAGGGGCCCATCCGGAAGCCGAACCCGGTCACCGCCGCGTCGACCTCGTGCGGCAGCGCGCCCTCGAGCAGCAGCCGCTCGCCGGCCCGGCTGCGGCGCTCCAGCATGCGGTTGCCCACGAAGCCGAAGCAGACCCCCACCGTCACCGGCAGCTTGTTGAGGCGCTTGCCCAGGTCTTGGGCGGTGGCGAGGACGTCCGGCGCGGTTCTCTCCGCACGGACCACCTCCACGAGGCGCATGACGTTGGCCGGGCTGAAGAAGTGCAGGCCGAGCACGTCCTGCGGCCGGTTGGTCACCGCCGCGATGGCGTTCACGTCGAGGTAGGAGGTGTTGGTGGCCAGGATCGCGCCGGGCTTGGCGACCTGGTCGAGTTTGGTGAAGATCTCGCGCTTGACGCCCATGTCCTCGAAGGCCGCCTCGACGACGATGTCGGCCTCCCCGGCGTTCTCCAGGCCGAGCGCCCCCGTGATCCGGCCGACCCGCTCGTCGCGCTGGGCCTCGGTGATCGAGCCGCGCTTGGCCGAGCCGGCGTAGAGCCCCCTCACCCGGTCGAGGCCACGCGCCAGGGCGCCCTCTTCCGTCTCGATCACCGTCACGGGGATCCCGGCATTGGCGAAGCACATGGCGATGCCGCCGCCCATCGTGCCGGCGCCGATCACCGCGGCCGTGCGGACGGGGCGGCGCGGCGTGTCCTTCGGCAGGCCGGGCACCCGGCCGGCCTCGCGCTCGGCGAAGAAGGCGTAGCGCAGGGCCTTCGAGCGCGGATCCTCCACCAGGGTGCGGAACTCTGCCCGCTCTATCGCCACGGCGGCATCGAAATCCTGCTCCAGGCCCGCGCGCACCGCCCGCGCCAGGGCGTGGACGTTGGTGGCGTCGGGATCGCGCTTCACCGCCTCGGCGGCCTGCGCCTCGAATTTTTCCCGTGCTTCCGGCGTCAGCGTCTCGGACCGGTCGCGCGCGCGTGGCAGGGCGCCGGAATCGGCGAGTTCCAGGGCGCGGGTGCGCGCTTCCGCGACGAGGTCGCCGAGCACCACGGCGTCCACGATGCCCAGCGCCGCCGCCGTCTCGGCGGAGACCGGCTCGCCGGTGAGCATCATCGGGAAGGCGGCGTCGGGCCCGATCAGGCGCGGAAGGCGCTGCGTGCCCCCCGCCCCCGGGATGATCCCGAGCTTGATCTCCGGCAGGCCGATCCGGGCCGACGGGGCCGCGACGCGGCCGTGGCAGGCCATCGCCAGCTCCAGGCCGCCGCCGAGGGCCGCGCCGCCGATCGCCGCCACCACCGGCTTCGGGCTGGCATCGAGCCGGTCCAGGATGTCCGGCAGGCTCGGCGGGCGCTGCGGCTTGCCGAACTCGCCGATATCGGCGCCGCCGACGAACACCTTGCCCTCCGCGGCCAGGACGACGGCCCGGACCGACGCGTCCGCGATGGCGTTCGTCAGGGCCTCGTCGAGGGCCGCCCGCAGCGCGGCGCCCAGCGCGTTGACCGGCGGGTTGGCGAGCGTGAGCACGGCCACGCCGCCGTCGACCTCCTGACGAACCACCCGATACTCCCTGTTGTTCTGCAATGCAGAATAAATGTCCGCATTTCGGCGGGATGTTGGTCCGAGTGCCCGCCAGCGTCAAGGATGGGCAGGGTCTGTCATCGGGGTGCAGCCAACTGTTCTGCAGTGCAGAAAAGCGTCGCCTCGGCCGTTTGACCCGCGGCCCGGGGCCATGCCATCACAACGGCCCTTAACGAGACTCGGTTGCGGATGCCGCCCGGCGCGCGAAGGCCGGGCCGCCGGAGGCACGGGGGAGGATCGCGGTGCGCGGCAAGGATCGGGGCGAGCGGCCCGGGGGCGCCTGTCCGGCGCGGGTTCCGGCAGCGGGGAGCGGGCGGTGAGCGACGGTCCCGAGCGCGACCCGGGCGGGCGCCTGCCCGAGATCCTGCGCGGCCGGCTCGCCCTGCCGGTGATCTGCGCCCCGATGTTCATCGTCTCCGGCCCGGAGCTGGTCATCGCCCAGTGCCTGTCCGGGGTCGTCGGCTCCTTCCCCGCGCTGAATGCCCGGCCGGCCGAACTCCTCGACGCGTGGCTCGCGCGGATCACGCAGACGCTCGCGGAGGCCCGCGCCGCCGACCCGTCGCGGCGGGTCGCGCCGTTCGCGGTGAACCAGATCGTCCACGCCTCCAACGACCGGCTGGCGCAGGATGTCGAGGCCTGCGTGCGGCACCGTGTGCCGATCATCATCACCTCCCTGCGGGCGCCGGACGCGGTGATCCGCCCGGTCCACGCCTATGGCGGGGTGGTGTTCCACGACGTCACCAATGTCCGCCACGCCGAGAAGGCGCTGGAGGCCGGCGTCGACGGGCTGATCCTGGTCTGCGCCGGGGCGGGCGGCCACGCGGGGACACTGAGCCCCTTCGCCCTGGTGGGCGAGATCCGGCGGTTCTACGACGGGCCGCTGATCCTGTCGGGGGCGATCACCTCGGGCTCCGCGATTCTGGCGGCCCAGGCCATGGGTGCCGACCTCGCCTACATGGGCACCCGCTTCATCGCCACCCGGGAGGCGAACGCGGCGGCGGCCTACAAGGACATGATCGCCGGCAGCGCGGCCGCCGACATCCTCTACACCCCCTACTTCACCGGCGTTCCGGGCAACTACCTGACGCCGAGCATCCGCGCCGCCGGGCTCGATCCCGAGGCCCTGCCGGTGCGCGACAAGACCGCGATGGACTTCGGCAGCGCCAGCGTGAAGGCGTGGCGCGACGTCTGGGGCGCCGGCCAGGGTGTCGGCACCATCGCGGACGCGCCGGCGACCGCCGACCTCGTCGCCCGGCTCGCCCGGGAATACGCGGCGGCGCGGGCGCGGACGGCCGGCCAGTCCGCGGACTACGTTGCGGACCGCGACGGCGGTGCCGTTCCGTGAGCGTCCGCCTCGCCGATCCGGAGCCCGGGATCCGGCTCGTCACGATCGACCGGCCGGACCGGCGCAACGCCCTCGACCGGGCGACCTACGCGGGCCTGACCGACGCCCTGGAGGCCGCGGGACGGGACGCGGAGGTGCGCGCCCTGGTCCTCACCGGCGCGGGCGGCTGCTTCACCGCCGGCAACGATCTCAAGGATTTCCAGGACGTCGAGACCGGGGGCGACAGTCCCGGCCTCACCTTCCTCAAGGCCCTGCGCGCCTGCCCGCTCCCGGTCGTGGCCGCCGTGGAGGGCCACGCGGTCGGCATCGGCACGACGCTGCTGCTCCACTGCGACCTCGCCTACGCGGGGGACGGGGCACGGTTCCGCCTGCCCTTCACGGCCCTGGGCCTCAGCCCGGAAGGCGGGTCGAGCTACCTTTTGCCCCTGGTGGCGGGATCGAAGCGCGCCGCCGAGCTGCTGATGCTCGGCGAGCCCTTCACGGCCGCGGACGCCGCCGCGGCCGGCCTGATCAACGCCGCCGTCCCGGCCGGGACGGCCCTGGAGACCGCGCTCGCCAAGGCGCGCGCGCTCGCCGTCCTGCCTCGGGTCTCGATCGCCGCCACCAAGCAGGCGCTGCGGCGCGGCCACGACGACAGCGTCGCCCGCGCGCTCGACGCCGAGGCGGAGGTCTTCCACGCTCTCCGCCGCGGTCCGGCGGCGCAGGCGGCCTTCGCGGCGTTCCTGCGCCGATGAGCGGGCGGATGGAGGTGGAGGCCGGCCCGCGCGCCGGATCCGACATCGGGCTCGACACGGCCGAGCCCGACGCGGCCGGCGCCGGCGCGAAGGAGGACCGGCACTTCGTCACGGCCCTGGCCCGGGGGCTGTCGGTGCTCGCCTGCTTCGGCCCGGGGCGCACGAGCCTCGCCAACCACGACATCGCGGAGGCCTGCGGCCTGCCGCGCTCCACCGTGTCGCGGCTGACCTACACGCTGACCAAGCTCGGCTACCTGCAGCACATGGCCGAGCTCGGCCGCTACCGGCTCGGCACCGCCACCATCGCGCTGAGCTCGGCCGCCCTGGGCGGCCTCGACGTCCGCGCCATCGCCCGGCCGGTGCTGCGCGCGGTTGCGGAGGCGGCCAACGCCTCGGTCGGCCTCGGGGTGCGGGACCGGCTCAGCATGCGCTACGTCGACTGCCAGCGCGGCCCGGCGGCGATCTCGCTCAACCTCGACACCGGCTCGCGCATCTCGCTGGCCCGCAGCGCAATGGGCCGCGCCTACGTGGCGGTCTGCCCGGACCGGGAGCGCGCGGGCATCTACGAGGACCTGAAGGCGCTGGATCCCGTGGCCTGGCCGGTGCTGCGCGCCGGCCTCGACCGCGCGGTGGAGGAGCACCGGGAACTCGGCTGCTGCACCTCGTTCGGCGAGTGGCAGGAGACGGTCTGCGCCATCGCGGTGGGGTTCCATCCCGGCGGCGGGCTGCCGCCCATGTCGGTCAATTGCGGTGCCCCCACCGTCATCACCGACGCGCGCTTCCTCCTGGAGGTGGCGCGCCCGAGACTGATCGACGCCGTGCGCAGCCTCGACGGCGTCATGGGAGCCTGAGGACCATCGCGATGGATGCCGTTGCCGACCTGCCGCTCGCCGGAATCCGCGTCCTCGACCTGTCCCGGGTCCTGGCGGGACCCTGGTGCGCGCAGGTGCTGGGCGATCTCGGCGCCGACGTGATCAAGGTGGAGCACCCGGAGCGCGGCGACGACACCCGCGACTGGGGCGTGCCGACGAGCCCCGGCAACACCTCGTATTTCGACAGCGTGAACCGCAACAAGCGCTCGATCGGCGTCGACCTCGCCACGCTGGAGGGGCTGGCGATCGTCAAGGCGCTCGCCCGCGAGAGCGACGTGCTGGTCCAGAACTTCAAGACCGGCGGGGCCGAGAAGCTCGGCCTCGGCTACGCGGACCTGTCGGCGGAGAATTCCGGCCTGATCTACTGCTCGATCGCCGGCTACAGCTCCGACGGCTCCGAGGCCGGCCGGCCCGGCTACGACCTCGTGGTCCAGGGCGAATCCGGCGTGATGGCGCTCAACGGCGAGGCCGGGGGACCGCCCCTCAAGTTCGGGGTCGCGGCGGTCGACCTGTTCACCGGCCAGTTCGCCGCCCAGGCGGTGCTGGCGGCCCTGTACCAGCGGGAGCGGACCGGGCGCGGCCGGACCGTCGACCTCGCCCTGTTCGATTGCGGCGTGGCGCTGACCTCCTATTACGGCCTGGAGGCGCTCGCCCGGGGGATCGATCCGCCCCGCTACGGCAACGCCCACCCGTCGATCGTGCCCTACGGGGTGTTCGAGGCCGGCGACGGGCCGGTGGTGATCACGGTCGGCAACAACGGGCAGTACCGCCGCTTCTGCGAGCAGGTGCTGGAGCGGCCGGACTGGGTCGCGGACCCGCGCTTCGCCACCAACCTCGACCGGTCGCGCAACCGCGCCGCCTTCATCCCCGTGCTCGAGGCCGAGCTCGCCAAGTGGGAGCGCGCGCCGCTGATCGCCCGGCTCCGGGCGGCGGGCATCCCCTGCGGCGAGGTGATGGGCCTGCGCGAGGCGCTCACCTGCGACCGCGCCCGGGAGGCCGGGCTGGTGGTCGCGGCACCGGGGACGGCATCCGCGACCGCCCACGTCATCGCCCCACCCTACCGGCTCGACGGCCGCCGGCTGCCGGTGCGGCGCATGCCGCCGGGCCTCGGGGATTCGAGCGCCGAGATCCTGGCGGAACAGCTGGAGTATCCCGAGGACGCGCGCGACGCGCTGCGGGCCAAGGGCGTGGTCCGGTAGTCAGGCCGTCGCCGGCCGGCGCGTGACGTGGGCTAGCGCAGCACGCCCTCGGCGAGGGCCCGCTGGATGCCCCGGACATCCGCGCCCTTCTTCAAGGTCCGCTGGATCGGCTCCGCCGCCCCCGAGACCCAGATCTTCAACTCGGCGTCGAGGTCGAACGTGCCGGCGGTCTCGACCGAGAAACGCACGATCGCGCGGTACGGCACCGACAGGAACTCGACCTTGCTGCCGGTCACGCCCTGGACGTCGATCAGGATGACGCGGCGCTCGGTGAACACGAACACGTCCCGGATGATCTTGAAGGCGAGCCGCGCCGTCTCGCCCTCGATCAGGATGCCGTCGAGCCGGCGCTCCAGGGAGGCCGCGTCGACGGCCGAGCCGTGTCCGAGCAATCCGTCCAGTAGGCCCATGGCCGCTCATCTCGTGCTGGTCCGCGTCGATGCCGAGGATGGCGCCTGAGCGTCGCCGCGGCAACCGCCCGCCGTCAGGCGCAGGTCGAGGCGTCCGACGGCCTGTCGGGCCGGCACCGGGCGTCGAAGCTTCGCGCGAGCTCGGCGAGGCTGACGGAACCGAGCCGCGCGACCAGGAGCGCCTCGGCCTCGCGCAGCGTGTCCTCGACCGCCGCGTTGACGACCTTCTCGACCGCGCAGGCCGGGTTCGCGCGATCGCTGCCGATCGCGAAGATGCGGGGGCCGCCGACCGCGCGGTGGACGTCGAGCAGCGAGACCGCGTTCAGGTCCGCCGCGATGGACCATCCGCCGCCGTGCCCCTTCTCGGATTTCACGTAGCCCGCGTTCCGGAGCCCGGCCATCGTCCGCCGGACGACCACCGGGTTCGTCCCGAGCATCCGCCCGATCGCCTCGGACGTCATCGGTCCGTCGTGGCGGGCCATGTGAAGCAGCACATGGAGCGTCCGGGAGAGGCGGCTATCGGTGCGCACCCGCCGATCCATCACACCGGGCCCGGGATTGGCAACCGTGCCGCATCACGATACTTATCAAGTTACGTGATAGAGCGGAGCCGAAGCGGTGCGCGAGTTCGAGAACCCCGATCGGTGGGACAAGGTCGCCGAGCACTACGAGACGACCGCCCACCCGTTCACGGCGCGCTTCGCCGAGGCGGCGCTCGCGCGGGTGCGGCTGACCGAGAGCAGCCGCGTCCTCGACGTCGCGGCCGGCACCGGCGCCCTCGCGCTGGCCGCGGCGCGGACGGGGGCGCAGGTCCTCGCGGTCGATTTCGCGCCCGGCATGGTCGCGCGCATCGCCGGCGCGGCCCTGCCCAACGTCGACGCGCGGGTCATGGATGGCCAGGCCCTCGACCTGCCCGACGGCGGTTTCGACGCGGTGTTCTCGATCTTCGGGGTGATCATGTTCCCCGACTGGCGGAAGGGCCTCGCCGAGATGGCGCGCGTGACGCGACCCGGGGGACGGGGCGTCGTCGCGACGTGGCAGGATCAGGGCGCGGCGACGTTCCTGCTGCTCGGCGAGATCCGCCGCCGGCTGTTCCCCGAGCGCGAGAGCCGGGCGATGCCCGACGGGGTGCGGGCGCTCGGCGATCCGGCCGGCTTCGCCCGGGAACTGGTCGCGGCCGGGTACGCGGCCCCGCGGATCGACCGCGTGACCTTCGACTACGCGCTCGACGTCGCCCTGCTCGACGACCCCGACACGGTGTTCGGCCTGTCGCCGGACTGGGTCGACCTGAGCGCGGACGACCGGGCCGCGGTGATCGCGGAGGCGCGGCGCATGGCGGCCGGACGACCCGTCCTGCCGATCCCCTCCACTGCCCTGATCGGCGTCGCGGAGCGCTGAGCGCCGCTTCGCGCGGGGCCCGGCGCCTCAGCGGGTCTCGCGCGCGTCCGCGAGCCGCGCCCGCGCGTCGTCCAGAACCCGGGTCAGGGCCGCATCCCACGTGACCCGCGGCTGCCAGCCGGTGGCGGCGTGGAGGCGGCCGGCATCGCCCGCGGCCAGGGGGATCTCGGTCGGCCGTACCCGCTCCGGGGCGATGCGGATCTCGAACGGCACCCGGGCCCGGGCGCGCAGGTCCTCGAGGACGCTGGCGATCGTCCGCGGCTGGCCCGAGCTGATGTTGAACACGCTCCCGTCCGCCAGGGAGTCCGCGCGGCCGATCAGGTCGGCGTAGGCGTTCGCCACGTCGGCGACGTCGAGGAAGTCGCGGTAGGACGAGAGGTTGCCGACCTCCAGGCAGGGCGGCACGAGGCCGGCCTCGATCCGGGCGATCTGTCCCGCGAAGGAGGCCACGACGAAGCGTTCATCCTGGCCGGGACCGATATGGTTGAACGGCCGCAGCACGACGAGCTTCACGCCGATGCGGGGCAGCAGGTCGCGGAGCAGCTGCTCGCCGACCCATTTCGACCGGGCGTAGGTGTTGCGCGGCAGCGGCTCGACCGCCTCGCTGAGGGCGTGGCCGGCGAGGAACGCGCTGCCGTAGACCTCGCCGGAACTGACGAAGAAGAAGGTGCAGCCCGGCACCGCCTCCACCGCGGCCACGAGGTTCATCAGGCCGTTGACGTTGACCCGCCACGTCTGGCCCGGGCCGCTCGCGGAATCCGCCACCGAGGCGAGGCCCGCCAGGTGCAGGATCGCGGTCGGCCGGAACCGCGCCACGAAGCCGCCGAGCGCGGCCTCGTCGAGGAGGTCGATCGCCGCGTAGGTTACGCCCTCCGGCAGGCGCGGCGACCGCCCCCGCCCGATCCCGGCCACGCAGTCGCCCGCCCGCGCCGTCGACCCCGCCGTCGCCCCCGCCAGGAGCGGCAGGACGTGGCCGCCCACGAAACCGGCCGCCCCGGTGACGAGGACGCGCCGCGGGGCCGGGCCGCCGGACCCGTGGGGAGAGGGCGCGCTCACGGCGCGATCCGGGCGGGGAGCGTCACCTAGCCCGGGTTCCGGGTTCCCCAGCGCACGCCCATGCTGCCCTGCCCGGCCCCCGGCGAGCTGCCGGCATCGGCGCCGATCGCCGGGCCGGAGGCGGTCTTCGGCCGGTGCTGCGAGCCGGCCGCCAGGGGCTGCGACGCCAGCGTGTCGGGCACCTCGGACAGGACTTCCTCGTCACGATCGGTGGCGAACTGGCCCGCCTTGCGGAAGGTCCAGAGATAGCCCGGCACCACCGCCTCCGCGGCGGTCGGCGTGATCCCGATTCCCTCGAAGGTCCGGCCCTCGGCCTTGGCGGCCTCCGAGACGACGTTGTCGTTCTGGAGCAGCGTGACCTGATCGCGGGTCAGCTTCAGCGAATCCGGCAGCAGGCCGAAGGTCAGCGTGTCGGCGATCTCCAGCATGCGGGCCTGGAGCTTGGCCGCCGGCACGGGCAGGTCCACGACGACCCGCTTCCGCCGGATCGTCTTCAGCATGTAGCGCACGAAATGCTCCAGCGTGCCCACCTCCGGGCCGCCGAGCTCGTAGACCTTGCCGGGCGCCAGGGTGCCGTCGACCGCGCGGGCGATCGCCTCGGCGACGTCGCCCACGAAGGCCGGCTGGAAGCGGGACTGGCCGCCGGCCAGCGGCAGGACCGGGAGCGCCCGGGCGAGGCCGGCGAAGCGGTTGAAGAAGCTGTCACCCGGCCCGAAGATCAGCGAGGGCCGGAACACGACCGCGTCCGGGCAGGCGGCGAAGACCCGCGCCTCGCCCTCCGCCTTGGTGCGCGCGTAGAGCGACGGCGAGGCCGGATCGGCGCCGATCGCCGAGACCTGGATCATCCGGGCGCCCTGGCGCGCCGCGGCGCGGGCGATCGCCTCGGCCCCGTCGACCTGCAGCCGCGCGAAGCTCTGGGAGCCGGTCTCCTGCAGGATGCCGACGAGGTTGATCAGCACGTCCGACCGCTCGGCGGCCCGGGCCACCGAGTCCGGGTAGCGCAGGTTCGCCTGGACGGCGACGATCTGGTTGACCTTCCCGAGCGGCTGCAGGAACAGCGCGAGGTCCGGCCGGCGCACCGCGACGCGGATCCGGTAGCCGCGCTTGGCCAGAGCCCGCACCACGTGCCGGCCCAGGAAGCCGGAGCCGCCGTAGATGGTCACGAGCTGGTCCTGCGGGCGCAGGGGGCCCGGGGCGGCGGCGGAATGCGTCTGCTCGCTGGTGTGCGCCGTCGCGGACGCCGTCGTGTTGTCTTGGCCGCTCATCGCCGTGGTCTCGAGCTCCTCGCGCGCCTCGGGGCGCCGTCAGGCGGCCTACTTAGCCTAACTTCGGCGCGATGGGAGCCGCCGAATGCGCCGCCGCGCCATTCCGGTGAACAGCGCTGGGCGGATGATCGCGGCCGAGGGACCGCGCGCCGGCTCGCGGGAGGCTGATCACGGGGCTGGAACGGGTGCCGCCGCCGTGCATTCTTCCCCACCATACGGCCCTGCCGAATCGCGCGGATGGGACGCGCCGGGGACTTCGATGATTGTAGGGATGCTCGTTTCCGCGGCGATCGCGGTGCTCGGTCTGCTGGTGGCGCTCGGGTACGTCGGCCACCCGATCGACGCGCAGCTCGTCAGCAACTACGGCTGGAGCATCCTGATCATCGGTGTCGCGCTGTTCGTGCTGTTCACCTGGGCCCGGTACAGCCGGACGCGCCGACGGCGCTCCGTCTGACGCCCGGCCTCAGGCGACCTTGATCCGGCGGCGCATCTCCCGCGCCACGGCCGGGCGCGCGCTCGGCCGGCCGCTGACCGCCCGCGGGGCACCGACGATGAGGCTCTGGCGCTCGCGCGCGATGAACGCCGTCGGCATCTCGGCCTGGAGGTCGGCCTCCATGTCGCGCAGCGCCGTGTCGGAATGGGCCGGGTGCAGGTGGATGATCCCGAGCGCCTTCACGCCGGCGTTCCGGGCGAGCTCCACGCCCTTCTGCCAGGTCGAGTGCCCCCAGCCCCGGCAGGTCGGATATTCCCCGTCGGTGAACATGCCGTCGTAGACCATCAGGTCGGCGTCGGCGACGAAGGCGGCGAGCTCCGGATCCGGCCACGGGTCGCTGTGCTCGATGTCACTGATCAGGCACAGGCGTCGGCCGCCGTGCTCGAACCGATAGCCGACCGATCCCTGCGGATGGTTCAGCAGGATCGTGGCGACGCGCGTGCCGTCCGGGAAGGCCAGGGTCTGACCCGCCTCGAAGCCGTGGTGGTGAAAGGTGCAGCACAGCTTGTCGAGCGTAACCGGGAAGAGCGGCGGCGCGAACAGGCGGTCGAGGGTCGGCCCGGCCGATTCGCCACCGAGGTTGCCGCAATAGGTGTTGATCACCCGGTCGGGATCGAGGACCGCCGGCTTGAAGAAGGGCAGACCCGCGGTGTGGTCGAGATGCAGGTGGCTGAACAGCAGGTCGACTTCCTGGGGCAGATCGGTCCGGTGACCCTGCCCGAGGTTGTAGATGCCCGAGCCCGCGTCGACGATGAACATGCGCTGGCCGCACCGCACCTCGATGCAGGGCGTGCTGCCGCCGAACTCGGCGTATTGCGGGCCGCTGACGGGCGTCGAGCCGCGGACGCCCCAGAAGCGCAGTGCGAGGTCCTGGTCGGCCGCCAGGATGGTCGGCTCGGAACTGTTCGACATGGCGATCACGAATCCGCGGACAGTCGGTCCCGATCACTTATGATCGAAACCCCGTCGCCGTTCCGGGAAGGTAGCTTTGAATACGGCAGGCCGACGGAGCAGGTGTACCGCTCATCCCCTGCCGTATCATGAATTGGTGTGCCGCACGCGGTCGTGATGTGCGTCCGCGCACACGCACGGGCCGCCGCGAAGGGCCTTCGCATGCTCAGAGGGGCTCCGCGGCGGCCAGGAGACCGGCCGGCGACCCGGCCAGAATCGGGCGGCCGGTCGCCGATCCGGCGAGTCCCGCGGCCAGCCAGGACGGGAGTGCGTCGCTGTACCGCGTCGGGAGCGGCGCGACCAGGGCCCCGAACGGGTCAGGCGCCCGCTCGTAGACCGGCACGAACCCCGCCATCTGCCGCGGCGACAGGCCCGATCCGGGCGCGGCCCAGCCGGCCCAGACCGTCTCGGGCACCGGGCGATGGACGCGATGGCCGGGCACGACCACCACCTCCTGCCCGGCGAAGGCCAGGGCCTCCGGCCGGCTGATGTCCCCCACCGCGCCGCCCCGGGCCGTGTAGGCCGCCCAGAAGGCGTTCTGCCCGCCGTCGGAATAGGTGGTGCGCACGGCGGGCTCGCCCGCCTCGGCGAGCGCGGCCATCCGCGCCTCCTCGACCGCCCGGCGGGTGGTGACGGCCGCCTCGACGGCGGGATCCCGGGCGGGCGCGAAGGCGTACCGGCCCGCGACGACCGAGACCTGCAGCTCCTCCCGGCTGGCCTCGAACCGGTCGGAGCCGGCCTTGAGCTCCCGCCAGAAGGCGATGTTGGGATCGGTCCGGTGGCGGGCCATGTTCTCGGCCGTCATCCGGAACGGGTAGGACTGGAACTGGAAGGCCGCCTGCCCGCCGTTCAGCGCGTCCCGGGCGATGGCGTAGATCTCGCCGACCGTGCCGTTGGTCATGGCGAAGCAGCCCATGGACGAGCAGATCCCGTGCACCATCACGGCGGAGCCGGTGCCGCCATGGGCCCGGTCGTAGGCGTTGGGATAGCCGACGTCGAAGGACAGATAGTAGTGCGAGTTCGGGTTCATCTGGCGCCGGGGCACGGCGTAGAACCCCTCCGGGGTCTGACGGTCGCCGGTCTTGCGCTTGGGCCCGAGCTGGCCGGACCAGCGGCAGATCGGGAAGGTCTTGATGTAGACGTAGCCCGCGGCGCCCTTCTTCCAGACCTCGATCTCCGATTCCTTCTTGTAGGCCCGGAACAGGACCGGCGAGGCGGCCGTCACGCCCTTCTGCGCCATCAGCGCGAGGGTCGCGGCCGGAATCGGCGCCTCGGCCTTGCCCGCCTGCGCGGCGGCCGGGCCTGCGAGGGCCAGCAGAACGAGGCCGGCGGCGAGGGGAAGCGAGGTCGACAGGGGCATGAACCGTCCGCGCTGGATCGGCCGGGATGGCTGCCGGACGGGCGCGGCCTCGCGACCTGACGGAGTATTGCGGCGGCCGTGAGGCTGCGCGTCCGGTCCGCCCGTCGCCCCGCCCGTCGCTCCGCGGAGGCGCCGCCTCCCCCGCGGACGGGCACCGCCGCCGGCTCCCCTCAGGCCGCGGGTTCCGGCTCCCGCTCGGCATCCGCCGGCACGGGCGCGACGACCGCGCTGTTCTCCACGGCGATCACCGCGTCGAACGGCGCGGCGCACTCGGCGAGGCCCGTCTCGGACAGGAAGACGATGAGGCCGCGCCCGGCCCGCGCCTGCCGCAGTTGGGCGAGACGCTCGCGCGCGCCCTCGGCCTTCCGCTCGTCCATCGCGACCGCCACCACGAGGATGTCGGGGTCGCGGGCGAGGCACCGGCTCAGCTCGATCGCCACCCGCTCGCGGGCGTTGATCGCGCCGTCCGCCAGCGCCCCGGTGCTGGGCTGGATCTCGACCTTGCTGTCGAGGCCGAGGCCGTAGACCGAGGCCTCGAGGCCCTCGTCGGCCAGCACCCGGCGCACCAGCTCGCGCACCCGCGGCTCGGCATTGGCCTCGCCGAGGCTGATCCGGCCGAACAGCAGGTTCTCCTCCAGGCTCGCGGCCGGATTAACCCGCGAGGGATCGTGGAAGACCACCGCGCCGGCGAGGTGGGCCGGCAGCATCCGGGCGAAGGACCGGCGCGCCTGCACGAGGCGCTCCTCGAACGGGCCGTCGATCAGGCCGAAGCGGTGGCGGGACTCGCTGTAGCGCAGCGCGAGGCCGATCAGCCGCGCGCGGTCGCGCTGGCCCGCCGGTCCCCGCCGCAGGCTCGCCGCCCCGGGCAGGCGCGCCACGAGATCCTCGAAATAGCCCCGCTCGGCCGCCTGGAACAGCGAGTAGGCGTCGAACAGGGGGTGGTCGTTGGGCAGGTCGGCGAAGATCTCCACCGTGCTGCGGGCCACCGACAGGCCGATCTCGGTGAGCGGCCGGACCAGCCCCTCGGCCTCCAGGACCGCCCGCAGGTAGGGGTGGCGCGCGAAGCGCAGGGGCGCGAAGGTGCCGCCCACCGGCTCGCCGAACAGGATGTTCTCGCCGATGCTCGCCTGATTGTTGTAGCGGTCGGGGTCGAAGGGCTCGACGAGGCGCTCGGCGCCCTTGGCGGCCAGCGCCACCCGCATGGTGCGGCGCGCGGCGACGATCGCGGCGGCGAGCCGCGGCTGGGCGGCCGGGTCGAGCCGCCCGGTCAGCCCGCGGGCGTACACGAAGCCGTCGAGGCCGGTGAGCCGGCTGATCCCGATCAGCGCGATGTCGTCGGGCGCGGTCGCCGGATCGGTGCCGTAGAGCAGGTTCTGCCGGAGGGAGCCCTCCATCAGGATCGCCTCGCCGGACGTGAAGGCGATCCGCCGGGCGCGCTCGGCGGCGTCGAAGTCGCGCAGGTCCGTGCCCGCGTAGGTGACGGCGCCGGCCGTCGGCTCGACCTGGCCGGCCAGCACCGCCGCCAGCGCGCGGGCGCCGCTGCCGCGGCTGCCCGTGATCGCCACGTGCCCCGGCATCGACACGGCCACGTCGACGCCGGTCAGGCGCTCGCCCGTGGCCGGATCGAAGGCGCCGACGCCCTCGGTGGCCAGGATTCCGGACCGGGGCAGCGGCAGGGCGGCGGCGCCGCTGCGGGCGGCCCGGGCCCGCCGCCCCTCGAGGGCCGCGATGGTGCGGGCGAGGTCGCGCAGGCGCGGGCGCACCGACCTGCGGACCATCCAGAGCCGCGCGCAGATCGCCGCGAGCCAGCCGGCGAGGCCGAAGGCGCCCACGGCCGCCACGAGGGCGGCCGGATCCACCGGGGCCGCGGGCGGCTGGCCCGGTCCCGAGCGCCACAGCGCGGTGCCGGCGGCGATCGCCGGAAGGATCACCGCCAGGGCCAGGGCCGGCGCCCGGGCATAGGCCAGCCGCGCCTCGGCCCGCCCGACATTGGCCCGCATCGCGGCGACGCGGGCGGCGATCCGGCGGCGCTCGATGGCCGCCGCGCCGTGGTTGCGCACGGCGGGCAGCCGCCGGACGAGGTCGTTCAGGCTCTCCTCGGCGCGCGCGCTCGAGCGCAGGCGCAGATCGTGCCGGTCGCGCGCGCGCTCGAGCACCAGCCCGTAGGCGAGGCCGATCGCCGCGAGGCCGATCACCGCCGCGGGGACCAGCCTGGGCGCGGCGAGCGCCGCGAAGCCGAGGGCCAGGATCAGGGCCGCGAGGGTCATCGCCGGCAGCACGATGCCGGCGGCCAGCAGGCGGTCGGCCCGGGCCAGTACCTCGCCGACGATCCGGGTGAGGCCGCGCGCCTCGTCCCGCGCGCCCGCGGGCGCGTCGAGGATCGCCTGCAGCACGCCCTCGCGGACGGCGTCCCCGGCCCTGTTCTGCGCCTTGAAGCACAGGCGCGCCACGAACCAGCCGACCCCCGCCAGCGCCAGCGCGCAGACCGCGATGCACAGGAAGGCCGTGAGTTCGAGTTCGGCGGGGCGCATCGGGATGCCGGGGACGAGCACCAGTTCCCGGCCCGGGAGCTCCGCCGCCACGCGCAGGAACGGGAGGACCGGCGCCTCGTCGCGCGGCAGGACCGCGATTAGGTCGCGCAGGCACAGGAGCGCGAGCGCGCAGAGCGGCGCGCCGACCCCGACCGCGAGGGCCGCCGCGACGGTGTGCTGCGGCCGCGCGGCGCGCCACGTCAGGAGGAGAGGATCGGATTCCATGCGTCTCCGGACAGCATCGGGCGGGTCCGCCGCGGTCCGCCGCCGTCCGCGGCATAGGCCTTCGGGGCCGCGGCGGAAAGGGCGGCCGGCGCGGCCCGGCTCCGTGCGACATGTCGGCCGGACTGATCCAAGTTCTAGCCCTGGTCTGGAAGCGCTCTAGGTTCGATTCTCTGCACGCGGCGCGATCTGGAGCGCGCCGCGAGGTCCGGTCGCCGCGTCCGCCCGGACCGCATCGCGTGGGCGTGCCGGCGCAGCCGATCTCGGGCGAGACCAGAGGATGGGGTGACGCGTGCGGCGAGGGGCTGAGCAGACCGAAGGGCACGGCACGGCCGGCTCGACGTCCGGGACGGCCTGATGGCGCAGCTGTTCACCCCCGGCGCCGACGCGCTCTACCGCCTCGCGCTGATGACCGGCGTGGCCTGCCTGGTGGGCGTCCCGGTCCTGGCGGCCGGGATCGTGCGCTCGAACTACGTCACGGGCGTCGGGATCGCGCCGGCCCAGCCGCTGCCGTTCAGCCACAAGCACCATTCCGGCGAGCTCGGCATCCAGTGCCGCTACTGCCACACCACGGTCGACCGGGAGGCCACCGCCGGCATCCCGCCGACGCACACCTGCATGACCTGCCACTCGCAGATCTGGACCGGCTCCGAGATGCTCAAGCCGGTGCGCGACAGCTACGCGCAGGACAAGCCGCTGGAATGGAAGCGGCTGAACAAGCTGCCGCAATACGTCTACTACAACCACTCCGTCCACGTGACGAAGGGGATCGGCTGCTCGACCTGCCACGGCGACGTCACGTCGATGCAGATGACCTACCGGGCCAACGCCTTTGAGATGCAGTTCTGCCTCGATTGCCACCGGGCCCCGGAGAAGTACGTCCGCACGCCGGATCAGGTCTGGAACATGACCTGGAAGCCGCCGGCCGACCAGGCGAGTCTGGGCCCCAAGCTCGTGGCCCAGTACCACATCCGCGGCGGGGAGCGGCTGACCGAATGCGGGATCTGCCACCGATGACCGGCGCCCCCGACATCGCGGCCCTGCGCGAAAAACTCGCCGGCGGCGACGGACCGCGCTTCTGGCGCAGCCTCGACGCCGTGGCCGACAGCCCCGAGTTCCGCGCCTATCTGGCGGCCGAGTTCCCGTCGGCGTCCCGGCTCGCCGCCGCCCCGGAGCGGCGCGGCTTCCTGAAGCTCATGGCCGCCTCCTTCGCGCTGGGCGGCCTCAACGCCTGCGGCGGGGGCAACGGCCGCGACTACGAGGTGCCCTACGTCAACCAGCCCGAGCGGATCGTGCCCGGCACGGACCTGTCCTACGCCTCCTCGGCGGTGTTCGACGGCTTCGGCAACGGCATCCTGGTCACCACCCGCAACGGCCGCCCCCTGAAGATCGAGGGCAACCCCGAGCATCCCTGGAGCCGCGGCGGCACCGACGTGCTGGCCCAGGCTTCGGTCCTCGGGCTCTACGACCCGTTCCGCTCCCAGGCGGTGCAGCATCTCGGGCGGCCGAGCTCCTGGCCGGCGTTCCGGGCGGATCTCCAGGCGCGGATGCCGGGCTGGCGCGAGAGCCGGGGCGAGGGTCTCGCCCTGCTCACCGGCCCGGTGACGTCGCCCGGCGTGGCGGCCCAGATCGTGCGGCTGCGGGCCGCCTACCCGGCTCTGCGCTGGTACACCGGCGCCGGGGCCGGCCGCGGCGGGATCTACGAGGGCGCCCGCCAGGCCTACGGCCGGCCGCTGGAGACCATCCCGGATTTCGGCCGCGCCCGCACCATCGTGGCGCTGGACGGCGATTTCCTGGACCTCGGGCCCGGCCAGGTCGGCCTGTCGCGGCGCTGGAGCGAGGCGCGGCGCGCGGCCTACGCGGAGGGGCGCCTCCTCACCCTCCACGCGGCGGCGCCGACGCCGACGCTGACCAGCGCCAAGGCGGATTACGGTCTCGCGGTCCCGGCCGGCCGGCTGGAGGACCTCGCCCGGGACCTCCTCGCCCTGGCTGCGGGCGGCGCGGCGCCGATGGGCGACGACCCCGTCACGCGCTGGACGCGGGGCGCCGGCACGGCGCTCACCGAGGCCCGGGGAAGCGGCATCGTCACCGCCGGCCTGACCGCGAGCCCGGAACTGCACGCGCTGGTCCACCGCCTCAACGGCGCCCTCGGCAACACCGGCGCGACCCTGGTCCACACGGCGCCCGCGGAAGAGACGGGCGCCGGGACCCTCGCGGAGCTCGCGGAGGCCATGGATCAGGGTGCCGTCAAGGCGCTCGTCGTGCTCGGCGCCAACCCGGTCTACGAGGCGCCGGGCGCCCTCGACTTTGCCGCCCGGATGGCGCGCGTCCCGCTCAAGATCCACGCGGGACTCTACTACGACGAGACGGGCGCGCACGCCGACTGGCACCTGCCCGCTGCCCACCCGCTGGAATCCTGGGGCGACATCCGGTCCCTCGACGGGACCGTGGGGCTGATCCAGCCGACCGTCGCGCCCCTCTACAACGGTCGGACGCCCTCGGAGATGCTGGCCTTCCTGGCCGGCGGCGAGGGCGGGGAGAGCGGCCAGGACGCCCTCGACCTCCTCAAGGCGGGCGCGCGCAGCGCCGGCGAGGACGACGCGGCCTTCGAGGCCCGCTTCACCGAGGCCCTGCGCCTCGGCTTCTGGGCGGACAGCGCGCGCCCGGCCGAGACCGTCGCGCTGACGCAGGCGGCGGCCCCCGCGGCCGCCCCATCCCCCGCGTCCGCCGGCGAGGTCGAGGTGCTGTTCCGGCCCGATCCGACGATCTGGGACGGCACCCACGCCGACCTCGCGTGGCTGCAGGAACTCCCGAAGCCGCTGACCAAGGTGGTCTGGGAGAACGTGGTCGCGGTGAGCCCGCGCCTCGCCGAGCGCTCGGGGATCGCGACCGGCGACATCCTGCGGGTCGAGGCCGGCGGCCGCGCGGTCGAGGGGCCGGCCTGGATCCTGCCCGGCCAGGCCGACGACACCGTCACCCTCACCCTGGGCTACGGCCGCGACGTGCCGGACCACCTCGCCCGCGGCCTCGGCTACGATTCCGCGCCCCTGCGCCCGGCCGGTTCGACCTGGCGCCTCGCCGGCGCCCGGCTGACGAAGACCGGCCGCGTGCGCAAGCCGGTCACTACCCAGCATCTCGGCACGATGGAGGGGCAGGATCTCGTGCGCGTGCAGGCGCTCGGCGCCGCGCCCGCGGGCGACCCGAAGGGCGCGCCGACCCCCGCCTCGTTCTATCCGCCCCCGGAGAGCCAGGACCGCTGGGTCGCCGCGCAGTGGGGCATGGCCATCGACCTCGATGCCTGCATCGGCTGCAATGCCTGCGTCACCGCCTGCCAGGCGGAGAACAACATCCCGGTGGTCGGGCGCGAGGAGGTCGCGCTCGGCCGCTGGATGGGCTGGCTGCGGGTCGACCGCTACTACGCGGGCGGCCTCGACGCCCCGACCACGCATTTCCAGCCGGTGCCCTGCATGCATTGCGAGCAGGCGCCCTGCGAGCTCGGCTGCCCCGTCGAGGCGACGCTCCACGACAGCGAGGGCCTGAACCTGCAGGTCTACAACCGCTGCGTCGGCACCCGGACCTGCCAGAGCTACTGCCCCTACAAGGTCCGGCGCTTCAACTACCGCGACTATACCGGCGGCACGACCCCGGTGGAGCAGCAGCAGCGCAACTCCGAGGTCACGGTCCGGTCCCGCGGCGTGATGGAGAAGTGCACATACTGCATCCAGCGGATCACGGCGGCGCGGATCACCTCGGCCAAGGACGCCCACGCGCCGATCCCCGACGGCAGCGTCGAGACCGCCTGCCAGGGCGCCTGCCCGACCCGGGCGATCACCTTCGGCAACGTTGCCGACCCGGGGAGCCAGGTCTCGGCCGCCCGCCGGGACACGCGGGAATACGCGCTCCTCGGGCATCTCAACACGCGGCCGCGCACCACTTACCTCGCCGGGCTCGCCCCGGCCGCCGATCCCAACGGACGGGAGGGCTGAGCATGTCCGGCGCCCTGATCCGGCCCGACGCGACCCTCGAGGACATCGGCGGCGCGGTCGCGGAGATCCCGCTGACGCATCCCGGTAACCGCCGCTGGTGGATCGCCTTCGCGGGGGCGGCCTCGCTCCTCGGCCTGTTCGTCCTCACCCTCGGCTACCTGCTCTACGCCGGCCCCGGCATCTGGGCGAACAACAACGCCGTCGTCTGGGCGCTGGACATCGCGAGCTACGACTGGTGGATCGGCGTCGCCTCCGGCAGCCTGCTGGTCTCGGCGATCCTGCTCCTGCTCGGCGCGGAGTGGCGCGGGGCGGTGAACCGAGTCGCCGAGACCCTGGCGCTGCTCGCCACCGCGGCCGCCGGCCTCTACCCGATCATCCATCTCGGGCGGCCCTGGTTCTTCTTCTGGAACCTGCCCTACCCCAACACCTACGATCTCTGGCCGCAGTTCCGCTCGCCGCTCCTGTGGGACGCGATCGACATCGTGTCGTTCCTGGTGATCTGCGTCAGCCTCTGGTTCATCGGCCTGCTGCCGGACCTCGCGACGCTGCGCGACCGGGCCCACGTCGAGGCGCTCCGCCAGTTCGACGCGAAGGCGCCGACCCGCAAGCTCGCCCTCCTGCGCGCGCAGGTCTACGGCATCCTCGCCTCGGGCTGGCGCGGCTCGGCGGCCCACTGGCAGATCTGGGTCCAGGCCTACCGGACGGTGGCGCTCCTCGGCGTGCTGCTGGTGGTCTCGGTCCAGACCGGGGCCTCGGTCATGCTGGCGGGCTCGCTGATGCCCGGCTGGCACAGCACGCTGCTGCCGGTGAGCTTCCTGGTCAACGCGGTCTATTCGGGCGTCGGCGTCACGGCGGTGACCGTGATGCTGATCCGCCTCGTCTACGGCCTCGACGCCTTGGTGACGGACCGCCATCTCGACGTGCTCGGGCGGCTGCTGCTCTGCCTCGGCTGCGCCAGCGCCTACTGCTACGCGGCCGAGTACTTCGACACCTTCCTCAACGGCGACGCCGAGGGGCGCGGCGTCCTGGTCCGGCGCATGACCGGCGACCACGCCCTGGTGTCCTGGACGGCGGTCCTGTGCCTCGTCCTGCCCGCGCAGATCCTCTGGTCGGCCCGCGCCCGCACGGCGCCGCCGGCGATCGCGGCGGTGGGGCTGCTCGTGGCGATCGGTGCCTACGCCGACCACGTCATGGTCCTGGTCGTCACCCTGACGCAGGACTTCCTGCCCTCCTCGAGGCTGCCCTACACGACCGACATCTGGGGCATCGCCACCTTCGCGGGCTCGATCGGGCTGTTCCTGACCCTGCTGCTCCTGTTCCTGCGCTACCTGCCGGCCGTCTCGATCGTCGAGAGCCGCCGCCTCGCCCTGACGGCGTCGCCGGCCGCGCAGGAGGCCGCCCGCGCGGCCGCGTCCGGGGCCACGGGTCGCCCCGAGGAGAACCCGGTCACCGCGCCCCTGTGGGGCGTGTCCGCGACCTTCGCGAGCCAGGGCGACCTCGCTGCCGCCCTCCAGGCGGTCTCCGGGATCGGCCCGGACCACGTCCATCTCGACGGGCACGGACCGGTGCCGATGCCCCGCACCCTGCGGCCCCTGGGCCTGGAGGGGCGCTCGATCCTGCCCTACGCCCTGGCGGGCGCCCTGCTCGGCGGCTCCGGCTTCTTCGCGCTGTGCATCTACGCCACGGCCTACGACTACGTGTTCCTGATCGGCGGCCGCCCGCGCCTGTCCTGGCCGTCCTTCGTGGTCCCGAGCGTCTCCTTCGCGATGATGGCGGGCTGCGTGGCGATCCACCTCGCGCTCCTCGTGCTCAACCGCCTGCCCCGGCTGAACCATCCGGCCTTCAACATCCCGGGCTTCCTGCGCGCCTCGGAGGACCGGTTCTTCCTCTCCGCGGAGGCGCGGGGCGACCGGTTCGACGCGGCGCGGATCGAGCGGCGGCTCGCCTCCCTGCCGGCCGAGGCCGGGCGCCCCCTCGAGATCCGGCGGATCCCGCGATGAGGCGCGCCGTCCGCCGCGCCGCCCGCCGCGCCGGGCCACGCGCCCTCCTCGCCTGCCTGGCCCTCGCGCCGCTCGCCGCCTGCGGCGAGGCCGACATGGCCGATCAGGCCCGGGCCAAGACCTGGGACAAGAACCCGTTCTTCCCCCGCGAGATCACGATGCGCCAGCCGGTGGCCGGCACCGTGCCGCGGAGCGATCCGGCCCGCGCGGCGCCGCAGCCGCAGGCGATCAGCCGGGCGCTGCTCGACCAGGGCCGCGAGCGCTACGGGGTGTTCTGCACCCCCTGCCACGGGCAGGACGGCCGCGGCGCCGGGATGATCGTGGCCCGGGGCTTCCCGTCCGCCGGCGACCTCACCGCCGGGCCGGTGCGCGCGGCCTCCGCGTCCGACCTCTACGACGCCATCTCGTACGGCCGGAAGGCGATGTTCGGCATGGCCCAGATGATCCCCTCGGCCGACCGCTGGGCGATCGTCGCCTACGTCCGCGCCCTCCAGCTCAGCCAGGACGCTCCGGTGGCGAGCCTGCCCGAGGCGGATCGCGCGCGACTGGAGGCGACGCGGTGAGGCGCCCCGCCCTTCTCGGCCTCGCCGGCCTCGTCCTCTTGGCCGTCTGCCTGATCGCGGGCGGCTGGCGCGGGGCTGCGGCCTCGTATCTCGCGGCGTGGCTGGTCCTCCTCGCCCTGCCGGTCGGCGCCCTGCCGGTGGTCATCGTGGCCGAGCGCTTCGGCAAGCGGGTCCGCGAGCGCGGCGGCATCGAGATGCTGGCGGGCCTGCGCCGGCTGACGGCTCTGATGCCGGTCGCGGCCGTGCTGGCGCTGCCGCTGCTGGCCGCCGCGCCGCTGCTCTATCCGTGGGTGAGCGCCCCGGCGCGCACGCCGCTGGCCGCCCTGTGGTTCACGGTGCCGTTCTTCGCGGTCCGGGTCATCGCCTACCTCGCGGCCTGGACCTGGCTGGCGCTGCGCTTCGCCAGACCGTTCGACGCGCCCGGCGAGGGGCGGACCGTGCCGGCGGTGGGCCTGCACGCGGTCATCGGCACGCTGTTCGTCACCGACGTCGTCGCCTCCCTGGATCCGCGGCTCGACTCCACCCTCCTGGGTCTCCTGGTGATGACGGCGTGGAGCGGCCTCGCCTTCGCGGCGGCGATCCTGCTGGCCTGGGAGGAGCCGGAGCCCGTGGGGCGCGGCCGCACGGCCCCCGGCCGGGGCCGGCTCGTCCCCCTCGTCGTGCTCCTCGGCCTCTGGGCCTACATGCACTTCGTGCAGTTCCTGATCGTCTGGTCGGCCAACCTGCCGCCCGAGGTGGCGTGGTACCTCGCCCGCGGCGGCTGGGTCGGGCGGGCGCTGGCGATCGTGGCCGGCGCGGTCGTGGTCCTGGCCGGGCTCGCGACCCTGCGGCCGGGCCGCCCGACCACCCGGATCCTGGCCGGCGCGGCGGTCGCCGTCCACGCCCTGGAGATGTTCTGGCTGATCACCCCGGCGGTGCGCGACCGCTTCGTCCTCCGGCCGAGCGACGTGCTGGCTGCCGGCGCCGTGGCCTGCCTCGCGGCCGCTTTGCGCCCGCTGATGCGTCCGCGCGCAGACCGCGCGGCCGCGACCGCCCGCCGCGCCGGGAGGCCGGCATGAGCGCGGACGGACCCACCGGCCTGATCCCGGCGATCCTCGCGGGGCTGACCCTGCGCGGCAGCGGCCTCCTGAACGGGCGGCCGCCGCGCCCGGCGGCCAACACCCAGCGCCATCCCGACGATCCCGGGCACGAGACGCGCGACGTCAACGTCCGCAACACCGTGCTGGTGATGGCGGGCCTCGCGCTCGCGGCGCTGGCGGTCGTCGGCGCGATGGTCTGGCTGATGGGCACCTTCGCGGCGAGCCAGCGCCGGGCGCTGCCCACCCTGACGCCGCAGCAGACGACGCGGCTGGCGCCGCCGCCGCCGAACCTGCAGGCCGACCCCTACGCCGACCTCGACCGCGAGCGGGCCGAGGCCGCGGCGCGCCTCTCCGGCTACGGCTACCGGGACGAGGCCCACACCCGCGCCCGCATCCCGATCGGGCGCGCCATGGACCTGACCGTCGGCCGCTCCCTCGAACCGGCGGAGCCCGCTGCGCGATGACGCCGAGCCACGATTCCCTCCAGCTCTGGCCCGCCGCGGTCTCCGCCACGGCGATCGAGACCGATTGGCTGATCCTGGCCTTCACGGTGCTGACGCTGCTGCTGACCGTGCCGGTCTTCGTGGCGATCACCTACTTCGCCCTGCGCTACCGCGAGGGCTCCGAGGCGGATCGGAGCCCCTCGGGCATCCGGTCGAACCTCATCGAGATCAGCTGGATGCTGATCCCGTTCCTGCTGACGCTGATCTTCTTCGTCTGGGGCGCCCGACTGTTCGTCGAGTCGAAGAACCCGCCCCCCGACGCCATGGTGGTCGAGGTGATCGGCCGGCAGTGGATGTGGAAGTTCCAGCACCCGACGGGCCAGTCCGAGATCAACAACCTGCACCTGCCGATCGGCCAGCCGATCCGGCTGCACATCATCAGCCAGGACGTGATCCACGCCCTCTACCTGCCGGCCGTGCGGATGCAGGTGGCGGCCCTGCCCGACCGCTACACCGACCTGTGGTTCAAGGCCGAGAAAACCGGCACCTACCATCTCTACTGCTCGGAATATTGCGGCACCGACCATTCCGTGATGGGCGGCGAGGTCACCTTCATGAATCCCGGCGACTACCAGGACTGGCTGACCCACGCCGGCGCGCAGCAGGGCAAGGTCGCGGCGGGCCGGGCGCTCTACGAGGCCTATGGCTGCGCCGGCTGCCACGACCCCGGTTCGTCCGTGAAGGCGCCGAGCCTCGCGGGCCTCTACGGCAGCCAAGTCAAGCTCGCGGACGGGCGCACCGTCACCGCCGACGACGCGTGGCTGCGCGAGAAGATCCTGAACCCGAACGGTGACCGGCTCGCCGGCGGTGGCAAGCAGGTGATGCCGAGCTTCGCCGGCCGGATCCCGGCGGACGAGCTCGGCACGCTGATCGATTTCCTGAAATTCTACGCGGGTCCGGCCTCCGGCAAGGCCGCGGACGCGACGCTGCCGGGAGCGACACGATGAGCGCATCGGGCAGCGTCGGCGGCACCGCCCGCCGGGAACCCCACGCCCCCGAATCCACGATCGGGCGAAAATCCGACTACCTGCACGCGGAATCGACCCTGCGCTCGTGGTTCCTCACCACCGATCACAAGCGCATCGCGATCCTCTACCTCGCCTCGATCACCGGCTTCTTCGTGATCGGCGCCCTGGCGGCCGGCGTGGTGCGCCTCGCGCTCGTCGTGCCGAACGGCGCGATCATGACCAACGACACCTACAACAAGGCCTTCACCATCCACGGGGTGGTGATGGTCTGGTTCTTCCTGATCCCGTCGATCCCCGCGACCTTCGGCAACTTCCTGATCCCCTTGATGATCGGGGCCAGGGACCTCGCCTTCCCGAAGCTCAACCTGACCAGCTGGTACGTGTTCATGGCCGGCGCCCTGTTCACCCTGGTCTCGGTGGTGCTGGGCGGGGTCGATACCGGCTGGACCTTCTACGCCCCGCTCTCCACGGCCTTCTCGAACACCTGGGTCCTGCCGGCGCTGATCGGCGTGACCATCGTGGGCTTCTCGTCGATCCTGACCGGGCTCAATTTCGTGGTCACGATCCACACCATGCGGGCGCCCGGCATGACGTGGTTCAAGCTGCCGATCTTCGTCTGGGCGCACTACGCCACGAGCCTGATCTTCCTGCTGGCGACGCCCGTGATCACCACCGCGCTGATCCTGCTGATCGCGGAGCGCGCCTTCCATATCGGCGTGTTCGATCCGGCCTATGGCGGCGACCCGGTGCTGTTCCAGCACCTGTTCTGGTTCTACTCGCACCCGGCCGTGTACATCATGGTCCTGCCCGGCATGGGGGTGATCTCCGAGATCGTCCCGGCCTTCGCGCAGAAGAAGCTGTTCGGCTACCGCTTCGTCGCCTACGCGTCGATCGGGCTGGCCTCGGTGACCTTCTTCGTCTGGGGTCACCACATGTTCGTCAACGGCCAGAGCGACCTGGCCTCGCTGGTATTCTCCGCCCTGTCCTTCGCGGTGGCGGTGCCCTCGGCCGTGAAGGTCTACAACTGGACCGCGACGATCCATAAGGGGGCGCTGCGCCTCGACACGCCGATGCTCTACGCGATGGGCTATATCGGCCTGTTCGTGCTCGGCGGGCTCACCGGGCTCTACCTCGCGACGCTCGCCATCAACCAGCACATCCACGCGACCTACTTCGTGGTCGCGCATTTCCACTACATCATGGTCGGCGGCACGGTGCTGGCCTTCCTCGGCGGCCTGCACTTCTGGTGGCCGAAATTCACCGGCCGCATGTACAGCGAGCCCTGGGGGCGGGTCTCGGCGCTGCTGATCTTCCTCGGCTTCAACGTGACCTTCTTCCCGCAGTTCATCCTCGGCTATCTGGGGATGCCGCGGCGCTACGCGACCTACCCGGCCGAGTTCCAGCTCCTGAACGTCCTGTCCTCGGCCGGCGCCACGATCCTGGCGGCGGGCTACCTCTTCCCGATGCTCTACCTCGTCTACTCCCTCTGGTTCGGGCGGAAGGCGCCCGCCAACCCGTGGAACGCGAAGGGGCTCGAGTGGGAGACGTCGTCCCCGCCGCCGACGCACAATTTCCTGTCCCCGCCGGAGGTGCCGCGCATCCCCTACGACTACCCGATCCAGGCCCAGGAAGCCCGGGACCAGCACGGATGAGCGAGCCCCTCGCCGACGGCGTCGGGGTCGCCCGCGCCCACCATTTCGAGAGCGTGGCGCAGCAGCGCGAAGCGGCGACGCTCGGCATCTGGGCGTGGCTGATCACCGAATTGCTACTGTTCGCGGCCCTGTTCCTGGTGGCGCTGATCACCCGGATCCAGCACCCCGAGGCGACGGTCGCGGCGGCCAAGCACCTGAAGTTCTGGATCGGGGCCACCAACACCGTGGTGCTGATCTGCTCCAGCCTGACCATGTCGATGGCGATCGAGTTCTCGCGCATGGGCTGGCAGCGCGCCATGGTCCGGGCGATGCTGGCGACCGCGGCTTTGGGCGGCCTGTTCCTCGTGCTCAAGGGCTACGAGTACTACGCCGACTGGGCCGAGCACATGATGCCGTTCCTCAGCGACAGGCCCTTCGCCCTCGCCGAGACGCCGGCGGCGCGGCTGTTCGTGAACCTCTACTACGTCGCGACGCTGCTCCACGCGCTGCACCTGTTCACCGGCATCACGCTCCTGCTCGGCATGACGTGGATGGCCGCCAGGGCCGGGTTCCTCGCCCGGCACCAGAACTGGATCGAGGTCTACGGCCTGTACTGGCACTTCATCGATCTGGTCTGGATCCTCGCATTCCCGATCCTCTACGTGGTGAACCGGTAGGATGCGGAACCCCCTCGCGACCCTGAGCGCCGACGACCGCGCCCTGCTCCGGAAGCGCCTGCGCACGCCCGTCCTCACCTTCCTGGCGCTGCTCGCCCTGCTCGCCGTCAACGTGACGCTGGGCGCCACCCTCCCCTTCGCGCAGGTCTGGATCGTGGAGCTCGCGGTCGTCGCCGTGATGGTGGCGCTGATCCTCCTCGTCTCCATGGAGGTGATCCACGAGCCGCCCCTGATCCGGCTATTCTCGGGGCTCGGCTTCTTCTGGGTCGCCATCATGGTCGGCATGACGCTGACCGACTATCTCGCCCGCTGACCCGCGCGAAAGCCGTTGTCGGGACGGCCGAACGCTCCTAAACGGGGCCGCTTCCCCGCATGGCCCGGCTGAAAGACGATGTGCGAACTGCTCGGCATGAGCGCCAACGTGCCGACCGACATCCGCTTCTCCTTCGCGGGCCTCGCCCGGCGCGGCGGCGAGACCGGGCCGCACGCCGACGGCTGGGGTATCAGCTTCTACGACGGCCGCACCTGCCGCAGCTTCCACGAGCCGGAGCCCAGCGCCCGCTCGCAGCTCGCCCGGCTCCTGCGCGACATGCCGATCAAGAGCCGGATCGTGGTCGCCCATGTCCGCAAGGCCAATCGCGGCCGGGTCAGCCTGGAGAACACCCACCCGTTCTCCCGGGAATTGTGGGGCCGCCGCTGGACCTTCGCGCATAACGGTCAGCTCAAGGGCGTGAAGCGGCTGCCGCTGGGCGGCTTCATGCCGATCGGCTCCACCGACAGCGAGCACGCCTTCTGCTGGATGCTCGGCCGGCTCCAGGCCCGGTTCCGCGCCCTGCCCCGCCCCGAGACCCTCGACCGGGCGGTGGCCGACCTCGCGGGCGAGCTGCACGCGCTCGGCGTGTTCAACATGCTGCTCACCGACAGCCGCACCCTCTACGCCCATTGCGGCAAGCGCCTCTGCTACCTCACCCGCTGCGCCCCCTTCGGGAAGGCCACCCTGATCGACGAGGACTGGCAGGTGGATTTCGCCCAGGAGACCACCGAGCACGACGTGGTGACGGTCATCGCCACGCAGGCGCTGACCCGGGACGAGTGCTGGACCGATCTCGCCCGCGGCGACGTCCTGACCCTGCGCGACGGGGCGATCCGGCTGTTGAGACCGGCCAACTTAGCTTAAGTGTGTTTTGCCCGAGGGTGCATGGCCGCGGCCGATGCGCTAGAATCCCGGTAACAGGAGCGCATCGGCCGGACCTCACCACCGGTTCGAGCCGGCAAGCGCTCCGCCTCGACCCGCTCGGGACCACAGGTCGAGCCACGATGAGTTGACGAGCGCGATACGCATGACCCGCGACGACACCGACACCGTCCTGTCCCAGGAGGACGGGACTCGGGATGGCCGCCCGAACCTGGCGCCCGGCATCCGCACGCATCTCGGGGAGCACCTGCGCACGGTCTACGACCGGATCGGCGAGGAGACGCTGCCGTCCCGCTTCGCCGAGCTGATCGAGAAGCTCGAGGCGGCGCTGCGCGCCCGGGGCGAGGCGATCGAGCCGGAATTCCGCAACGGCCTGCTCGCGGCCGTGCCGTCGCTGCGCGCCTTCGCGCTGTCGCTGACCTCGAACCCGGCCCGCTCGGACGACCTCGTCCAGGACACCCTGCTGAAGGGTTGGCAGCACCGCGCCCGGTTCCAGCCGGGGACGAACCTGAACGCGTGGCTGTTCACGATCCTGCGCAACATCTTCTACTCGGACCACCGCAAGCGTGTCCGCGAGGTCGAGGACCAGGACGGGTCCTACGCGGCCCGGCTCGCCACCGCGCCGCACCAGGGCGACAGGCTCGACGTCGAGGACCTGCAGTCGGCGCTCGCCAAGCTGCCGCCGGACCAGCGCGAGGCGCTGGTGCTGGTCGGCGCCGAGGGCGTCTCCTACGAGGAGGCCGCGACGATCATGGGCTGCAAGGTCGGCACCGTGAAGAGCCGCGTCAGCCGCGCCCGCGGCCGCCTCGCGGAACTCCTGGGCTACGACGAGGAGGATCTCGGCTCCGACCGGTTCATCCAGTCGGCGATGCCCAAGGACGCGTAGGCGGCCGGCCAGCCGCGGTCCGGCGCTCCACAAAAAAAGATGCATCCGATTCCGGGGATCGGGCGTTACCGGCCCGAGCTTCGCTGCGCCAGCGCGGCGAAACACCACGGAACGGAGACGCACCGCATGACCTTCAAGACCCTCATCGCCGCCTCGGCCCTCGCCCTGTCGCTGCCGCTGGCCGCTCAGGCCCAGGGTACCATCCCGGGCGCCGAGCGCGGCGCCGCCGCGGGTGCCGACGCGGCCGGCCCGATCGGCGGCATCGTCGGCGGCGCGGTCGGCGCGGCCACCGGCACGGTGGGCGGCATCCTCGGCGTCGACATGGCCCCGCGCTTTCGCAGCTACGTCCGCGAGCGCAACGTCCGCTCGTACGACTACGACGGCCGCGTCGCCGTCGGCACCACCCTGCCGAACTCGGGCGTGACCTACTACGACGTGCCGAGCGAGTACCGCGTGCAGCCGGGCTACCGCTACACCGTGGTGAACGACCGCCCGGTGCTGGTCGACCGCGGTCACCGCATCGTCGAGGTCATCGACTAAGACCCTGGGCCGGTCTCGTGCCGGCCCGAATGCCCCCGGAGCTTGGCTTCGGGGGCATTCCCGCAGACGCGGCCGCCGGCGCAACGCTTCATCCGTCCGGCCGTTGACGACGGTTCGACCCGTGAGGCGACCATGAGCGACACTCCCACCGATCCGAAATCCACCCTGCCGGAACCGGTGCGCGACCATCTCGGCCAGCAGCTGCGTAGCGTCCTGCCGGTCGGGACCGACAAGCCGCGCTTCCTGGGCGACGACCCGGTGCCCGACGCGTTCGAGCCGCAGATCCGCAGGCTCGAGACCCGCTTGAAGACCCACGAGGAGGGCACCGGCGCCGTCGGGCAGGCCCTCGACCAGATCCTCGACGCCTTCGGGGTCAAGCCGTCGGACGACGACACGCGCGCGGGCTGAGCCGTCAGACGCGCGGCTTCGTCGCCAGCAGGTCGCGGATCTCGGAGAGCAGCTTCACGTCGGCCGGCACCTCGTCGGGCTTCTTGACCTCGGCGTGCTGGAGACGGTTCATCGCCCGGATCACCAGGAACAGCACGAAGGCGACGATGGCGAAGTTGAGCGTCAGCGTCAGGAACTGGCCGTAGCCGAGGACGGCGCCCTGCTTCTTCGCGTCCACGTAGGGCAAGCCGGCCTGCACCTTGGACGAGAGCGGGATGTAGTAGTTCGAGAAATCGAGCCCGCCGGTGATCGCGCCGATCACCGGCATGAAGATGTCCTGCACGGCTGAATTGACGATGGCCCCGAAGGCCGCGCCGATGATCACGCCGACCGCGAGATCGACCACGTTCCCGCGCAGCGCGAATTTCTTGAATTCCTCGAGCATCTCCGGAACCCCCTCCACGAACGCTGCCAAGGTAGGGGAGAATCCCGCGGCGGCCAGCGCCCGGTCCGGCTAGACGGCCGGCGGCCGCGCCTCCGCACCGCTCTCGGGCTGCGCATCCGCCCCGGCCGCGGGCCGCTCCCCGGCCGGGAGCGCCGGCTCTGCCTTGAGCCGCCGGCGATACTGGGCGGCGACGACCGGGATGGTCAGCAGGTAGCCGCCGCTCACCGCCACCAGCGCCTCGAACGGGTAACTGATCAGGATGCCGAAGGCCGCGACGCCGAACAGGAAGATCGGCAGGACGAGGCTGCGCGGCACCCGCTTGCCCATGGTCTTGCCCGAGTAGGTCGGGACCGTGGAGACCACCAGGAGGGCGATGCACAGCACGTAGATCAGGACCGCGGGCGCCGCCCAGGTCTCGATGCCGAAGCCCAGGAAGTGCAGGTAGAGCGGCAGCATCGCGGTGAGCGCCCCCGCCGGCGCCGGCATGCCGACGAAGAAGTCCTTCTTCCATTCCGGCCGGTTCGGGTCGTCCAGCATCGCGTTGAAGCGGGCGAGGCGCAGCGCCATGGCGATGGCGAAGATCAGCGCCACGATCCAGCCGACCGACTTCAGGTGGAACAGCACGAAGCCGTAGAGGATGAGCGCCGGGGCGCAGCCGAAATTCACGAAGTCGGCGAGCGAGTCGAGCTCGGCGCCGAAGCGCGACGTGCCCTTGAGCAGCCGCGCCACCCGCCCGTCGATGCCGTCGAGCACGCCGGCCACGACCACGGCGATGACGGCGGGCTCGAACTTGCCCTCGAAGGCGAGCCGGATCGCCGTCAGCCCGAGGCAGAGCGCCATCAGGGTGATCATGTTGGGCGCGATCATCCGGAACGGCACCGGCTTGAACCGGCGCGGCCGCGGCTCGTTCGGGTCGGGCGCGAAGGGCGGGAAGAGATCGTCCATGGCCGCCTCAGATCCGCTTGAACAGCCGCTCCGGGCCGCCGCCGAGATCGGCCAGCACCGTCTCGCCGGCCACCGCCTTCTGGCCGAGGCCGACCAGCACGGTCGAGCCGGCCGGAAGGTACACGTCCACCCGCGAGCCGAAGCGGATCAGGCCGAACCGCTCGCCGACGCCGAGCACGTCGCCCGCCGCAACGAAGCCGACGATGCGCCGGGCCACGAGGCCGGCGATCTGCACCACGCCGACCCGCTTCGGCTGGCCGGCATGGGTCGTCTCGATGACCATGCCGTTGCGCTCGTTGTCGTCGCTGGCCTTGTCGAGCTCGGCGTTGAGGAACAGGCCCGGCGTGTAGTGGATCTGGCCGATCCGGCCCGCCACCGGCACCCGGTTCACGTGGCAGTCGAACACGTTCATGAACACGGAGACCCGCAGGGTCGGCACCTGCGGCAGGTCGAGCTCGGGCGGCGGCAGGACGGTGGCGATGAGGTTCACGCGCCCGTCGGCGGGCGAGATCACGAGCCCGTCCGCCACCGGGGTGACGCGCTCCGGATCGCGGAAGAAGTAGCAGACCCAGAGGGTGAGGATCAGGAAGATCCAGCCGAAGAACTGGGAGAAGTAGCCGGCCAGCACCGTCAGCACGATGCCGATCAGGATGAAGGGATAGCCCTCCTTGTGGATCGGCACGAGCGTCCGGCGGATCGTCTCGATCAGGTCGGTCATGGGCTCTTCGGACTCGAGGATGTCGCGGGCGGGCGGACGTGTCGGACGGGCGGATGGCAGTCCGCCGGGCCGCCGTCAACTTTCCAGGGGTCGCGGGTCGCCGCGGGCTTGGGCGCCCGCTCCGGCCGGGGGGCGCTCCTGCGCCGATTCGGGCGCGAAACGCCGAGGCTCGCGGACACGCGTGATCGTCCCCGCGCGCGCGTGGCGCCGGGGGCATGGCCCGGGAGGCGAGCACGAGGGACGCGGGACGCCGCGGGAACCCAGGTGTCGGCCAAGTACGCGCGGGATCCGATCCCCGCGGCGCCCCGCGGCATCG